>DASSKO010000065.1:0-15568 GCA_035690425.1 Nocardioidaceae bacterium
ACCCGCGCCATAGGCTGACACCACGCACGCCGTTCTCCTGCTCATAGTTTCTGTTCCTTGACAGCTCAGAAACCTAGTCAGGGAACGGCGTGCGCCACTCAGGGCATGCGGAAACCGCCCACAGATATGTCAGAAGAGCCCGAATCTCGCGGGGGAACTCCCCATTTGGCCAGGTACCTTGCCAAATCGGAGGGGGCCGGCGCACCGGGTCAGCTGATCGTGACCTGGTCGAAGGCCGTGGTCGTGAACCGGGCCTCCACACCGAGCTCGGCGCCGATCGCCGGCGGTGGCACCGACGCCGGCAGGAACAGCATCGAGCTCTGCATGTGCGGAGGCTCGAGGAACCAGCGCTGCCGGCCGGCCCACGAGTACGGCGAGAGCGCCAGCCCGGCGGCGTCGAGCCCGCCCCTGGCCAAGGCGATGGCTCGCTGCCGGGCCGACGCCGCAGCCGTGGGCGCCTCCAGGCCGATGCCGTGGGCCGTCCCGCCGGCGACGACGAGCAGGTGGCCGTCGCGGGGCACGCGCCGCTGCCGATAGCCGGCCCGCTGCCCCCGGGTGACCGCGTGTACGTCGAGCACGGTCGCCGACACCGTCAGCGCGGCGCGGTCGCCGAGCCACAACGACGTACCCACCCGTGGGCGGATGGTGACATCGGGGTGGCGCGTGCGCAGGTCCGCCAGCTGCCCGGCGCTCAGATGGGACACGAAGACCTGCCGGGTCAGCCCGAGTGCCAGCCAGTCGCGCACCTCCTGGGTGGCGTCGATGCCGATCGGCAGGTGCAGCGCGAGGCCCTCGATGCGGACGCCCGAGGGAGGATGGGCGACCAGGTGTGCCAGCTCGTCCATCGTCAGGCCATGCCGGCGCATCGATGTGAGCCCCTCGACCAGCACGCGCGGACGGTCGACGGTCGCGGTCAGTGCCTGCAGGTCCTCGGGACGGCCGACGGTGTGCACCAGCCGCGGGTCCGTGGGCACGCGCTCGGAGTCTCCGGTCGACGAGACCCGCCGCGGCGTCATCACCAGCACGTCGCCGTCGAACCGTCCCATCACCTCCGACAGCTCGCCGTAACCACCCACGGCCAGCAGATCGCTGCCCAGCCACCCCGCCTTGCGGGCGAGCCGGCCGACTCCGAAGCCGTAGCCGTTGCCCTTCGCCACCGGCACCAGCCCGGGCGTGCGGTCGGCGACGGAACGCAGATGCGCACGCCAGCGCGGCCCGTCGACGGTCAGGGTCAAAGCCATCCGTGCTCCTCTCAGCGACGGCGCATGTAGAGGTCGAAGGCCTTGTACAGGAGGCCGTTGATGGGTAGGTCCCACTCGCCGACGTACTCGACGGCCTCGCCGCCGGTGCCGACCTTGAACTGGATCAGCCCGATCGTCGGGTCGTCGGCGTCGACGGTATCGGTGATGCCCCGCAGGTCGTAGATCTCGGCGCCTGCGGCCATGGCGTCGGTGATCATCCGCCACTGGATTGCGTTCGACCCGCGGACCTCGCGCTTGTGGCTGGTGGAGGCGCCGTAGGAGTACCAGGAGTGGGTGCCGACGCGGATCCCCACCGTGGCGGCGACGAGATCGCCCTCATGGTGTGCCAGGTAGATCCGGATCCGGTCAGCGTCCTCGGCGGACAGGGCGGCGTGCATGCTGTGGAAGTACGTCAGCGGGCGCGGGGTGAAGCCATCACGTCGCGCGGTCTCCAGGTAGATCCGGTGGAAGTCCTCGATCGCCTGTGCGCCGTCGCTCACGCGCACCTCGACGCCGGCCTTCGCAGCCTTCTTGATGTTGCGCCGCCAGAGCTGGTTCATCCCCGTGAGCACCGCGTCCTCATCACGGCCGGCGAGCGGCACCTGGAAGACATACTTCGGCTGGCCGGCCGTGAAACCGCCCGCGGCCGCGAGCGGCTTCCAGCCACCTGAGCGCAGGGTCTGCTCGACCTGACGGCCCAGCCGCGTCGTGTCGTCGGCGGGTATGTCGCTGAGGCGCCCGCTGGCGTCGTCCGCGCCTGCCTTGCCGGCGATGGCGGCCTTGACCGTCCCCGCCTGCCAGCTGCGGGCGCGCACCGGAGCACCGATACGCACGGCGAAGGCGCCGTTGGCGCGCGCGTGGGCGGCCAACGCCGCCAGCAGCTCTGCGAGGTCGGGCCGGGACCAGTCCAGCACCGGCCCCTCCGGCAGGTAGGCGAGGTAGCGCCTGAGCCTGGGCAGCTGCCGGTAGAGCACCAGCCCCGCGCCGACCAGCTCCGCGCCGGCGTAGAAGCCGACCGACTCCGCGCCCCACTCGCTCTTGACCCGCGCCCATGCCGGTGTCTGCAGGAAGCTCGCCGACTCCCGCGCCCGTACGAAGGCCAGATGCTCGGCAGGGGTGATGGTGCGGACGGAGATGGCTGAGGTCACGGGCGTCGAGGCTACCGGAGGGAAGGCGGCAGCCAGCGTGGCGCGTTGATGCGCATCCGTTACCCAAACGTCGGCCGACTGCCCCTAACCTATCGTCAGGCAATTCCCGGCAGGCCGGGAAGCGCGAGTTCTTCACTCCAATTCCAGCTCGGAGGAACAATGACGAGACGAAGCAGGGCGTGGTCACTGACGGCGTCCGCGGCCACCCTCGCACTGCTGGTCAGCGCCTGCGGATCAGGTGACGACGACACGACGGACGCCGAGGGCTCCGGTTCAGGGGGAGCGGCAGGGGACTCGCAGGGCGGCACCTTCAGCTACGCCCTGAACGAGCCGACCTACCTGGCGCCGGCGAGCCAGTGCTACGAGTCCGAGTGCATCGCGGTCCTGAGCGCGATCATGGAGCCGCTCGTCAGCGTCGACCTCGAGACCGGCGAGCTCGTGTACGACGGGGTTGCGGAGTCGATCACGTCCGACGACGCCACCAACTGGACGGTCAAGCTCAAGGACGGCTACACCTTCCACAACGGTGAGCCGGTCAACGCCGACGCCTACATCCGCGCGTGGAACTGGACCGCCAACCCCAAGAACGCCGCCGCGACCGCGGGCTTCATGTCCAAGATCGAGGGCGCCGGCGAGGGCAAGTCGATGTCGGGCGTGACGAAGGTCGACGACCTCACGATCGAGGTGGCGCTCACCTCGCCGTACTCGCAGTTCCCGCTGACGATGAGCTACACCCCGGCGTGGGCGGCGATCGCGCAGGAGTGCCTCGACGACCTCCAGGCCTGCAACGAGGAACCGATCGGCTACGGGCCGTATCAGATGGACGGGCCGTGGCAGCACGACACCAACATCACGGTGACCCAGTACGCCGACTACTCCGGCGACCTCGGCGGCAACGCCGAGACGATCTCGTTCGACATGTTCTCCGACCAGGTGGCGGCCTTCCGCGCCTGGCAGGGCGGCACGCTCGACATCAGCCCTGTCGACCCGACGGTCTACGCCGAGGCCAAGTCCACCGCAGGTGAGCGGTTCCTGGAGGAGCCCTCGTCGGCGTTCACCTACCTCGGGCTCCCGATCGAGCAGGAGCCCTTCGACGACCCCGATCTCCGGCACGCGCTGTCGCTGGCGATCGACCGGCAGACGATCATCGAGCAGGTGCTCAGCAACACTGCGATCCCGGCCAAGGACATCGCGCCCCCGATCGTTCCTGGCGCACGCGAGGACGCCTGCGAGTACTGCACCTACGACCCCGAGCGGGCCAAGCAGCTGTTCGAGGAGGCCGGCGGCATCCCGAGCAACAAGGTGACGCTGTGGTTCAACGCCGGTTCCGGCCACGACGGCTGGGTCGAGGCGGTCGGCAACGGCTGGAAGCAGACCTTCGGCATCGACTTCACGCTGGAGGCTCGTGAGTGGGCGCAGTACCTCGAGATCCGCTCCGAGGGCGACTTCGACGGTCCCTACCGGCTGAGCTGGATCATGGATTACCCGTCCGTGGAGAACTACCTGCGCCCGATGTACGGCACCAACGGCGACGTCAACTACTACGGGTACTCCAACGAGACGGTCGACCAGGCTCTGGACGAGGGTGACCGGGCGAGTACGGCGGAGGAGAGCATCGCGGCCTACCAGCGTGCGGGCGACCAGGTGCTCGAGGACATGCCGGTGATCCCGATGTGGTTCGACAAGGCCAACTATGTGTGGAGCCAGGACGTCGACAACGTCGAGTACTCCGTCTCCAACGCCAACGTCGACTTCCGGAAGGTGTCCGTCAACTAGCGGGAGTCGATGCGATCGCGTAGCCAGGCGATGTCAGCAGCCTGACCGTCGACGCCCCCGGGGGTCTCGCAGACCACGGGGGCGTCGGCGTCTGCCACCGCCGCCACCAGATCCTCGGCGTCGATCTGCCCGGCGCCGAGGTTGGTGTGCCGGTCGGCTCCCGAGCCGAAGCCGTCGCGGGAGTCGTTGGCATGCAGCAGGTCGATGCGCCCGGTGATCGCACGCACCCGCTCGACCACCCCAGCGAGCTCCTCGCCGGCGGCATGCGCGTGGCAGGTGTCGAGGCAGAAGCCGATCCGGTCGGCACCCTCCGCGGTGCCGATCGCCTCCCACACCTCGGCGATGCGGTCGAGCCGGCGGGCCATGGCGTTGCCGCCGCCGGCGGTGTTCTCGATCAGCAGCGGCAGCTTGAGGTCGGTGCGCTCGACGCACTTGCGCCAGTTGTCGAGCCCCACCTTCGGGTCGTCGTCCTTGGACACGTGGCCGCCGTGCACGATCAGTCCGGCAGCCCCGATCTCGGCGGCGGCGTCGACCTGCTGCTGCAGCAGCTTGCGGCTCGGGATCCGGATGCGGTTGTTGCTGCTGGCGACGTTGAGCACGTAGGGCGCGTGCACGTAGAGCGTCACGCCCGCGTCGGCGGCGACCTGCTTGAGCGCGGCCGCCCCGCCGTCGTAGTCGACCCGGGGGCCCTTCCAGCCCTGCGGGTCGCCGAGGAAGAACTGCGCGACGTCGGCTCGGCGGGCAACCGCCTCCCCGACGGGGTCGTGGGCGTCGACATGCGCACCGATGCGGAGGTTGCTGCTCATGGCGGCCACCCTACGAGCCGCCTCGGACGACTACATCAGCCCGCCGTTGGCGAGGTTGAGCACGAACCCGAGCCCGCTGGCGACCAGGCCCGTGATGATGACCCAGCGCTCGCCGGTGGTCTTGGAGATGAACTGGTCGACCCCGCCGAGGACCGCGCCGACCAGGCCCATCCAGGCGCCGGCGACGTGCCAGCCGGCGTTGGTCGCCGCAACCAGTGCGCAGAGGCCGAGTCCGAGGGTGACGAACGCAAGGACGTTCTCCGTGGGGTGCCGCTCCCCGTCGCTGTTGAGGAGCCGGTGCAACGGCGTCGGGAGGCGCAACCGTGGAGCTGCATGGGTTCCCATGTGTTGACGGTGCTCTTTCGCGGCCGCGCTTGCAAGAGCGGGTTCGCCTGCCTCGTCCTTGTTTCACGGTTCCTGTGAAACAAGGACGCGCGGTCGCCCGATCGGCGTACGTCGTTCACGGAGCGGTAGAAGACGAGCGGACAGGCCGGGGCTGTGGACGGCCGCAGCGCGATGTCGGTGCAGTCTGCGATGGTAGGTCGATGCACACGGTTCCCGACGCCGCCCCGGCCGCTGATAGTCTGTGCGAGCGGCCCGGCGCGGATGCCGGGCTTTCACACGCATCAGCCCTCCTGCCACGGAGAGACCGTGGCCGCTGAGCCCACAGGAGGTGGTTGCAGCTATGCGTAACTACGAAGTCATGATCATCCTCGATCCCGATCTCGAGGAGCGCACGGTCGCGCCCTCGCTCGACCAGTACCTCAACCTGGTCCGCTCCGACGGCGGCTCGGTGGAGACCGTCGACGTGTGGGGCCGGCGCCGGCTGGCCTACGAGATCGACAAGAAGGCCGAGGGCATCTACGCCGTCGTCGAGCTCTCCGCCGAGCCCGCCACGGTCAAGGAGCTCGACCGTCAGCTCGGGCTCAACGAGTCCGTGATGCGCACCAAGGTCCTGCGGCCAGAGATCCACTGACGCCCACCCCGCTCCGCCAGATCCGAAGGAGTATCGATGGCTGGCGAAACCGTCATCACCGTCGTCGGCAACCTCACCGACGACCCGGAGCTGCGCTTCACCCCCTCGGGTGCGGCCGTGGCCAACTTCACCGTTGCCTCGACCCCGCGCCAGTTCGACCGGCAGACCAACGAGTGGAAAGACGGCGACGCGCTGTTCCTTCGGTGCTCGATCTGGCGGCAGGCCGCCGAGAACGTCGCGGAGTCGCTCTCAAAGGGCGCCCGCGTCGTCGTGCAGGGACGGCTCCGGCAGCGGTCCTTCGAGACCCGCGAGGGTGAGAAGCGCACCGTCGTCGAGTGCGAGGTCGACGAGATCGGGCCGAGCCTGCGGTATGCCACCGCGAAGGTCACCAAGACCACGCGCGCCGGTGGAGGCGGCGGTGGCGGGTTCGGTAGCGGTGGCGGCAACGACCCGTGGGCCAGCCAGCCGGCATCACCCGGCCAGGGCGGGGCGATGGGCGACAACCAACCGCAGTACGGCGGCCAGGGTGGTCAGCCGGGCGGCGCTCAGCAGACGGACCCGTGGGCTGCCCAGCCCCAGGGCGCGTCCGAGGAGCCACCGTTCTGACGGGCACTCACCCGGCCGTCGCTCATGGCTGAGCGGCACCCGCGGCCGAGCAGCACCAGTTTCACCTGACCAGCGCCGGTCGACCGACCGGCAGACCATTCCGGGCCACACCCGGGCTCTCGATAAGGAGCACCACAATGGCCAAGGCAGTCGTGCGCAAGCCCAAGAAGAAGGTTTGCGCGTTCTGCAAGGACAAGATCACCTACGTCGACTACAAGGACACCAACCTGCTGCGGAAGTACATCTCCGACCGCGGCAAGATCCGTGCCCGCCGCGTCTCCGGCAACTGCGTGCAGCACCAGCGCGACGTCGCCACCGCGGTCAAGAACGCCCGTGAGGTAGCCCTGCTGCCCTACACCTCGACCGCTCGATAGGGGAGGGGACCATCGTGAAGCTCATTCTCACTCAGGAAGTCTCCGGCCTCGGCGCACCCGGCGACGTGGTAGAGGTCAAGGACGGCTACGGCCGCAACTACCTCGTGCCGCGGGGCCACGCGATCCGTTGGACGCGTGGCGCGGAGAAGCAGGTCGAGTCGATCCGCAAGGCTCGTTCGGTCCGGGAGATCCGGGACGAGGCGACCGCCGAACAGATCAAGACCCGGCTCGAGGCGCAACCGGTCAACCTGCAGGCGCGCACCGGCAACGGCGGTCGGCTCTTCGGCGCGGTGACTCCCGCAGACATCGCCGGCGCGATCACCGCCGCCGGCGGCCCGGAGGTCGACAAGCGGCGGATCGAGGTCGGCAACCCGATCAAGACCGTGGGCGCGCACCGGGTGTCGGTGCGGCTGCACGCCGACGTGAGCGCAACGGTCGACCTCAACGTCGTACCCGTCTGAGGCCAGATCGGCAGGAGTCACCGGTGTCACCCACCGGACGGCAGCACACCGCCGCAGCATCACACAGCGTGTTCGTTGATGTACAGTGAGAGGGGTCGCTCCAGCGGAGCGGCCCCTCTCGCCGTCCGCTCCACAGGCGTAGTCGGCGCGGCTCCGCGGTTGCTGCACAGCAAGCCGGGCCCCGCGGAGAATCACGTGCTGTGACATTGTTCTGCAGATCGAACACGATCCGGTAACGATAAGACGCCGATCGCATCTCAGGACTGTCCTGGACGTCCGTGGCAGGTCATCATCGTCCCGGCGCGAGAACCGACTCCGCTATCACCTGCTTCTGTATTGAGGAGGATCCCCCCATGCGGATGAAGACACCCCTGCGTGTCGCCGCTGCCGCGGCATCGTTCGCTCTCCTCGTGACCGCCTGTGGTGGCGGCAGCGAGACAGAGACCGACGCCAGCAACACCGATTCGACGTCGGACCCCAACGCCCCCTCCGGTGGCACCTACAGTGTCAACCTCACGGAGCCGAGCTACCTCGCGCCGTTCGCGAACTGCTACGAGTCCGAGTGCTCGAAGGTGCTCGACCTCGTCAACGACCCGCTCGTGAGCGTCAACGTCGAGACCGGTGAGCTCGTCTACGACGGTCTGCTGGCCAGCGTGGAGCCCAACGACGACCAGTCGGTGTGGACGATCACGATCAAGGAAGGCCGCACCTTCCAGAACGGCGAGCCGGTCACCGCCGACGGCTTCATCCGCACCTGGAACTACACCGCCAACCCGAAGAACGAGCAGGCGACCGCCGGCTTCATGAGCCACATCGAGGGCGCCAGCGAAGGCAACCAGATGTCGGGCCTGAAGAAGATCGACGACCTGACGTTCGAGGTGACCCTCACCAGCCCGTTCTCGCAGTTCCCCCTGACGCTGAGCTACGGCAACGCGTGGCACCCGCTCGCCGAGGCATGCTTCGACGACATCCAGGCGTGCAACGAGAAGCCGATCGGCACTGGCCCCTACATGATGGAGGGCAAGTGGAACCACGACCAGGGCATCACGCTGACCAAGTGGGCTGACTACCAGGGCGACCAGGAGGCCCAGGCCGACACCATCCAGTTCAAGATGTTCGCCGACGCGGTCTCTGCGTTCCGGGCCTGGCAGGGTGGCACGCTGGACCTGCTCGACAACGTCGACCCGACCATCTACGGCGAGGCCGTGCAGCAGGCCGGCGACCGGATCCTCACCGAGGAGAGCACGACCCTGACCTACATGGGCTTCCCGGTCCAGACCGCTCCGTATGACTCCAAGAAGTACCGCCAGGGCTTCTCGATGGCGTTCGACCGCCAGTCGATCATCGACGGTGTGCTCAACGGCCAGGCCGTGCCGGCCACCGACATCGTGCCGCCGGCGTTCGCCGGCCACCGCGACAGCGCCTGCAACTACTGCCAGCTGGACGTCGACCGGGCCAAGGAGCTCTTCCAGGCCGGTGGCGGCTCGTCCGACGAGACCATCGAGATCTTCTTCAACGCCGGCGCCGGCCATGAGGGCTGGACCGAGGCCATCGGCAACCAGCTGAAGAACAACCTCGGCGTGGACTTCAAGCTGCGGGCCACCGAGTGGGCGCAGTACCTGGAGATCCTGGACGCGGGCGACTTCACCGGTCCGTTCCGCCTCGGCTGGCTGCAGGACTACCCGTCGATGGAGAACTACGTGCGTCCGCTGGTGAGCACCAACGGCGACTCCAACTACAGCAACTACTCCAACCCCGAGGTCGACCAGAACCTGAAGAAGGGCGACCAGGCCCAGACCCAGGAAGAGGCGATCGAGTTCTACCAGGCCGCCGACGACGCGGCGTTGGAGGACATGCCGATCCTGCCGCTGTGGTTCGGCATCGACAACATCATCTGGAGCGACAACCTCTCCAACATCAACTACAGCGTCGAGTCCGGTGGCGCCCAGTTGAACAAGGTCATCGTCCAGTGATCATGCCTCACGTCTGCTGAGGTACGGCACACTCGATCCACCGTTACAGTGGGGGCTGGGTCAGCTGACCCGGCCCCCACAACGGTGCCGCGAGGCTAGGAGCCAGACTCATGGGCCGCTATCTGGCCAGAAGACTGTTGCAGTTCATCCCGGTGGTGCTCGGGACGCTGTTCCTGCTGCACTACCTGTCGGTGCTCAGCATCCAGTTCAACGGCGACCCGATCCGGGCGCTGTTCGGTGACCGGCCACCGCCCGATGCGGTGCTCCAGGCGATGCGTGCGCGCTTCGGTCTCGACGACCCGTGCCTGGACACCCGCGGCAACCCCTGCCTGGGGATGTTCCTGGACCGGGTCGGCGACTACGCACGGCTCGACTTCGGCATCGACTTCCGCGGCCGCGAGATCACCGACATCGTGGTCCAGCGCTTCCCGATCACGCTCCGGCTGACCGCGATCGCGCTCATCTTCGAGGCGATCGTCGGCATCTTCCTCGGCGTGCTCGCCGGGCTGCGCAAGGACAAGGGCATGGACAACGCCGTACGCGTGTCCACCACGCTGCTGATCGCCTTCCCGACGTTCGTCTTCGGCGTCATCGTCCAGGTGTTCTTCGCGCTGCAGATCGGCAACTGGCTGGACACCCAGCCGTGGTCGCCGCTGTGGCTGCGGAACATGTTCACGCCCGTCTATCTCAGCGACTACCCCTGGCTCAGCCTCGTCATCCCCGGGTTGGTGCTCGGGTCGTACTCGCTGGCCTCGATCGCCCGGCTGACCCGCACCAGCCTGATCGAGAACCTGCGGGCCGACTACGTGCGCACGGCCCGCGCCAAGGGCATGGCGCAGAGGCGTGTCGTCGGCATCCACACCCTGCGCAACTCGCTGATCCCGGTGGTGACCTATCTCGGCATCGACATCGGCAACCTGATGGGTGGCGCGCTGGTCACCGAGGGCATCTTCAACATCCCGGGCGTGGGCGGGCTGATCTTCCAGTCGGTGCGGCTCAACGACAGCACCGTGATCATCGCCGTGGTCGCGATCCTGGCCGTCGTCTTCTTGACGGCCAACCTGCTCGTCGACATCTTCTACGCCGTCTTGGACCCGAGGATCCGTTATGAGTGACGTCCGCAGTACGGCCAGCCAAGAGGACCTCGAGGAAGTCCCGCAGGGGCCGTCGGAAGGCAAGGGCAAGGACGCCACGCGCGGTCTGTGGGGCGACGCGTGGTACGAGTTGCGCCGCAGCCCGACGTTCTGGTCCGCCAGTGTGCTGGTGGCGATCGTCACGTCGATGGCCGTCTTCCCGTTCCTGTGGACCAGTGTCGAGCCGGACGCGTGTTTCCTCGCCGAACACGGGCGGGAGGCGCCGAGCCTCGACGGCCGTTGGTTCGGCTACACCTTCCAGGGCTGTGACATGTGGGCGCAGGTGGTCTACGGCTCCAGCAAGTCGCTCGCGGTGGCAGTGCTCTCGGCCATCGGGGTCTCCGTGATCGGCGTCGCCCTCGGCACCGCCGCCGGATACTACGGGGGGTTCGTCGACTCTGTCATCGGCCGCTTCACCGACGTCTTCTTCGGACTCCCGTTCCTGCTCGGCGCGCTGGTCTTCCTGGCGATCGTGCCGGTGCGCAACGTGTGGTCAATCTCGGGCGTGCTGATCGTCCTGGGCTGGACCTCGCTGACGCGAATCATGCGCGGATCCGTGCTCTCGACGAAGAACAAGGACTTCGTCGACGCGTCCCGTGCGCTGGGCGCCAGCAACCGGCACATCATCTTCAAGCACGTGCTGCCCAACTCCATCGCACCGCTGTTCGTGCTGTCGACGATCTACCTCGGGGCGTTCGTCAGTGCCGAGGCCACCCTGACCTACCTCGGTGTCGGCTTCCAGCAGCCCGACGCCACGTGGGGGCTGCTGATCCAGGAGGGCCAGCCATACGCGCTGCAGGGCTCCCCGCACCTGCTCATCATCCCCTGCGCCTTCGTGGTCGTCACCGTGCTCGCCTTCATCCTGCTCGGCGACGTCCTGCGTGACGCTCTCGACCCACGGAACCGGTGAGGAAGCAGACATGACCGACACGACTGTTGGCTCCAAGCGGGGCAGCGACCCCGCCGCGCTCGCCGACCTGCCGTGGGACCCGAACGCGCCCCTGCTCGAGGTCACCGACCTGCAGGTCGAGTTCCACACCCGCGACGGTGTCGCCCAGGCGGTCAACGGGGTCAGCTTCGACCTGAAGTCCGGCGAGACACTGGGCATCCTCGGTGAGTCCGGTTGCGGCAAGTCCGTGACGGCGCAGGCCATCATGGGGATCCTCGACATCCCGCCGGCCAGGGTCGCCGCCGGCAGCATCAAGCTGCGCGGTGTCGACCTGTTGCAGCTGGACGAGAAGACCCGCCGGCACGTGCGGGCCAACAAGATCGCCATCATCTTCCAGGATGCGCTGTCCGCGCTGAACCCCGTGTTCACGGTCGGCTGGCAGCTCGGTGAGCTCTACCGCAAGCACTCCGGCGCGTCGCGGGCGCAGGCCAAGGAGAAGGCGATCGAGCTGCTGGAGCTGGTGCAGGTGCCGGCGGCGCGGGAGCGGGTCAACTCCTTCCCGCACCAGTTCTCCGGCGGGATGCGTCAGCGGGTGATGATCGCGATGGCGTTGGCGCTCGAGCCCGACATCATCATCGCCGACGAGCCCACCACAGCCCTCGACGTGACGGTGCAGGCGCAGGTCATGAAGCTGCTGGCCGACCTGCAGCAGCAGCAGGACATGGGCCTGATCCTGATCACCCACGACATGAGCGTGGTTGCCGAGGTCGTCGACAAGATCACGGTGATGTACGCCGGTGCAGCGGTGGAGCGTGCCGACGTGCACCAGATCTACGAGCGCCCGGCCCACCCCTACACCAAGGGGCTGCTGGAGTCGATCCCGCGGGTGGACATGAAGGGCCACGAGCTGGCCGCGATCAAGGGCATCCCGCCGGCGCTGACGAACCTGCCCGAAGGCTGTTCGTTCGCGCCGCGCTGCGGTTTCGTCCGGGACCGCTGCAAGACCGACGACCCGCCGCTATACGACGTACCCGGCAACCGCCAGAGCGCGTGCCACTACTGGGAAGAGGTGTTCAACTCGTGAGCGCCACATCGACCGAGCCCGCGCACACCACCCAGCCGGCCGAGGACGTCATCCTCTCGGTGCGCGACGTCAAGAAGCACTTCCCGCTGCAGCAGGGCATCGTCTTCAAGAAGACCATCGGCCACGTCAAGGCCGTCGACGGTGTCAGCTTCGACCTGCGCAGGGGCGAGACGCTGGGCATCGTGGGTGAGTCGGGCTGTGGCAAGTCGACCCTGGGTCGGCTGCTGATGGGGCTGGAGCGGACGACCGAGGGATCGATCAAGATCAACGGCGAGGAGACGACCGGCCTCAAGCCGTCGGAGCTCCGCTCGATGCGGCGCAACATCCAGGTCGTGCTGCAGGACCCCTACTCCTCGCTCGACCCACGGATGACCGTCGGCGACATCGTCGGCGAGCCCTACCTGGTGCACCCGGACGTGGTGCCGAAGAAGGAGCGGTTGCAGTCCACCAAGGACCTGCTCGACGTGGTGGGCCTGAACCCCGACCACATCAACCGCTATCCCCACCAGTTCTCCGGCGGGCAGCGGCAGCGCATCGGTATCGCTCGGGCGCTGGCGCTGCGACCCGACATCATCGTGTGTGACGAGCCGGTCTCCGCGCTGGACGTGTCGGTGCAGGCGCAGGTGATCAACCTGTTCGAGCAGCTGCAGCGCGAGTTCAACCTGTCCTACGTCTTCATCGCACACGACCTGTCGGTGGTGCGCCACATCTCCGACCGGGTCGGCGTGATGTATCTCGGCAAGATGGTCGAGCTCGGCAACGAGAAGGAGATCTACGAGGAGCCGACGCATCCCTACACGCAGGGGCTGCTGTCCGCGGTGCCGGTGCCCGATCCCGCGCTGCGCGGCCACCGCGAGCAGATCGTGCTGGAGGGCGACGTGCCTTCGCCGGCCAACCCGCCGTCGGGCTGCCGCTTCCGCACCCGCTGCTGGAAGGCGCAGGACATCTGTGCCACCGAGGAGCCGTTGCTGCAGATCCGCGACAAGTCCAGCCACCCGTCGGCCTGCCACTTCGCGGAGACCAAGGACGTCATCCACGCCACCCACTGACGCGCCGCCACTGTGCGCTGCCTCGTGTTGCTGCCCCGCTTCGTATTGGCACGGGGTGGCCCCGTGCCAATAGGTCTGTCGCGGGGCCACCCCGTGCCAACCGGGGGATGTAGTAGACCCACCCAGCCGCGCACGCAGCGACTCAGCGGCGGGCGGAGCCGGTGACCATCCAGGCGGGTGAGCGCTCCCGCAGCACCAGCGTCGCCAACCGGGCCAGCATGAACCCGCCGAACGCCCACCACAGCCACACCAGCCCGCCGCCGGCCCACAGCACCGCCAGCGCCAGCGGGACGAAACAGACCAGCGTGAGCACGCCTGCCCACGCCAGGTAGACACCGTCGCCGGCACCGATCAGCACGCCGTCGAGCACGAACACCACCCCTGACACCGGCTGCTGCACCGCGGCTACCACCAGCACCGCGGCGAGCGCCTGCCGCACGTCCTCGTCGGGGGTGAAGAGGCGGCCGAGGACCGGGCTCACCGCGGCCAGCGCCACTCCGAAGAACACCCCCGCCACGACGCCCCATCCCATCAGCCGGCGCGTCACCCGTCGGGTCCCGGACACGTCCGCTGCCCCCAGGAAGCGGCCGGTCATCGCCTGCGCCGCGATCGCCAGCGCGTCGAGCGCGAACACCAGGAACGTCCACACGGTGAAGGCGATCTGGTGCGCGGCGATCGCGACATCCCCCTGCGACGTGGCGACGTAGGTGGTGATGAGCAGCGCCGCTCGCAAGGTCAGCGTGCGCACGACCAGCGGTACACCGGTGCGCCCCGCCGCACGGATGCCGGCCGCGTCCGGCGACAACGGTGCGCCATGCCGGCGGGCCCCGCGCACGACCACCCTGGTGAGCCACCCGGCCGCGCCGACCTGGGCGAGCACGGTGCCCAGGGCGGCCCCGCCGATGCCCAGCCCGGCGCCGTACACGAGCACCAGGTTGAGCACGATATTGGCCAGCGCGGCGGTGACAGCGACGACGAGCGGGGTGCGGGTGTCCTGCAACCCGCGCAGCACCCCGGTGGCGGCGAAGACCACGAACATCGCCGGCAGCCCGACGGAGGCGATCCGCAGATAGGTCACGCCGTACCCGGCCGCAGCGGCGGAGGGGTCGAAGACGCCGACCAGCCACGGCGCGCAGGCCACCCCCACGCCGGCCACCACGGCGCCCAGCCCCAGCGCGAGCCACAGCCCGTCGATGCCCTGCGCCAGCGCGGCCCGGTGGTCCCCGGCGCCCAGCTGCCGCGCGACGCTGGACGTGGTGCCGTAGGCGAGGAACACGAACAGGCCCAGCAGCGTCTGCAGCACCGCGCCGGCGACTCCCAGTCCGGCGAGCTGCTCGGTGCCCAGATGTCCGACGATCGCGGAGTCGGCGAGCAGGAACAGCGGCTCGGCGACCAGCGCCGCGAACGCCGGCACGGCGAGGCGCCAGATCTCCCGGTCGGTCGGCGTAAGGAGTGACATCGCCAGTGATCCTATACAGTGGGTCGTCGGGCGAGCTGGGTTCCGCATCGCCACCGACCGGTGTGGGTAGGACAGCGACATGTATGCACACCGCAGCGGTACCGGACGACCGATCCTGCTCGTGCCCGGCCTCGGATCGACCTGGGAGTCGTGGGCTCCCATCCTGCCGGGTCTGCGCGCCCGTCGTGAGGTGGTCGCGGTCGACCTGCCCGGGTTCGGTGAGACGCCTCCGCTGCCTGGCGAGGTGTCGATCGCGGCGCTGACCGACTCGGTCGAGTCGTTCGTCACCGACCACGGGCTCACCGGTGTCGACCTGGTGGGCAGCTCGATGGGCGGGCGGATCGTCTTGGAGATGGCGCGCCGAGGAGCCACGGGTACGACGGTCGCGCTCGACCCGGGTGGCTTCTGGGGCGACGCCGGCGCGCGGTACCTCGACCTGTCCCTGCGGGCGTCGATCAGACTGGTGCGGCGGCTGCAGCCGGTGCTGCCGGCCATCGTTGGCAACCCCGCGGGGCGCACCGCGTTGCTGTCGCAGCTCTCCGCCCGGCCGTGGGCGCTGCCGCGCCAGGTGGTTCTGCGGGCGCTGCGCAGCT
>DASSKO010000066.1:0-51221 GCA_035690425.1 Nocardioidaceae bacterium
CAAGATCCGCCTACTCACCCGTGTCGCCTTCGGCTTCAAGTCAGCCCACGCACTGATCGCACTCGCCATGCTCAACCTCGGCGGCTACCAGCCCAGCCTCCCCGGCCGATCCTGACCCACAGATACGTCAGAAGAGTCGAAATTTCGCCAGGGAGGTCCCCATTTGGCTGGGTACCGTGCCGAATTTCAGCCGAGCGCGCGCAGCAGGCGGTCGACCTTCCAGCCGGTCTCGGCAAACTCGGCGGCGGCGTCGGAGACGACCGTGATGCCACCCCCGGTCCCGAGCCGGTAGACGCCGTCGCCGTGCACCAGGGTGCGGATCACGATGCCGAGATCCGCGGTGCCGTCGGCCCCGATCCGGCCCGCGGCGCCCGAGTAGACACCGCGGGGCGTGTCCTCCACGTCGGCGATGATCTGCATGCTGCGCAGCTTGGGCGCACCGGTCATCGATCCCCCGGGGAAGAGCGCGTGCACGGCCCGCAGGGCCCCGGTCCCCGGACGGAGCCGACCGCGGACCGTGGTCACGAGCTGGTGCACGCTCGGGTAGGTCTCGACGTGCATGAGCTCGGGCACCACCACGCTGCCGGGTTCGCAGACCGTCGCCAGGTCGTTGCGGAGCAGGTCGACGATCATCAGGTTCTCGGCCCTGAACTTGGGGTCGGTCCGCAGGCTCTCCGCCAGCCGGGCGTCCTCCTCCGGGTCGTCGCTGCGTGGCGTGGTTCCCTTGATCGGACGGGTCTCGACCAGCCCGCCGGCGTCGATGCTGGCGAACCGCTCCGGCGAGCTGCTGAGCACGCTGACGCCCCGGTGCGCGAAGTAGCCGGCATAGGGTGCCGGGTTGAGCCGGCGCAGCCGCAGGTAGACCGCGACGGGGTCGGCGTCGCAGGCGATCTCGGTGCGGTAGGTCAGGTTGATCTCGTAGGAGTTGCCGGCGTGCAACTGCTCCTGCACCTGCGCGAACGCCGCGCCGTACTCGGCCTCGCCCCACGTCGACAGCACCCGCGCCTCGGCGTCCGCAGCATCGGGTACGTCGGACTGCGGCAGCGTGTCGATGCCGTGCCGGCGCACGGTGCCGTGTGCGTGGTCGAACAGCAGGTAGCGGCTGACCCGCATCCAGCAGGCGTCCGGCACCGCGCCGTCGCCGGTCAGCGCCGGCAGGTCGGGGCGGGCGGCGTACCCGAACCAGCCGACCCAGGCGGCGGGCCGGGCCTCCAGCGCGGCGAAGATGTCGTCGCCGACAACCCGTGACCGGTGCCCGTCGTGCTCGCGGACCCGGCCGGTCGCGGCGTCGTAGGTCAGGCTGAGATCGCCGGGCTCCAGCCAGCCCAGGTAGGAGAAGCGCCCGGACCAGGCCCGGGCGCCTCCGCCGTCGAGCCAGAACATCCGGTCGTGCCGTGCGGCGACGGCCGCGAACACCCGCTCGGGGTCGACCCAGCTCATGTCGTCACCAACTCACGACGTCATCGCCAGGAAGTTCGCGACCAGGTCGGCGCCGTGCTCGGTCAGGATTGACTCGGGATGGAACTGCACGCCGTGCAGCGGCAGGAACCGGTGCGCGACCCCCATCACCACGCCGTCCTCCGAACGCGCCGTCACGTCCAGGGCGGGTGGCACCTCCAGCGCCGCGAGGGAGTGGTAGCGGACGGCGGTGAACTCCTGCGGCAGGCCGGCGAACACGCCGGTGCCCGCGTGGGTGACCCGTGCGACCGCACCGTGCGCCGGCCGCACCCGGTCGACCCGGCCACCGAAGGCGAGCACGAGCCCCTGCATGCCGAGGCAGACGCCGAGCACCGGCAGCCGCGCGCTGGACAGCACCTCCCGCCCGACGCCGAAGTCGTCGGGGCGACTCGGGTGGCCGGGGCCGGGTGAGAGCACCACGTGGGTGAAGTCCCCGCCGAGCACCGCGGCGGTGTCGACCTCGTCGTGCTCGACCACCGGCGGCAGCGCACCGGTGACGGCCGCGACGAGGTGCACGAGGTTCCAGGTGTAGGAGTCGTGGTGGTCGACCACGACGACCCGGGCCGTCATCTCAGCAGGGACAGCGCGAGGTCACGCAGGATCGCGTAGCCGTTCTCGGTGAGGATCGACTCCGCGTGGAACTGCACGCCACGGTAGTGCGGGCCGCTGACCAGGTGCACATCGCCGGTGTCGGGGTCGGCGTCGACCGTGACACCCGCAGGCAACGGCGCGGCGCCGACCCGGGCGACGAAAGTGTTGTAGAAGCCGACGTTCTCGCTGCGCTCGAGCACACCGACCCGGGTCTGGGTGCCCTGGAAGACGATGTCCTTGAAGTGCAGCGGCAGGCCGAGCTGCGCGCACAGCACCTGGTGGCCCAGGCAGACCGCCAGGAACGGCTGTCCGGAGTCGAGCAGCTCGGCGGTGGCGGCCCGCAGGGTGGCGATCTTCGGATGCTCGCCGTCGCGCGGGTCACCGGGCCCCGGGCCGACCACGACGAGGTCGTGGCCGTCGAGACAGCCCGGCGTCCAGTCGTCGTGGCGGACGACCGTGACCTTCATGCCGAGCACACCCAGCACGTGCCGGAGCATGTTGACGAAGTCGTCCTCGGCGTCGAGGATCACCGCGGTCCTGCCGACCAGCGGTTCGACGTACCCGGCGCCGGCCTGGTCGGTCATCCAGAAGCGGGACAGCCGCTGGTTGCGGGAGCCCAGCGCGATCAGCACGTCCTCGTCGACGGCCAGCTCACGCACCCCCGCCCGTGGCACGTCCGGCCCGTCGACCAGGCCGAACGCGGACAGGATGCCGGCGGCCTTGGCGTGGGTCTCGGCCACCTCGTACGCGGGGTCCGAGTCACGCACCAGCGTCGCGCCGGCCGTCACCTTGAGCTCGCCGTCCACGGAGACGTCACCGGTGCGGATCAGGATGGGTGCATCCGCGGTCGGGGAGCCGTCGGCGTCCCGGCCGAGCAGCGCCAGCACCGCACCGTAGTAGCCGCGTCCGGCGGGCTCGTACGCCTTGATCAGCCGGCAGGCGTTCTCCACCGGTGACCCGGTCACGGTGGCGGCGAACATCGACGCCCGCAGGATCTCGCGTACGTCGTGGTGGCTGCGGCCGGCCAGCAGGTACTCGGTGTGCATCAGGTGGGTCATCGGCTTCAGGTAAGGGCCGAGGACCTGGCCGCCCTCGTTGCAGATGTCGCACATCATCTTCAGCTCCTCGTCGACGACCATGAAGAGCTCGTAGATCTCCTTCTCGTCGGCGAGGAAGTCCAGCAGTGCCTGCTTCAGGGCAGCGGGGTCGGTCAGGGCCGGCCCGCTCCTGGGCAGCCGGAAGGTGCCGCTGATCGGGTTCATCCGCACGTCGCCGCCACGCACGCTCACGTGCCGCTCCGGGCTGGCGCCGATCAGCCAGCGGTCGCCGGTGAAGACGCAGAAGGTCCAGTAGGCCCCGCGCTCGCGCTCGAGCAGCCGCCGGAAGACACTGAGCGCCTTCGCGTGGTCCCAGTCACGCAGCCGGGTGCGGTAGTTGCGGCCGATGACCAGGTTGGCCCCGGCGCCGTTGCCGATCTCGTCGGAGATGATCGCCTCGACCATCTCACCGTAGGCCGCGTCGCTGGTCTCGAAGCCACCCGCGCCGTCGGTCTCGATCGGCTCGTCGGGCAGCTGGGCCACCATGTCCGCGAGCGGCACCTCTGCCTCGGTTTCGATCGTGATGACCGACAGCGGAGCGCCGTCGTCGTGCGCCGCGAAGCCACGCTCGCGCACCTGCCGGAACGGCACGGTCAGCAGCCGGTCCCAGTGCTGGTCAGATCTGGGCTGGTCAGACCTGGGCTGGTCAGACCTGGGACGTCCGGCAGGCGGCCCGTCCTCGAGCGGCACGTCGGCGAGCCGGTCGACGTCGTGCCGGCTGCCGCTGAGCACGGTCACGGTCGCCGCTCCGCGCAGCCGGACCAGCGCGTACGCCGGGGCGGCGGTCGCCTGGTCGAGAACGGGGCCCAAGGAAGGTCGCACAGTGGGAGGCACCTTATCGCTTGCGCGGCCCTGGTTAGGGTGGAGCCCATGAGTCAGGGCGTGACGAGATGAGCCAGGCGGCAGGGCACGAGTCCGAAGCACCCGAGGTGCTCGCCAGGTGGCACGCTGCCGTCAACGCGGGCGACATCGACGCCGCGCTCGCCTGTTGTGCCGACGACGTGGCGGTGCAGGGTCCGCGCGGCACCGGCCACGGCCACGAGTTGATGCGCGCCTGGCTGACCAGGTCCGGCATCCGGCTGCAGCCGCAGGGGGGTCCCCGCGAGCTGACCGGGTCACCGTCGTCCTACACCTGCGTGGTGCACGAGCTGGCGCACTGGACCGCACCCGACGCCCCGGCGGGTGCTCCGACGGAGCCGGTCGACACCTGGTGCGTCTTCACGGTGGCCGGTGACCTGCTGACCTCGGTCGCACGGTTCGAGACCCGTGCGGACGTCCCGGCGTGAACATTCTGGTCCTGGGCGGCACCGCGTGGCTCTCCCGGCAGATCGCGGCCGAGGCGCTGTCGCGTGGCCATGACGTGACCTGCGCCGCCCGCGGAGAGAGCGGGCCGGTGGCCGACGGCGCCCGGCTGGTCACCGTGGACCGGGACGATCCCGATGCCCTCGCCGAGCTGGCCGAGCAGGAGTGGGAGGCGGTCATCGACGTCACCCGCCGCCCCTCGCACGCCCGGGCGGCCGTGGCAGCACTGGCAGACGCCGCCGAGCACTGGACCTACATCTCCTCCGTCAGCGTGTACGCCGACCACGCCACGCCGCACCAGGACGTGAGCGCACCGACCCTCGAGCCGGCGCCGTCCGACGTCGACGAGACCGACACGAGCCGCTACGGCGAGCTCAAACGGGCCTGTGAGGTGGCGGTCACCGACGCGCTGCCGGACCGCTCGCTGGTGGTGCGACCGGGGCTGGTCGTCGGACCCGGAGACCCGTCGGGCCGCTTCGCCTACTGGCCCCATCACGCCGCGGCCGCCGCCGAGCTGCTGGTCCCGGGCAGCCCGGAGGACAACGTGCAGCTGATCGACGTACGCGATCTCGCAGCGTGGGTCGTGACGCTGGCCGAGGACGACGTCGTCGGCGTGCTCGACGGCGTGGGGCCGCCGGTGTCGCGGGAGCAGTTCGTGCAGGAGGTCCTTGTCGGCGTGGACACATCGCCCGCGTTGGTTTGGGTCGAGGATGAGTTCCTGGCCGAGCACGGCGTGCAGATGTGGATGGGCGAGCGGTCGATTCCGCTGTGGGCGCCCGGCCCGGGCTACGCCGGCCACATGGCCCGCGACGTGCTGCTGTCCGTCGACGCCGACCTGCTCGTGCGCCCGCTCTCGGAGACGGCGCGGGACACGCTGCTCTGGTTGCGGGAGAACCCCGACGCCACGGTCGCCGGGCTCACCGATACCGAGCACGCCGAGCTGGTCGCGGCCGCGCACCGCCGGACATGACGTCGTCGGGTCTGGGTAACGTGCTGGGTGATGCCCCCGCGAGCGAGGTGACCCACATGTCGAACGACAGCCAGATCCGGCAGCACATCAGCGACCTGGTCGCCGAGGAGCACGAGCTGCGCGACCGGCTCGGCCAGGGCGAGGTCGACGCGGACGAGGAGCGGCAGCGGCTCAGCAGCGTCGAGGTCGAGCTAGATCAGTGCTGGGACCTGCTGCGGCAGCGGCAGGCGCGTCGCGACGCCGGCGCGGACGCCGACGAGGCGCAGGCCCGTGCTCCCGAGACGGTGGAGAACTACCGGCAGTGAGCCGCCGGGGTCGTCAGTCGGGCGGCCAGCCGGTCGTCGACACGGTCGCGAGCAGCTGGGTGGCGCGGGTCAGCACGACGTAGAGCGTGCGATGGCCGGCGATGGACTCCTGCGCGACCTCGGCGGGCTGCACCACGAGGACCGCGTCGAACTCCAGCCCCTTGGTGTCGAGCGGACCGAGCAGCCGCACCCGCTCGTCGA
This sequence comes from Nocardioidaceae bacterium, assembly GCA_035690425.1. Taxonomy (GTDB): domain Bacteria; phylum Actinomycetota; class Actinomycetes; order Propionibacteriales; family Nocardioidaceae; genus DASSKO01. The sequence continues at coordinate 5,925 of DASSKO010000066.1, forward strand.
CCAGGCCGTCGAGCCACTGCGCCACCTCGGGCTCCCGGGCCAGCGGAACGACCACACCCACGGTGCCGTCGACAGCGTCGGCCAGCTCGGCGGCCAGCGACCGGGTCTGCTCGGCCAGGTCGGACGGCGACACGGTGCGGTGGACGGGCTCGATCCCGGTACGACGGACCGCGTCGGGGAGGTCCGCTTCCGGGACGTGAGCCGAGGCGTACGCGGCGGCGAGGTCGTAGATCTCCGCCGAGTTGCGGTAGTTCGTGGACAGCCGGAAGCGGTGCTCGTCCTTGCCCTCCAACGCCGTGGCCCGCGCCGCTCCCGCCTCGTCCGGGTGCGGCCAGGACGACTGTGCCGCGTCGCCGACGATCGTCCAGCTCGCGTAGCGACCTCGGCGACCGATCATCCGCCACTGCATCGGTGACAGGTCCTGCGCCTCGTCGACCAGCACGTGCGCGTGCGGGTCGTCCTCGGTGCGCTGGGTGGGGCGCTGGGTGGTGAGCCGGGGGCTGCGCTGGCCGAGAGCCGGCCCCCCTCGCCGGTCGTCGGCGGTGGTGACCTCGTGCACCGTCACGTCCTGCAGCTCGACGGTGGGGTCGTAGTCGACCATCTCCTCGATCGGGTCACCGAGCAGGTAACGCAGCTCGTCGACCAACGGCACGTCCTCGATGGTCAGGCCGGCGCCTGCGGTGGCGGTGTGCCAAGCACCAAGCAGCAGCTCGACCTCGTCAGCGTCGAGCAGGCCGGCGGCACAGTCCTGCAGCTGCTCGGGGTCCTCCAGCCAGCCCAGCACCTCGACGGCGTCGAGGACCGGCCACCACTGCTCGACGAAGGTCGTGAACGGCTCGGAGCCACCGACCTCCTCGTCGAAGTCCTCGCGGCGCCGTTCCAGGGCCCGCTCGCCGGCGACCTGGCGCCACAGCGCATCCAGGAGCATCGTTCCCGCCCGCTCGCCGACGCGGTTGCGCCGATTGCCGGCCAGCAGCTGCCGGCGCAGCATACGCAGGTCGTCTGCGTCGAGCCGCAGCACGTCGTCGCGGTAGAAGATCCGCAGCCGGTCCGGGGCGCCAGGCACGGCTGCACGCACCAGCCGCTTGAGCACGGTCGCCATCCGAGCGGATCCCTTGACCGCCGCCACGTCGGGCCGGTCATGCCGGGCGGCACGTACGCCGTCGACGACCTCACCGAGGGCGCGCAGCGTCACCGAGGTCTCGCCCAGGCTCGGCAGCACCCGCGCGATGTAGCTCATGAACACGTCCGACGGACCGACCACCAGGACGCCGCCACCCTCGAATCGGCGGCGGTCGGAGTAGAGCAGGTAGGCCGCTCGGTGCAGCGCGACGACGGTCTTGCCGGTGCCGGGGCCACCGCTGATCGTCGTCACGCCGCGCGCGGGTGCGCGGATCGCGTCGTCCTGCTCCTTCTGGATGGTGGCGACGACGGAGTGCATCCGGGTGTCGCGGGCGCGGGACAGCTCCGCCATCAGTGCGCCCTCGCCGATCACCACCATGTCTTCGGGTGCGGCGTCGGCGTCGAGCAGCTCGTCCTCGATGCTGACCACCGTAGGGCCCAGGCAGCGCAGCACCCGGCGCCGAACCACCGCCCGGGGGTCGGCCGCCGTCGCCTGGTAGAACACCGAGGCCGCCGGTGCCCGCCAGTCGACCAGCATGATGTCGCGGTGCTCGTCTCGCAGGCCGATCCGGCCGACGTAGCGGGGCTCCGCGTCGTCGGCGAGGTCGAGCCGCCCGAACACCAGGCCGTCGTGGGCCGCATCGAGGGTGGCCAGCCGCTTCGCCGCCTGGAACACCATCGCGTCACGCTCGACCAGCCCGCCGTCGTTGCCGAGCCGTCCCCGGGCGTGCCCGTCAGCGGCGACCGCGCGAGCCGCGTCGGCGGCGGCGTCGAGCCGCTTGTAGACATGGTCGACGAAATCCTGCTCGTGCTCGACCTCGAGCTGCTCCGCGCTCCGACGCCCTGACACCGATCCCCCAGCGTGACGTGACCGACAAATCGAACCGTCTACTGTACTTCGGGCGAGCGGCCGGCGTGCACGATGGGTGACAATCCCGCCATGACTACAGACAACGCGGGAGCCACCGTGTACGTCGCACTGCTGCGCGGCATCAACGTCGGCGGTCACGGCAAGGTGTCGATGGCTGACCTGCGGCAGGCAGTCGAGTCGACCGGCTGCACCGACGTCTCGACCTACATCCAGAGCGGCAACGTCGTGCTCACCAGCGCCCGGGCGGAGGCGGCGCTCCGGGCTGCGCTCGAGCACGCGATCGCCGACCGGCTCGGCGTGCACCCGACCGTGATGGTGCGCTCCGCGGACGAGATCGCGGCCGTCGTCGCGGCGACGCCGTACCCGGACGCCGCCGAGGGCACCGTGCACGTCGCCTTCCTGCACGAGCCACCCACCCCCGAGCCCACCACCCCCCGTGGAGGGACTGAAGGGGAGGAGCTGACCGTGCTCGGGCGCGAGATCTACCTGCACCTGCCGGGCGGGATCGGACGCTCGAAGCTGATGGTCGAGGTGGGCAAGCGGTGCAAGGCGCCGATGACCGTGCGCAACTGGCGGACCGTCACCAAGCTGCGCGCGATGACGGGGCCAGCCCGCGGCTGACCGCACCGACGGCCCACGCGTGTCGACCGCCTGCCGAGCACCCATCCTCCGGGGCCTGGGGTGTGCGGATTTGTCCCATCCGTGGAGTGCATCAACTATGCCCGCGGCGGATGGGATGATTCGATGTCCCCGTCCGCACGGTGGGTGCGCAGCGCGGCGCTCACACTGCCCGGACATGTCACGATGACGGCATGGCAGACGCGGCCAGGCTCCTCCCGCTCAGGTGTGCCGCCGGGCGCTGGGTCGTGCTTGCCGCCGTCCTCGGCTCCGGCATGGCGCTGCTCGACAGCACCGTCGTCAACGTCGCGGTGCGACCCATCGGCGTCGACCTCGGCGCCACGCTGAGTGAGCTGCAGTGGGTCGTCAACGCCTACATGCTGAGCCTCGCCTCGCTGATCCTGGTCGGTGGGTCGCTCGGCGACCGGCTGGGCCGCCGCCGCGTGTTCGTGGTCGGCGTGGTGTGGTTCGCGCTCGCCTCCATCGCCTGCGGGTTTGCCCAGGACGCCTCCCAGCTGATCACCGCCCGCGCCCTGCAAGGCATCGGCGCGGCGCTGCTGACACCCGGCAGCCTGGCTCTGATCCAGGCAACCCTGGTGCCGGCCGACCGCGCACGGGCGATCGGCATCTGGTCGGCGTGGACCGGCGTGGCCGCGGCCGTCGGCCCGCTGCTCGGAGGCGCGCTGATCCAGGCGGCATCATGGCGATGGGTGTTCTTGATCAACGTACCGTTGGCCGCGGTCATCGTCGCGGTGACGCTGCGGCACGTGCCGGAGTCCCGGACCAGGGCGGCGGCCTCGCGCTTCGACCTGCCCGGGGCCGTCCTCGGTGCGGTGGCGCTCGGCGGGGTCACGTTCGCGCTGATCGAAGGTGGCTGGGCGCCGCTGGTCGTCGGCGTAGGCGGCATCGCGGCGTTCTTGCTCCGGGAGCGCCTCACCCGGCACCCGATGCTGCCGCTGGGACTGTTCGCCGAACGCACCTTCAGCACCGCCAACGTCGTCACGCTCGTCGTGTACGGCGCTCTGGGGGCGCTGATGTTCTTGCTGATCCTGCAACTGCAGGTGGTGAGCGGCTTCAGCCCGCTGCAGTCCGGCCTGGCGATGGTGCCGTTCACGGTCTTGATGCTGCTGTTCTCCTCGCGCTCCGGCGCCCTCGCCACCCGGATCGGCCCCCGGCTGCAGATGACGGTCGGTCCGCTGGTGTCGGCAGCCGGTGTGCTGCTGCTGCGCCGGGTTTCGGCCGACGCGTCGTACCTGGTCGACGTGCTGCCGGGCGTGCTGTTGTTCGGCGTGGGCATGACGCTGCTGGTCGCACCGCTGACCGCCAGCGTGCTCGCGGCGGTCGACGACGACCATGCCGGCCTGGCCAGCGGGGTCAACAACGCGGTCGCGCGGGCCGCCAGCCTGCTGGCCGTGGCGGCGCTGCCGACGCTGGTGGGCCTCTCCGGAGACGACTACCGGCTGCCGGCCGTGCTCGACTCCGGGTACGAAGACGCGATGCTGTGGTGCGCCGGCCTGTTGACGGCCGGTGCGCTCGTCTCGGTCGTGCTGCTGCCCCGCGGTGTGGGCCTACAGCGCGATCCCGAGCTCGTCGAGTGAGGCCAGCATGTCGGCCGGGTCGAGGTAGACCCGGAAGGCGTGGGCGCGCTCGAGCTCCTCCCGGCTGTAGCCACCGCAGAGCACACCGACACCGATCATCCGGGCCCGGCGGGCGGCGAGCAGATCCCAGATCGCGTCACCCACCACGATGCACTGCTCCGGCTCGGCACCGAGGCGCTCGGCCGCGGTCAGCAGGATGTCGGGGTGGGGCTTGGCATGCGTCGCATCGGCACTGGAGAGGTAGGGCGGGGTTTCGGGCAGGTCGAGCTTGGAGACCTGCGCCTCGGTCTGCTCGGCCTCGCCGCTGCTGGCGATGATCCACGGCAGGTCGGCGTCGGACAGTGCGAGCAGCAGGTCCCGGGCGCCCGGCAGTGGCCGCACCCAGCTCAGCGCCTCGTGGTAGTAGCGGCTGTGCAGGTCCTCGACCTTGTCCTGCTGGGCCTGGGTCAGCTCCATCGACGACTCGTGCGCGACGCGCTGACTGAGCAGCGAGCCGCTCATGCCGATGCGCTTGTGGATGCGCCACACGGCGAGGTCGACGTCGATCTCGGCGAAGGCCCGCTGCCAGGCGATGACGTGCTGGTAGACGCTGTCGAGCAGCGTGCCGTCGAGGTCGAGGATGAACGCAGGTGAACGCATCGAGGTCATGTGCACGCCCGTACCCGGTCGCGTGCCGACTGACGCCTTCCTGCGCCTGACCGCGCTTCCTGCAGCTGCGCGGCCCCGATTTGTCCGGTACGCCGGAAGTCAGCGCCCCGCCCACTGCAGGAACGTCGCTCTGCTGCAGGAAGACGTCGCGGGCGGCGGTGGATGGAACACCTCAGGTCTGGCGGGTCTCACCGTGCTCGACGCAGCGCGCGCTCCAGCCCCGCGGCAGCACCTGCACCACCATCCGGCGGCGGCAGTGTGGGCAGAAGCGCGGCGGCTCCAGCTCGCGCAGTCGCCGGCAGCTGTCGTGTGCGCGTGCGTCCAGCCGCTCACCGCAGTGGTCGCAGTACGGCGCCGCGCTCGCCCCCGCCTCCGGGCCGCCGGTGCTCACAGCGTCTTCGACAGCTCCTTGATCGGCATCTCCAGCTCCGAGAGCAGCGCGAGGTCCTCGTCGACCTCCCGCCCGAGCGTGGTGAGGTAGTTGCCGACGATCACCGCGTTGACGCCGCCGAGCAGCCCCTCCCGGGTGCCGAGGTCGCCCAGCGTCAGCTCGCGTCCACCGGCGTAGCGCAGGATCGTGCGCGGCATCGCCAGCCGGAACGCCGCGATCGTGCGCAGTGCGTCCGCCGCCTCCATCAGCGGCTGGTCGCCGAACGGCGTACCCGGCCGGGGGTTGAGGAAGTTCAGCGGCACCTCGTGCGGCTCCAGCTCGGCCAGCTGCGCGGCCAGCTCGGCCCGCTGCTCCAGCGACTCCCCCATGCCGACCAGGCCGCCGCAGCACAGCTCCATGCCGGAGTCACGCACCATCGTGCAGGTGTGCCAGCGCTCGGCGTAGGAGTGCGTGGTCACGACCTGCGGGAAGTAGGACTCCGCGGCCTCGAGGTTGTGGTTGTAGCGATGCACCCCCATCGCCTTGAGCTCGTCGACCTGGGCCTGGGTGAGCATGCCGAGGGAGCAGGCGATGTTGATGTCGACGGCGGCCGTGATGGCCTGCACGCCGTCGCGGACCTGCGACATCAGCCGCTCGTCGGGACCGCGGACGGCGGCGACGATGCAGAACTCGCTCGCGCCGGTGGCCGCGGTCTGCTCGGCCGCCCTGACCAGCTCGGGGACGTCGAGCCAGACCGAGCGCACGGGTGAGGTGAACTGGCCCGACTGGCTGCAGAAGTGACAGTCCTCGGGGCAGCCGCCGGTCTTCAGCGAGATGATCCCCTCGACCTCGACCTCGGGGCCGCACCAGCGCATGCGCACCTGGTGGGCGAGCTCGAGCAGGTCCGGGATCGTCTCGTCGGGGAGGTTGAGCACCTCCACCAGCTGTTCCTGGGTCAGCCCACGGCCCTCGTCGAGCACCTGGACACGGGCGGTCTGCAGCACGTCGGTCACGGGGCGGAATCTATCCCCTCGCGCTCGGCACCCGCTATCCGGACGGGGCGGCCACGGAGCTGGACTCCCGCGCCAGGACCGTCACCCCCAACACCATCACGGCCAGCGTGAGCACCTCCGCCGCGATGGCCCAGGCACCGCTGTTGACGCTCTCGTTCAGCCACAGCAGCCCCAACGCGATGCTGGCCAGCGGGTCGCCCACCGTGATCACCGCGACCGGAGCCGCCAAGGCACCCGGCCGGAGCGCGTTCTGGGTCAGCAGCACCCCTGTGACGCCGGTCAGCGCGGCGGCGTAGATCGGCCAATGCTGCAGCGGCTCGAAGATGCCTTGTTGCAGCTGGGTCGTGACCACCTTCGTCAGCGCCGCCGTGACGCCGAACACGGCGGCCGCCGCGGCCGCGAAGGCGACGGCCCGTCCGTTGTCGCGGGTCTTCGCCGCTATCGCCAGACACACCGCCAGGATTACCGCCACGGCGATCGCGAGCAGCACGGCCTCGGCAATGGTGAACGTCGACCGGCCCGCCCTCGGCTGGGCGACCAGCAAGAAGATGCTGAGGCCGACGACGCAGAGGCCCGACCCCAGCAGGGCGCGGCGTCCTGGCCGCTGCCGGGTGGTCCAGGCCCGCAGCAGCACCGAGAACGGCAGCGACATCACCATCAACGGCTCCACGAAGATCAGCGCACCGAAGCCCAGCGCGACGGCCTGCAGCACGAAGGCCAGCGCATCGGACGACTGTCCCGCGAGCCATCGCGGCTGCACGATCAGCCGGATGAACTGCCGTGGCGGCACCGACTGGGTGGTTTCCAACCTCTTGGTGGCGCCCTGTTGCAGCACCGCCGCAAGGCCGTTGAAGAACGCGCCGGCGAGCGCCGCGACGACAGCTATGGCGATCGTGGCTCAGCCCTCTTCCTTCGACCGGACGCGGGGGTGCGAGGTCCAGGTACCCACCGTGGTGCCCGCTAACCGAGCACGTGCCGCGCGGCTCCCCGGCCGGGCCGCGATACTCTGCCCGCGCCATGCCGACTCTGTCTCATCTGCTCGACTTCGACCGCGCACACCTGTGGCACCCCTACGCGTCGATGGCCACGAGCACGGCTCCCCCGCTGGTGCGCTCGGCTGCCGGCGCCCGGCTGACCTTCGCCGACGGGCGCGAGGTCGTCGACGGCATGTCGTCGTGGTGGGCGGCGATCCACGGTTACCGGCACCCGGTGCTCGACGCGGCACTCGCCGAGCAGGCCGGGAAGATGGCGCACGTGATGTTCGGCGGCCTCACCCACGAGCCCGCGATCGAGCTCGGCCGCCGCCTGGTGTCGATGACGCCGGACGGCCTCGACCGGGTGTTCTTCGCCGACTCCGGCTCGGTGTCGGTGGAGGTCGCGGTCAAGATGGCCCTGCAGGCCCAACGCGGCCGGGGATGCCCCCGACGTACCCGGCTGTTGTCACTGCGCGGTGGCTACCACGGCGACACGTTCGGCGCGATGAGCGTGTGCGACCCGGTGGGGGGCATGCACTCGATGTTCTCCGACGTGCTCACGCCGCAGGTGTTCGCGCCCCGCCCGCCGGCCGGGCTCGACGCCGACATCGCCGACTGGGCCGAGCAGACGACCCGGCTGGTCGAGCAGCACGCCGACGAGCTGGCCGCGATCATCGTCGAGCCGGTGCTGCAGGGTGCCGGTGGCATGCACGTCTTCCCTCCTGCCTGCCTGCGGCTGCTGCGGGATCTCGCCGACGCGCACGAGTTGCTGCTGGTCTTCGACGAGATCGCGACCGGCTTCGGCCGCACGGGTGAGCTGTTCGGCGCGACCCACGCCGGTGTCGCACCCGACCTGATGTGCCTGGGCAAGGCGCTGACCGGCGGCTACCTCACGCTCGCCGCCGTCGTGTGCACCGCCGACGTAGCAGCCGCCATCGAGGCGTCGGAGTCCGGTGTCCTGATGCACGGGCCCACATTCATGGCGAACCCGCTCGCGTGCGCGGTCGCTGCCGCGAGCATCGACCTGCTGCAGTCCGGCGACTGGCAGGCGCGGGTACGCCGGATCGAGCGCCAGTTGTCCGACGGGCTCGCCGCTGCGCGCGACGTCGCCACCGTCCGCACCCTGGGGGCGGTCGGGGTGGCACAGCTCGACCGCCCCCTCGACGCCGCCGGGATGGCAGCCGCGTCGCAGGCAGCCCTCGAGCACGGCGTGTGGCTGCGGCCGTTCCGCGACCTGATCTACACGATGCCGCCGTACGTGTGCACCGACGACGACGTCGCCACGATCTGTGCGGCGGTGGTGGCGGCCGCCCAGGTAGGGGCACAGGCAGGAGCAGCATGAGCCTGCAGCAGTGGCTCGCCGAGCGGGCCGACGAGCGGGAGGCTGCTGGGCTGGTGCGCCGGCTGCACCCACGCGCGCCGCAGCCCGACCTGCTCGACCTCGCCGGCAACGACTATCTCGGGCTCTCGACCGACCCGCGGGTGACCGAGGCCGCCGCGGGGGCCGCCCGCACCTGGGGCGCCGGTGCCTCGGCGTCCCGGCTGGTGACCGGCACGCTCGAGCTGCACGCCGAGCTCGAATCAGCGCTCGCCGCCTTCTGCGGGCAGCCGGCGGCGTTGGTCTTCTCGACCGGCTACCACGCGAACCTGAGCATCGTCACCGCGCTCGCCGACGAGGACACGCTGATCGTGTCCGACGCGCACGTGCACGCCTCGCTCGTCGATGCCTGCCGGCTCAGCAGGGCCCGGGTGGTCGTCACCCCGCACAACGACGTGGCCGCGGTCGCCGACGCACTGTCCATGCGCACCGAGGGGCGCGCCCTGATGCTGGTCGAGTCGATCTTCTCCGTGCTCGGCGACGCCGCGCCGCTGCAGCAGCTGGCGGCGGTCTGCGACCGGACCGATGCCGTGATGATCATCGACGAGGCGCACGGGCTGGGCGTCGCCGGCACCGAGGGCCGCGGGTTGGTGCACGATGTCGGCCTGGCCGGCCACCCGGGCGTCGTCGTGTCACTGACGCTGTCCAAGGCGCTGGGCAGCCAGGGCGGTGCGGTGCTCGCGCCGCCGGAGGTGGTCGAGCAGGTCGTCAACCGGGCGCGCCCGTTCATCTACGACACCGGCCTCGCCCCACCGGCAGCCGGCGCCGCGCTGGCGGCGCTGCAGGTGTTGGAGACCGAGCCGGAGCGCACCGAGCGGGTGTTGTGGTGTGCCGCCAGGCTTGCCGAGGCCGCGGGCGTCGACGCGCCGACCGGAGCGGTGCTCTCGGTGCCCATGCCCGCCCCGGACGCTGCGCTGGCGGGTCAGCAGCAGGCAGCGGAGTCCGGCGTGCGCATCGGCTGCTTCCGGCCGCCGTCGGTGCCCGACGGGATCTCACGGCTGCGCGTCACCGCCTCGTCTCGCCTCACCGACGCCGAGGTCGACCGGGCCTGCGCCGTGCTCGCTCGCGTCTGCCGATGAGGGTCCCATGAGGGTCATCGCGGTCACCGGCACCGACACCGGCGTCGGCAAGACCGTGGTGACCGCCGCCCTCGCCCGCGGGTACGTCGACGGCGGCTCGCGGGTGGCCGTCGTCAAGCCGGCGCAGACCGGTGTACGGCCCGACGAGGTCGGGGACCTGGACGAGGTCGCCCGGCTGAGCGGTGTGACGCAGGTGCACGAGCATGTCCGGCTGCGTGACCCGCTCGCGCCTGACACCGCGGCGCGCCGCGAGGGCGTGGTGCTGCCCACGGTCGGCGAGCACGCGGCGCGGATCGCGTCGCTGTCGACGGACGTCGTGCTGGTGGAGGGCGCCGGCGGGCTGCTGGTCCGGCTGGACTCCGCCGGTGGCACGGTCGCCGACCTGGTGCTGGCGCTGCGGTCGCAGGGACTGGCCGTCGATGTGGTCGTGGTGGTGCGGGCGGGGCTGGGCACCCTGAATCACGCTGCGCTGACCGTGGAGGCGCTGCGAGCCCGCACGATCGAGCCTGCCGGCCTGGTCGTCGGGTCATGGCCGCCCGAGCCCGACCTCGCCGAGCGCTGCAACCTCGATGACCTGCCGGCGGTCACCGGCGTCCCGCTGCTGGGGAAGGTGCCGGCCGGCGCCGGCCGGTTGGACGCGACCGCGTTCGCAGCCGCCGTACCCGCGTGGTTCTCGTCGCTTCCGTAGCTGACGGGCAGGGCCGTCCGAGTCTCTCCGTCGCGTGGGCCTGGATTGGAGCCATCCCGAGGCCGCTATACCGGCCTACCATCGACCCGTGGACGTGCTGCCTGCCTCCAAGGTCAAGGACCGACTCAACGAACTCGTCGATGCGGCGGCGATTACCCACGGCCAAGTGACGATCACCAAGAACGGATCACCGGCCGCGGTACTGATCGGGATCGATGAATGGGAATCACTGCAGGAGACGCTGTTCTGGCTGTCACAACCAGGCGTGCGAGAGTCGGTCGACGAAGCTCGAGCGGACATCGCGGAGGGCCGAACCCACAGCGAAGAGCAGATCCGCCAAGAGCGAAACTCGCGGGCGAGTTCAGTGCCCGACGGGGCCCATACCGAATTCTTTACGACATCGACGACAACATAGAGACCGTCCAGATCCGTCGGGTCCGACACCGATCGGATGCCTACCGTTCCATGTGACTACCCGCCCGGTGCCCAAGAAGGGCGCCCGAGCAGCGCATGAGCGCTGCCTGCAATCATAACGCTACGGTCCACCGGGCGTGCTCCCCCACGCGGCCAGCACTAGCCAGCTAGTCGACGATGAACGGATTCAGATTCGCTTTCTCGGCTCTTGCCACCGCGAGGAGGTGAAGGGGCCGCATCTGCCACCCTCCGCACACTGTCGATTGACGTGATCGAGGCCGATCGGTGCGCCGCGAGGAAGGACACCGGCAACGACTGGTGGTACTCCGGCAAGCATCAGCGCCACGGCGGCAACGTCCAGATCCTGTCCGACCCGACGGGGTTCCCGGTCTGGACCTCACCGGTCGAACCAGGTTCGACCCACGACATCACCGCCGCCCGCGCGCACGTGGTGCCGGCGCTGTGCCGGTCGGCCGCAGCTGGCTTGCCGACCCTGACCGACAAGGGATACACCGGCGCCGGCATCGGCATCCACGTCCCGTTCAAGGGCCGCAACCTCGCCTCGGACACCGCGACCCGCAACAATCTGCTCACCGCCATACGGGCACTCGGTGAACGCGGCAACGCCATCCTCAAGACCCGCTGGGGGGCGCTACAACGAGTCCACCTGTGCCCCCACAGAATCGGCCACATCGTCGCCGCCGCCCTCGTCCTATCCACCCTCGAACGCGGACGCTACTGAGAAAACTGCAGTGGCTCGACCAGCCGCAAGAGGCGTCAGGCGCGGTACCTGGCTGTGGGCGTGTTGCCCCGTTGCTCATTGCTGGACGAGCAGCAAGAGCCAACCCAGCCGTTAGTAAACCGATATGGCACGCGTGACGATCCTGGCGTACAATGACTCCATGACACAGCGGCTCGATTTTGACACGAAGGTGACCCGGGAAGGGCGGATCTTCCTTCCCGCTAACGCGCGAGCCGCGCTTGGCATCAAACCTGGCGACCGCGTCCACCTGACTGTCCACCAAGGAGAGGCTCGTCTCGTGACCGCTCAGTCGCTGCTCCACGCTGTGTGGGCCAACAACCACGGCGGCGACGCCGGAGACTCAACCAAGGACGTCCGCCTTTCCCGCCGCGCCGACCAGGCACGTGCCGTCGAGAAGTGGGAGCGCATCAGCAAGGCCACGGCCGAGGACTCGCGCAGCGAGGACGAGATTGAGTCGGGCCTCCGGTCCGCCCTGGGTATCACCCAGTGACCGAGGCCATCTTCGACTCTTCGGCGGTCGTCACCATGCTCCTCCAAGAGCGGGGCTGGCAGGCCATCCACAATGTCCTCAACAACCCCGCCCTTGACGCCGTACTGGCTGGCCCGGCACTCACAGAAGTCATCAGCGTGGCCCGCCGAAAGGGCAACCAGAGCAGCGGAGAGCAGGTGTGGGAAACGCTCTCCGCGCTCGGGCTCCGCGTCGAGCACCCTAACGAGGACGACCTCATCCGAGCAGCCGCACTCATCGAACTTTCAGAGGCGAACCCGGGCCCCAACGACGCCACACTGTCGCTCGGCGACGCGCTCATCCTGTCCATCGGTGACCGTCTGAGCTGCGCGGTCGTCACCCGTGACACCTACTGGAAGTGGATGGCGGACCAAGGGCTCATCACCATCAACGTCTACGTGCCGTAACCGACGCCGCCTGGCTACCTCGACGCGGAACCTGCGCGCATCTCAACGTTGTAACCCCCCACTGTCGGACCTGCCGGAGGTGGCGGCGCAGCAGCATGTGGACCGTTCGATGATCATGCGGATCCGCGCCGTCGCGAAGGAGGGCGCGCTGGCGGCGCTGGCGGCGTCCAAGCCTGGCGTGTCGGCCATGGCGCTGTTCGACGAGTGGGGCGAGGACGACCGGCGGCCTGGTGGTCATGGTTGTCCCTGCTGCTGTCGTGGTCGCGGTGATCGGTGTCGCGGTGATCGTGTGTGCGGCGTAGCAGCACGCTGTAGTGGCCGAGGTCGTCGATGGGCGCGTCGACCGCTGCGGCGGGGCGGTGGCAGTCACCGAACGCGGAGCTGGCCAGGTCGTCGAAGATCATCGAGGTGTCGGTGCGCAACAGCCAGTCCTCGATCGTTCACAGCCGGTCGGCGAGCTCGGCGGCTGCGCGGCCGTGATGCTCACGTCGCCACCGCCGGTGCGGTGGGTAGTGCGGGCGCGGGGGCTCGACGACGGTGGTGTGGGGGTGCCCGTCGGGCTACTGTGCGACCGCAGCGGTGTAACAGGCGGTGCGCTGGACATACTCGAGGATCACCATATGAACCACTCACCCAGCGCTCCCAGAGTGACTCCAAGCAAGGCACAGACCGTGATAGTCAGCGCTCGGCGGCGGGCGCTCGGCGCAGGCAAGCCTTCCTGCCGAGCCACGCCGAGGTATTCGCCAAGTATTCGCCAGTTCATGAAATCGGCCCCGTCCACGTATGTGACTCCACTGCCAGCAACGAGGCCAGCAGTCGCTATGCCTTCAGTCACGAAACGGCCTTCATTACCAAGCCGATGAGTCGCTTCAAGCGTGCCATTTCCAACCTCCCCTCGTCGCGATGGTCCGGTTTCGGCAATCAGCAGTTCTATTTGCCTTGCCTTACAAAGTAAAACCCGATTGGGCCGCCTAGGAGAAGAACAATGCCGACGATCAGGATCGTCACCCGCACCGGCCCGGGTCGGTCAAAGGCGGTCTAGATCGATACCAACCCTCCGAACACGGTGAGCACAAGGTAGAGGTAGTAGCGAGATGCAAGACCGTTTGCCATCGACGACTCATTTCTCCGAAACGGTGAGCATAGAAGACGCAATCGGCTCACGGGCGCCGGATTCGCCGGGGCGGCAAGGTGCCGCGAGGTCCGCTTCAGGGCGCGCGCGAACCGGACCACGCGGACCCGTCGATGCGGACTGACCAGCACCGGCCATCCGCTCAGAGCGTCGGAGCCTGCTCCAGGAAGGCGCGCACGACGGGAGCAGCGTCCGCACTGCCCGACGCGCCCTTCTCCACCAGCACCGCGAACGCCAGGTCGCCCCGGAAGCCGATGATCCATGCGTGCGTCTTGGACGGGTCGTCGGAGTCGATCTCCGCGGTGCCGGTCTTGGCGTGCACCGGCTGACCGGGCAGGTCCAGCGACGACGCCGTCCCGTCGGTGACCGCGAGTCGCATCATCGACTTCAGGTCGCGTGCGAGCCCGGCGTCGAGCGGCTCGAGCTGATCCGCGGGCTCCCGGTCGGCGAGCAGCCGCGGCAGCACCGGACGGCCCGAGTCGACCGACGCGGCCACCACGGCCATCGCCAGCGGGCTCGCCAAGACCTTCCCTTGCCCGATCATCGCGGCCGCCCGGTCCACCACGTCGTCGGCCACCGGCACGTCCCCACCGAACGACGGCACACCCATGTCGTAGTCGTGGCCGACACCGAGCCGCGTCGCCCAGTCACGCAGGTCGGAGCCCTCCAGCTCGTCAGCCTGGGACACCACTGCCGTGTTGCACGACGCGGCGATGTCCTCGGCGAACGTCGGGTCGGCGGACAGCGAGCGGAAGTCGTCGTAGTTCTTGAACGACTTGCCGTCCACGGTTGTGGTCGCCGGGCACGCCACCTCAGTGTCGGTGTTGAGGACGTCGTTGCCGAGCAGAGCCGCGGCCGACACGATCTTGAAGGTCGAGCCGGGCGGATACTGACCGACGAACGCGGAGTTGTAGGACTGGATACCCGGCCCGACCGCGCTCGCCAGCACCTCACCAGTGCTCGCGCGCACCGCCACCAGCGCGGTCTTCTTGCTCTGCTCGGCCACAGCAGCCTCGGCGGCATCCTGGACCTCGGCGTCGATCGTCGTCCGCAGCGGCTCACCAGGCTGCGGCCGCTGCGAGAACAACGTCTCGATCGTGGCGCCCGACTCCGCGTCGACCAGCTCGACGGTGCCCCCCGGCTTGCCGGCAAGCTGTTCCTGGTACGCCAGCTGCAGGCCGCTGGCGCCCACGATGTCGGTGGGAGCCGCCAACGGGCCGGCCTGCTCCAGAGTGTCGGCCGTAGCCGGCGCGACGGTGCCGATCAGCGCCCGCGCCCAGGTCGAGCTCTCGGTCAGTGACCACGTGTCGGAGTCGACCGAGACGCCGGGGACCCGCAGCAGACGATCCTCGACCTCGCGGTACTGCGGCTCCCGGATCGTGATGACCGGCACGAACCAGTCGGGCTCGGCCGCCTCCACCTGCGCTCGCAGGCCGGCTGCGTCGATGTCGAGCAGCTCGGACAGCTGCCCGTAGGTGCCGGGGCGAACCCTGCCCGGCACCACCCCGACCCGCTTGACCTCGGTGGCGGAGGTCAGCGGCTCATCGCCTGCCCCGAGGATCGGCGTCCTTCGCGGCAGCTGCCGCGCACGGCTCAGCTCCGTGTCGTTGCTCAGCTCCGGATGGATGGTCTGCGGCGACCAGTCGACGACCCACTCACCGGACTCAGCGGGCGCCAGGTCGATGTCGGTCGAGTAGGTCCACTCACCGAGGCCCTTCATCGTCAACGTCACCTCGGCCGGCACCTGACACGCCGTCTCACCCTCGTTGCAGGTCGCGCGCTCCGGCGCATCGATCGTCGTACCCGTCACCTGCAGGGAGTCGGTCACCTCGCCGATCAGCTCGTCCGCGCGGCCGTTGCCCGTGGGCTCGCCGGCGGCCCACGCCTGCACGAAGGCCTGCGCGCTCTCACCCGCACGGGTGGAGGCGGAGTCGCCGTCCGCGCTGCACGCGGACAGCACCAGGCAGGAGCCGAGCAGGATGCCGATACCCCGAGAGACCACCATGAGCGCTGAGTCTGCCACGCTGGAAGAATGGCCTATCCGCCGTCCCCGTGGGATCTGTGTGGCGATCTGTTCGTGTCGCTCTGGCGGGTCGGGCGTGCTGTTGCGGGTACGGCGTTTGCGAACTACCGGGGCGGGTCGCTGGCGTACGGGGAGCTGATGGCAGTGCGCCCGGTGCTCGACCGGCAGCGGCCAGCGGTGCGGATCACCGACATCTGGGTCGACTCGGTGGCCTCCCGCGACGGTGGCCGGTCGCTGTGGGCGATCCCCAAAAAGCTCGCCGACCTGCAGATCGCCGGCGACGTCTGGACCGCGTCGACCGCGGGACGCCGGATCGCGGCCGCGACGTTCCATCGTGGGCGGCGGCTGCCGGGACGCTGGCCGGTGCGCCTGCGAATTTCGCAGCCCCGGTCGGGGTCCACGGTGCTGACGCCAACGCGCGGGTGGGCCTCGGCGCAGCTCGCCCACGCCGACTGGGATCTGCCCGCCGACGGACCGCTGGCCCACCTCGCCGACCGTCGTCCGCTGGTCAGCCTCGTGCTCGCCGACTTCGAGATCCGAGTCGGGCGCTGAGTCCTCCCCGGCCGACCCGGACGCCTCGGGAGCACGATGTATGCACCGTCATAGACGGTGAAGCTGTGTCGCAGCGCGACGATAGCCGGCAGCAGCTGATCAGATGGCCCCTCAGCACACTGGCGACCTCGTAGTCGAGGAGTGTCGGTGCGTGCAGGTCCTCGGCGGCCAGCACCGAGGCAAGGTCGGGGACAACGGGTTCATCGACGAGCAGGCCGACCACGGCCGGCGCATCGACAACGATCACGAGGAATCACGGGTGCGACGGATCTCTGCGACCGTCTCCGCTGTCGACGGTCCGTCCGTCCGCTCGCGACGGGCCAGCCGTTCCACGATCTCGGCGTTGGTTGGGCGTCTTGGCAAGCCGGTCCAGCTCGGTGCGCAGGTAGGCCGCAAGCGTGAGTCCCTGTTCGGCGGCTCTCGCCTTGAGAGCCGCAACCGTGGCTTCGTCGACATCCCGAACTTGCACAAGTGGCACATCGCCACTGTTTATGCACTTGTATGCAGCTAGCCAACCGCGCCCTCGACTCACCGCCGCGTACGGCGCGCGAACGAACGGCTGACCGTGCGCATGACGCGGTGATACATCGGGCGGGCGAACCGCTTGCCGAGGTACGCCGCCCGGCCCATCCTGTCGGTGATCAGCAGGAACCGCCGGTGCTGCACCGCCGCGACCACCTGACGAGCGACGTCCTCCGGGCTGCGGCGCGAGCCGTCGATCAGCCGCCGGGCCGACGCCTGTGCCTCCTCGTCGCGTCCGCGCAGCGAGCCGGACAGGTTGGTGCGGAAGAACGACGGGCAGACCACCGTCACGGCGATGCCGAACGGCTCCAGCTCGTGCAGCAACGTCTCGGACAGGGCGACAACACCGGCCTTCGCGGCGTTGTAGGAGCTCATGTTCGGGGGATACACCAGGCCGGCCATCGAGGCCACGTTGACGATGTGGCCGCTGCGCTGGCGTTTCATCACCGGCACGAAGACATGGCATCCGCGCGCGACACCGAGGAGGTTGACGTCGAGGACCCGTTGCCACTCCTCCACGTCGGCGACGTCGATCCGTCCCCCCGCGGCGACGCCCGCGTTGTTGACCAGCAGGTCGAGACCACCCCACCGCTGCTCGACCCACTCGCGCGCCCTCAGCCAGTCGTCGAGGTTGCGCACGTCCAGCCGCAGGTAGTCGTCGCCGACCTCGACACTCGGCCCACGGTCGGCGAGGTCGGTGACGAGCACTCGGTCTCCGGCCGCGCGCAGCTGCCGGACCAGAGCGGCGCCGAGCCCCGACCGGCCACCGGTCACCAGCACCCGTCGGCTCATCCGGTCTCCTGAGGCCCGAGCCAGATACTGGACCAGATACCGGCCAGCTCGATCAGTCCTCCTCGGCGGTGGTGGGCGTCGGCGGCGCAGGGTTGCGCAGTTCCTCGGCCGGCACGATCGTGGCCACGCCGTCGATGAACATCAGCGCACCGGCGTCCTTGAGGTCGACGATCGGCTCCACGGTCTCCGGCAGCGGCGAGCCTGTGCGGGCATCGAGCAGCACCTGGTAGTCGTCGTCCCGCTTGTCGATGAGGACCATCCCGGCCGCCATCGTGATGCGTGGGTTCTCGACCTCGGCTGGGAACGCCCACAGCTGCTCCCCGGACCGACTGTCGACGGCGTGTACGACGTAGTTGTGGTCGACGAGGACCGACACCTGTGCCTCCTTGTCGGCGTGGGGGACGCTCAGCGGGTCGAGCCGGATCGGGAAGCTCCACAGCTGCTTGCCGTCGCTCGAGCGCAGCGCGACCACGTCGCGGAAGTTGACCCCGAAGATCAGGTCGTCGTCGGCGAAGAAGCTGCCCGACGTGCGGAGCTTGCGCACCCGCTCGCCCGAGATATCGGTCAGCACCGGGCCGCCACCGCCCGCGCGACGCACGACCATCCGCCGGTGGTTGAGCACCACCTGCGACCTCAGGGGGGACGCGAAGTCCCGCAACGTCTCGCCCGTGACCGCGTCGACCACCAAGTCAGGCTGGTTCGGCGCCGCACCGAGCACCAGCAACCCGTCGACCAGCTCCGACGGCATGTTGATGTCGTCGCGCATCCACAGCAGCTGACCCTCGAGGGAGTAGGCACCGCGGACCCCGACGCCACCCTGCTCAGGCAGTGGCATCTCCTGGTAGGCGAAGGAGAGCACCGGTCCGTCGCTGGTCACTTCGGGGTTGTCGACGCACTCCATCACCAGCAGCCAGCGGGCGTTCACCTTCAGGCCGCTGTCGGCCGGAAGCTCGACATGGGTGATCTCGCCCTGACCGCTGCTCTCGTCGAAGACCGCAAAGGCGTTGTTCTCGATGCCCGAGGTGGGCGGCGCGGCCACCAGCCGATCGCCACACAGCAAGATGCCGCCGCGGTTGGCCATCGCGGTGCCGCTGACCGAGACGTCGTCGAGCGTCAGCGTGGGCGCGGTCGGTGACGGCGAGGACGGGGCGGACGTCGAGGGTGACGGTGTCGGGTCTCCGTCAGCCTCCGGCTGTGCCGTGCAGCCCGCCGTAGCCAGCAGTACCGTGACGCCAGCAGCGGCGACCGCTGCGCCAAGCCGCCCGCGCATGGTAACTCCCGAGGTGTCGTCGCCGCCTGGTCTGCGCACCTACGCAGGAGCGCCCATCTGGTCCAAGGCGCACCAGACTAGTGGGAGCCGCCGACGAGGGATCCGGCAGACTCCCCGGCTGCCCGGCTTACTCCTGTGCCACCGCGGGTTTCCGCACCTCAGGTCCGCAGCTTTCCCGGGGTGCGAGAGAAGCGTGGCGCCGGTGCGGGCTGCAGGACGCCGCCCCACTCGAGATAGCTGCCACGGGCGGCCAGATGCGGATGTTTCGCCGCCTCGGCCGGCGTCAGCACGGGGGCGACGCAGGCGTCGGTGCCGGCGTACTCGGCCACCCACTCCGCCTGGGTGCGCTGCGCGAACCGGTCGGCCAGCGCGGCACGCAGCGCCGGCCAGCGGGCGGGGTCCTCGCGGTCAGGAAGGTCGGCGACGCCGAAGCGATCGACGAACGCGGCGTAGAACCGCGGCTCGAGCGCGCCGAGTGAGACGTAGCGACCGTCGGCCGTCTCGTAGACGTCGTAGAACGGAGCGCCGGTGTCGAGCAGGTTCGCACCACGCTGGTCGGTCCACGCCCCGCTTGCCGTCATCGCCAGCAGCATCGTCGACAGATGTGCGGTTCCGTCCACGATCGCGGCATCGACCACCTGGCCGCGACCGCTGCGGGTGCGCTCGAGCAGCGCGGCGAGGATGCCGGCCACCAGGTACATCGCGCCGCCCCCGAAGTCACCGAGGAAGTTGACCGGCACCTGCGGCGGTCCCCCTGCTCGCCCGATCGGGTGCAGCACCCCGGAGACCGAGATGTAGTTGATGTCGTGGCCGGCGGACTGCGCCAGCGGGCCGTCCTGCCCCCAGCCGGTCATCCGGCCGTAGACCAGCCGTGGATTGCGCTGCAGGCACACCTCGGGCCCCACCCCGAGCCGTTCGGCGACACCGGGACGGAAGCCCTCGATGAAGGCGTCGGCCTGCTCGGCGAGATCAAGCACCGCGGCCAGGTCGTCCGGGCGCTTGAGGTCCGCAGCCACGCTGCGCTTGCCGCGGTTGAGCAGGTCGACCTGAGGCGGCCCGGCGGGCATATCGACGGCGGTGCCGGAGTCGGGGCGGTGCACCCGGAACACCTCGGCGCCGAGGTCCGCGAGCAGCATCCCCGCGAACGGAGCCGGCCCGATGCCGGCCAGCTCGACGACGCGGAAACCCGCCAGTGGCCCCATCGGGTGATTGTGGCGTGCGGACCAGCACGATCGTCAAGGCAGCCGGCGGCAGCCGTCACGGCACGGACGGCAGCGGATAGATCCGGCCGGTGCTCGCATCGACCAGGGCACCGCGATCGGCGTACACGTGCAGCGGGAGTACGTCGTACACGGCGGCCGCCAGTGTCGGGAGGGCCGCGAGCCGAACCCGCGGCGCAAGCGTGCAGTGCGGCGTCCATACGCCCGGCCGGTAGTGCTGGTGCAGCTCGCCGTCCGCAGCGGTCACGGCGTCGATCACCCGCTCCTGGCGTCGTAGCAGCTCCGTGGTCACCGCGGGCGCCAGCCAGGCGCGACCACGCCGGAAGGTTCCGAGCCCGTCGAAACGCAGCCGCACCGGTCCGCCGTCCGGCAGCGCACCCACCGCAGCCGTCACCGACCTCAGTTCCCAGGTGCGCAGGGTCGCGTAGGACAGGTGCGGCACGTGCCGGCCGTGCGTGTGCGTGCGCAGCGTCGGCACCCCGAGGCCCTCGAGCCGGTCCCACAGCTGGCGCACCGCACGCGCGGACCGGTCGTCGAAGAGCAGGCAGACAGCGAGGGCCACGGTCAGCGCACGTCGTCGTCGACCCAGCCGAGGGTCTTGCTGACCGCCTTCTGCCAGTTGCGGTAGGTGCGCTCCCGCTCGGCTCCGTCCAGCCGTGGCTCCCAGCGTCTGCCTTCGGTCCAGTTGCGGCGCAGCTCGTCGAGGCCGGACCAGAAGCCGACGGCGAGGCCGGCAGCGTAGGCGGCTCCGAGGGCCGTGGTCTCGGTGGTCCTCGGGCGCACCACGGGTACGTCGAGGATGTCGGCCTGGAACTGCATCAGCAGCTCGTTGACGACCATGCCGCCGTCGACCTTCAGCTCGCTCAGCCGCACACCGGCGTCGGCGTCCATGGCATCGAGGACCTCCCTGGTCTGGAACGCGGTCGCCTCCAGCGCGGCGCGGGCGATGTGTCCCTTGTGCACATACCCCGTGAGCCCTACCAGGGCACCGCGGGCATCGGAACGCCAGTGCGGCGCGAACAGGCCGGAGAAGGCGGGCACGAAGTAGGCGCCACCGTTGTCCTCGACTCCGGCCGCCAGATGCTCCACCTCCCCGGCGCTGGAGATGATCCCGAAGTTGTCACGCAGCCACTGCACCAGCGAGCCGGTGACCGCGATCGACCCCTCGAGTGCGTAGACGACCGGCTGCCCGGCGAGCCGGTAGCACACGGTCGTGAGCAGGCCGTTCTCGCTGGCGACCTTCTCCTGGCCGGTGTTGAGCAGCATGAAGTTGCCGGTGCCGTAGGTGTTCTTCGCCGACCCGACGTCGAAGCACGCCTGCCCGAACGTCGCCGCCTGCTGGTCGCCGAGGATGCCGGCCACCGGCGTGCCCCGCAGGATGCCGGGACGGCACTCGCCGTACACCTCCGACGACGACCGGATCTCGGGAAGCATCGTGATCGGGATACCCATCTCGGCCGCGATCTGCGCGTCCCACTCCAGCGTGTCGAGGTCCATCAGCATCGTCCGGCTGGCGTTGGTGACGTCGGTGACATGCACCCCGCCGTGGTCGGCGCCTCCGGTGAGGTTCCAGAGCACCCAGCTGTCGGTGTTGCCGAAGATCAGGTCGCCGCGCTCGGCCGCCTCCCGAGCACCCTCGACGTTGTCGAGGATCCAGCGGACCTTGGGTCCGGAGAAGTACGTCGCCAGTGGCAGCCCCACCCGGCTCTTGTACCGGTCGGTGCCTCCGCCCAGCTCGGCGAGTCCGTCACAGATCTGCTGCGTGCGGGTGTCTTGCCAGACGATCGCGTTGCACACCGGCCGGCCGGTGGTGCGGTCCCACACCACGGTCGTCTCGCGCTGGTTGGTGATGCCGACCGCGGCGATGTGGTCCGAGCTCAGGTTGGCCCGGGCGAGGGCCTTTCCGATCACCTCGCGGGTGTTGTCCCAGATCTCGACGGGATCGTGCTCGACCCAGCCCGCACGCGGGAAGATCTGCGCGTGCTCCGTCTGCGCGACCGCGACGACGCCCCCGGACCGGTCGAAGATCATCGCCCGGGTGCTGGTCGTGCCCTGGTCGATCGCGAGGACGACCTCACCTGTGCTTGCCGCACTCATGCCCGTGGACAGTAGCCCGCAGCCCGACAGCGGCGCACGGGATGCGGCCCCAGGCCCGGCCAGCGTGCACAGCTCGCTCTCCACCCGTTCCAGCGGCACATCCTCGACAGACGCGACGTTGATGGCGGTGCTGGGACACGTGGTGGCACTGCGTCAGACAGCGCGGAGGGGCAGCCCGAGTCACTGCTCCTCGTGGGTGTCGGGGTCACCACCGAACAGGCGCCCGTCGGCGCGGGCGAGCCCGGTGATCGCGTCGACCTCGGTCTCGGTCAGCTCGAAACCGTCGAGGGCGAGGTTCTGCCGCTGACGCTGCGGAGTCGCCGACTTGGGCAGCGGAAGCGCACCCAGCTGCAGGTGCCAGCGCAGGATCACCTGGGCAGGACTGACCCCATGGGCCTGTGCCGCATCTGCCACCGCGGACTCGTCGAACGGCGCGCTGCGTTTGCCGAGCGGACTCCACGACTCGGTCAGGATGCCGCGAGCACGGTTGACCTCGCGCATCTTTGGCTGCGGGAAGTACGGGTGCAGCTCGATCTGGTTGACCGCAGGCGTGACCCCGGAGTCGTCGATGATGTCGTCGAGGTGCCGCTCGGCGAAGTTGCTGACGCCGATCGAGCGCACCAGCCCCCGCTCACGCAGGTCGACCAGCGCCCGCCAGGCCTCGACGTACTTGCCGACGCTGGGGTTCGGCCAGTGGATGAGGCACAGATCGACGTACTCCAGCCCGAGCCTGCGCAGCGAGTCCTCGACGGATCGCACCGCCAACGCGTGCTCGTGGTGACGGCCGGGGATCTTGGTGGTCACCTGCACGTCCTCGCGGGGCACGCCCGACTCTCGCAGCGCCGTGCCGACCTCCTCCTCGTTCTCGTAGTTGACCGCGCTGTCGATCAGCCGGTAGCCCACCTCGAGAGCACTGCGCAGCGCCGCGATGCCGTCGTCGCCCCGAACCCCTGCCGTGCCGAAGCCGATCGCGGGAAGCGTGTTGGTGTCGTTGAGGGTGTGGTCGCCCATGTCTGCCGTCCTGCCCTTCAGCCGTGGCTGGCGATCTGGATCGGGTTGCTGCAGGTGTCGTCGCTACTCGTGGTGGACAGGCATCGATCGATGATGCTCGCCGGGCACGACGATAGCCCCGCTTTGCGATGATGCCGGTATGGGCAACGCACAGCTCGGGCCGGAGCAGCGCAGGGACGCCTGGCGCCGGCTGCGCACCGATACATTCGACATCGTCGTCGTCGGGGGCGGAGTCACCGGTGCGGGCGTGGCGCTCGACGCGGCCACCCGCGGGTTGCGCGTGGCCCTGCTGGAGGCGCGCGACTTCGCCAGCGGCACCTCGTCGCGGTCCTCCAAGCTCTTTCACGGTGGCCTGCGCTACCTCGAGCAGATGAACCTCGGGCTGGTGCGCGAGGCGCTGCGTGAGCGCGAGCTGATGCTGAGCCGGATCGCACCGCACCTGGTCAAGCCGGTGCAGTTCCTCTACCCGCTGACGCACCGGGGCTGGGAACGTCCCTACGTGGGTGCGGGGCTGATGCTCTACGACACGATGGGCGGCGCCCGTTCCGTGCCGCACCACCGGCACCTGACCCGGCACGGCGCACGGAGGCTGTGCCCCGCGCTGAAGCGCGACGCCCTGGTCGGCGCGGTGAGCTACTACGACGCCCATGCCGACGACGCGCGGCACACGCTCACCGTCGCCCGCACCGCGGCGGCGTACGGCGCGACCGTGCTCAACAGCGCCGAGGTCACCGGCTTTCAGCACGCCGGTGAGCGGGTGGTCGGCGTACACGTGCGCGACGTCGAGACCGCTGACGAGGTCTCCGTGCAGGCGCCCGTGGTCGTCAACGCCACCGGGGTGTGGACCGACGAGGTGCAGACCATGGCCGGTGGGCGCGGCCGGTTCAACGTCCGGGCATCCAAGGGCGTGCACATCGTCGTGCCTCGCGACCGGATCAACTCCGAGACCGGGCTGATCCTGCGCACCGAGCGCTCGGTGCTGTTCGTGGTCCCGTGGACCACGCACTGGATCGTGGGCACCACCGACACCGACTGGGGCCTCGACCTGGCCCATCCGGCGGCGAGCCGGGCGGACATCGACTACATCCTCGACCACGTCAACGCGGTGCTGTCGGTGCCACTCAGCCACGACGACATCACCGGCGTGTACGCCGGACTGCGACCGTTGCTGGCGGGTGAGGAGGAGCCGACCAGCCAGCTGTCGCGCGAACACGCCGTGGCCCGCCCGCAGCCCGGCCTGGTCTCCATCGCGGGCGGCAAGTACACCACCTACCGGGTGATGGCGGCCGACGCCGTCGACCTGGCCGCCAGGGACATCAGCCGGCACGTACCGCCGAGCACCACCGAGCACATTCCGCTGGTCGGCGCCGAGGGCTACCACGCGATGGTCAACCAGGCCCACGCCATCGCCGACGGCCACGGACTCTCGCCCTGGCAGGTCCACCGGCTACTGGACCGCTACGGGACGCTCACGCCGGACGTGCTGGCGATGTCCGCCGATGACGCGTCCCTGCTGCAGCCGGTCGGCGAGGCTCAGGAGTACCTCGGCGTCGAGTTCGCCTACGCCGCGCTGCACGAGTCGGCTCTGCACCTCGACGACCTGCTGGCCCGGCGTACCCGGACCTCGATCGAGACGCCGGGACGCGGCGTCGAGTCCGCCCAGCTGGTCGCCCGCATCGTCGCACCCTTGCTCGGTTGGAACGACGAGCGGCGCGACATCGAGGTCGCCGCATACGAGGCCAGGGTGCGCGCCGAGCGGGAGTCACAGCAGCAGCGCGCCGACCTCGACGCCGACGCCGCCCGGGTCGCCGCGCCCGACACCCGCAAGCTCGCGGTGGGCCGAGCGCTGCGCTGACCGGGCCAGCCGATGCTTTACGGGCGGCGTGCCCGACCGAGCACGTGGGTCACCGTGGGCATGGGTACGCCGTTCTCGGGGAACCGCATCCGCTCCAGCTCCTCGATCTCGAACCCCGCGGCTTCGATCGCCGTTACCGTGTCCCGCCCGCTGTGGCAGCCACCGAACAGCCGCGGCCACACCGTCGCGTCGAGGAACCGCTGCACCTGAGCGGCGGCACGGTGCTCCGAGCGCACATGCTCGAAGAAGTGCAGGCGGCCACCCGGCCGCAGCACCCGGCCGATCTCCGCGAGCGCAGCGTGCTGGTCGGTGACCGAGCAGAGCACGAGCGACACCACCACGGCGTCACAGCTGTTGTCCCGCAGCGGGAGCCGCGCCGCCGTACCCGCGACCACCCGCACCGGGACGGGCGCCGCCGACGCGGCAGCCTCCGCCCGGCGACGCAGCGACGGCTCCGGCTCGACCGCGACGACGCCGGCAACCGTGGGCGGATAGTGGGCGAAGTTGAGCCCGTTGCCTGCGCCGACCTCCACGACGTCTCCGGAGACGCCGGCCAGCATGCGCTGCCTGATCTGCGCGAGGCCGGTCTGCTCCATCTGCTCGCTCAACCGGGCGTAGAACCACGCGAAAACCGGATGCCGGACCTGCTCGCCCACCCTGCCCAGTATGACCGGTCCGGGATACAGCACCGCCCGGCACGGGTTAGGTTGTGCCCGTGGGGGTCATCGAGACGCAGGCGCTGACCAAGCGCTATCCGCGAGTCACCGCGCTGGACTCGCTCGACGTCAACGTGGGCGACGGCGTAACCGGGCTCGTGGGCGCCAACGGCGCCGGCAAGTCCACGCTGATCAAGATCCTGCTGGGCCTGCTGCCGGCCACGAGCGGAACCGCGCAGGTGCTCGGCTTCGACGTGGCCGCGCAGGGCGCAGACATCCGCAGCATCGTCGGCTACATGCCCGAGCACGACTGCCTCCCCGCCGACGTCTCCGCGTCCGACCTCGTCGTGCACATGGGCCAGATGTCGGGGCTGCCGCATCCCGCCGCACGTGAGCGCGCGTCCGACGTGCTGCGTCATGTGGGGCTCGCCGAGGAGCGCTATCGGGTCATCGGCGGCTACTCCACCGGCATGAAGCAGCGGGTCAAGCTGGCCCAGGCGCTGGTGCACGACCCCAAGCTGGTGCTGCTCGACGAGCCCACCAACGGCCTCGACCCCGCCTCCCGCGACGACATGCTGGCGCTGGTGCGCAGAATCGGCACCGAGTTCGGTATCGCCGTCCTCGTCACCTCCCACCTGCTCGGCGAACTCGAGCGGATCAGCGACCACGTGGTAGTGCTCGACTCGGGCCAGTTGCTGCGCTCGTCGGCCACGACCGACTTCACCCATGCCACCGGCACCTTGCTGGTGGAGGTGCAGGGCACTGCGGACGCCGGGCAGCGGATGGGCCAGGCGCTGGTCGACGCGGGACTGTCAGCCGCGCCGTCGGGGGCGAACGGTCGGATGATCGAGGTGCAGGTGCTCGATGGGTCCACCTACGACACCGTGCGCGACCTGGTCTGTGACCTCGACCTCGGCCTGGTGCGCATGCAGGAACAGCACCATCGGATCGAGGACGTGTTCCGCGAGGGAGGAGCCGGCAGTGTCCAGCCTGTCTGAGTCCGGCCCGGCCGGGCGCCCGGCCGGTGTCATCCACGACATCGGCTACCGGCCCTACAGCGGCCCCCGACACGGCGAGGGTCCGGTGGCATGGTCGCTGTTTCGCACCGGCCTGCGCAACTGCTACGGGCTCGGACGCTCCGGCAAGTCGAAGGTGCTGCCGATGGTGCTGCTTGGCCTGATGCTGCTGCCCGCGCTGATCCTGGTCGGCGTGCTGGTGCAGGCCAAGGACGCGCTCGGGCTCGACGCCCAGATCGTGTCCTACTCGGCCTACCCGATCACCACCCAGCTGCTGATCTCGGTCTTCGTCGCCTCCCAGGCGCCCGCGCTGATCTCGCGCGATCTGCGCTTCCGCACGATCACCCTCTACCTGGCGCGGCCGCTGCGGCGCGACACCTACGTCCTGGTCCGGATGGCGTCGTTGGCGACGGCCACCTTCGTCCTCATCGCGGCACCGCTGCTGCTGCTCTACCTCGGTGGAGTGCTGGCAGACCTCCCGGCCTGGCGGGAGACCAAGTCGTTCGCGGTCGCGCTGGTCGGCGCGCTGCTGCTCGCCGCGGTGCTGGCCGGCCTGGCCGCCCTCGTGTCCGCGGTGACCACCCGCCGAGGTCTCGCCGTGGCCGCGGTGATCGTGGTGCTGCTGGTGAGCTACACCGTCGCCTCCGCGGTCCAGGGCATCGCCACCGAGGTGGGACGGGACGGCGTCGCCGAGGCCGGCGGCCTGCTGTCGCCCTACACCTTGATCGACGGGCTGCAGCACTGGCTCTTCGACAGCCCGGCGTCGAGTCCGGCGCCGCCCACGAGCACCGGCATGGGGCTGGCCTTCCTTGCGGTCACCCTCGCCACGATCGTCGGAACCGTCGTCGCGATGCTGCTGCGCTACCGGAAGACGGCGGCGGCATGACGATCCTGCAGCTCGACCACGTCTCCCGCTGGTACAAGAACGTCGTCGCGGTCAACGACGTCTCGATGACGATCGGTCCCGGCGTGACCGGGCTGCTCGGCCCCAACGGCGCGGGCAAGTCCACGCTGATCGCGATGATGTCAGGCTTCCTCGCGCCGTCGGTCGGCACGGTCACGCTCGACGGCGAGCCGCTGTGGCGCAACGAGCGAGCCTATGCACAGCTCGGCCTCGTGCCCGAACGCGAGGCGCTGTTCGACTACCTCACCGGCCGCCAGTTCGTGGTCGCCAACGCCGAGCTGCACGGTCTGCGCGACGCCGGTGCCGCCGCGGAGCGCGCGATCGCACTGGTGGAGATGGCCGATGCCGGCGGGCGCACCATCTCGACGTACTCCAAGGGCATGCGGCAACGCATCAAGATGGCGTCGGCGCTGGTCCACGACCCGGCGCTGCTGCTGCTCGACGAGCCGTTCAACGGGATGGACCCGCGGCAGCGGATGCACCTGATGGACCTGCTGCGGCGGATGGGCGCCGACGGCCGCACCGTGCTGTTCAGCTCCCACATCCTGGAGGAGGTCGAGCAGGTCGC
Organism: Nocardioidaceae bacterium; assembly: GCA_035690425.1. GTDB lineage: Bacteria > Actinomycetota > Actinomycetes > Propionibacteriales > Nocardioidaceae > DASSKO01. The sequence continues at coordinate 33,994 of DASSKO010000066.1, forward strand.
CCGTCAGATCGAGGTCGTGGTCGCCGGCCGGCACGCGGCGTCCGGCGACTTCGGCGCGATCCGACGCCTGATGACCGACCGCCCCAACCGCTACGTCATCCGCAGCGCCGACGACCGGCGCCTCGCCGCCGCCCTGCTCGTCGACGCGTCGGTGCGGGCGGTGTCGCTGCGTCCCCAGGGCGGGGTCGACGTGGAAGCGTCCGACTTCGGCCGGTTCAGCGCCGTACTCCCACAGCTCGCCCGCGAGCAAGGTGTCCGGCTGCTCGAGGTGGCTCCGACCGACGAGTCGCTGGAAAGTGTCTTCTCCTACCTGGTGTCGTCATGACCACTGCCCTGCGCCCCACTGCCCTGCACCCCACGATCGCGCGGCTCGCCCTGCGCAGCATTTTCGGCCGCCGCCGCGGCGTCTTGCTGTTCGTGCTGCCGCTGGTGCTGCTCGCTCTGGCCATCCTCGTGCGGGTCCTCGCCGGCGAGGGGACCGACAGCGCCAACCTCGTGCTGGACAACCTCGGCCTGTCGGTGGTCGTCCCGCTCATCGCGCTGGTCGCAACCACCGGTCTGCTGGCACCGGAGATCGACGACGGGTCGGTCGTCTACCTGCTGGCCAAACCGATCTCCCGGCACACCATCATGGTCAGCAAGCTGGTCGTGGCCGTCGGGTGCGTCGTCGTCTTCGCCGCCGCGCCCATGCTGGTCGCGGGTCTCGTGCTCGCCTCCAGTGACCCCCGCCTCGGTCTCGGGTACGCCGTGGGCTCGCTGGCGGGCGGGATCGCCTACTGCGCCCTCTTCGCGCTGCTGTCGGTCCTGACCCGGCACGCCGTCGTGGTCGGTCTGATCTATCTGCTGATCTGGGAGGGGCTGCTCGGCGGCCTCCTCGACGGGGTCCGCTGGCTCAGCGTGACCTGGTGGGCCGGCGCGATCACCGAGGAGGTCGCCGACGGCTTCGGCATCGCGGAGAAGCTGGGTCCCGGATACGCCAGCGTCGCCACCGTCGTCGTCATCGTCGTGTGCACGGTGCTGGCCGGCCACCGGCTACGCTCGTTCAACCTGACCGGTGACGAGTAGCAGGAGGGATCCGACCCAGTGACCGAGTGGCTCATGCTCGGGTTGGCCCTGGCCATGGTGCTCGCCTGCGGGGTCTTCGTCGCGGCGGAGTTCTCCTTCGTCACCGTGAGCCGTTCGCAGGTGGACCGCGCGGTGGCCGACGGTGTGCCGGGGGCGCCCGGGGTGCAGACCGCGCTGCGGTCGCTGTCGACGCAGCTGTCCGGTGCGCAGGTCGGGATCACCCTCACCAACCTCGCGATCGGCTACCTCGCCGAGCCCTCCATCGCGACGCTGCTGCGTGGGCCGCTCACCGCGATGGGGCTCTCCCCGGGCTTCGCTGGTCCAGTCAGCTGGGCGTTCGCACTCGCCGTGGCCGCCCTGCTCACGATGATGTTCGGTGAGCTGGTCCCGAAGAACCTCGCCATCGTGAACCCGCTGCGCACCGCGCGGCTGGTGCAACGGCCGCAGCGGTTGTTCACCGCCGTGACCAAGCCACTGACCGCGTCGCTGAACGGCCTGGCGAACGTGATCGTGCGCCGGCTGGGGGTGGAGCCGCAGGAGGAGCTGGCCAGCGCCCACTCGCCGTCCGAGCTGGTGTCGTTGCTCGAGCTCTCCGCCGAGGCCGGCGCCATCGACCGCCCCACCGCCGACATCGTGCAGGGCTCGCTGCAACTGGACGACAAGCTGGCGCGCGACGTGCTCACCCCGCGCACCACGATGGTCACGGTCGACTCCGGCGAGCCGGTGCAGCGAGTGATCGAGCTGGCCCGCGAGCACGGCGTGTCCCGGCTGCCGGTCGTCGGGCACGACGTGGACGACATCGTCGGCATCGTCGAGCTCAGCCACGTGGTCGCGGTGCCAGCCGACCGGCGCGACAGCACCACGGTCGGCTCCGTCGCGCGGCCGATCCTCAGCGTGCCCGACTCCATCCCGCTCGACGACCTGCTGTGGGCCCTCCGCGACCACGGCGCCGAGCTGGCCCTCGCCCTCGACGAGTACGGCGGTACGGCGGGTCTGGTGACCTTCGAGGACGTCGTGGAAGAGGTCGTCGGCGAGGTCAGCGACGAGCACGACGACCCGGATGCCTCGCCCATCAGCGAGGTCGACGCTCGACACCTGCGGATCAGCGGGCTGGTCCGCCCCGACGAGCTGCGCGAGCAGCAGGACGTCCGGCTGCCCGAGGGTGAGCAGCGCTACGACACCGTCGGTGGTCTGGTGATGGACCAGCTGGGCCGGATGCCTCAGGTCGGCGACGTCGTCGAGGTCGACGGCGTACGCCTGGAGGTCTCCGCGTTGGCCGGCCACCGGGTCGAGTGGGTGCTGGTGCGGCGTGCGCCGGAGGAGCCGGTCGATGGGTGACACCGCCGCGTTGCTGGTGGCCCTCGCACTGCTGCTCGGCAACGCCTTCTTCGTCGGTGCCGAGTTCTCGCTGGTGGCCGCGCGTCGCACCCAGCTCGAGCCGCTCGCCGAGCAGGGCTCGACACGCGCGCGCACCACCGTGCGAGCGATGCGGCGGGTGTCGGTGATGATGGCCGGCGCCCAGCTCGGCATCACCTTGTGCACGGTCGGCCTCGGTGCCGTCGGCGAGCCTGCGGTGGCGCATCTGCTCGAGCCGGCGTTCCACGCGGTCGGGTTGCCCGACGCGGTGCTGCACCCGGTGGCGTTCGTGCTCGCCACGCTGATCATCGTGAGCCTGCACGTCGTCGTCGGCGAGATGGTGCCGAAGAACCTCGCGCTGGCCGGCCCGGAGCGCTCCGCCCTGCTGCTCGGCCCGCCGCTCGCCGGCATGGTGAAGGTGTTGCGGCCGGCGATCGTCGGTCTGAACTCGTTCGCCAACGGTGTGCTGCGGCTGCTGGGCGTGCAACCGCAGGACGAGGTGACGTCGACCGCGAGCGACGAGGACGTCGCGGAGATGGTCGACGAGGCGAGACGCGAGGGGCTGATGGATGCCGAGGAGTATTCCCGAGTCTCGCGCAGCCTGCAGTTCAGTCATGCCTGCGCCCGCGACGTGATGCTGGCTCGCGCGTCCGTGGTCGACGTACCCGCGGACGCCACCCCGTCACACGTCGAGGCGGTTGCTGCCGAGACCGGCCACTCACGGTTCCCGGTGCGGGCATCGGACGACGGTTGGCGGGACTACGTCCACCTCAAGGACGTCGTCGACGTCGACCTGCAGGCGCGCGGCGAGCCGCTTCGTCCCGAGGCGGTGCGTGCGCTGCCCGGCGTGGCTGGGGACACCCCCCTGCTCGACGTGCTGGCGGCGATGCGCGACGGGTCGACGCACATCATGGGAGTGCGCGCAGCCGGCGGCCGGGTCGACGGCCTGGTCCTCCTCGACGACGTGTTGCTCGCGCTGCTGCCTCGGCAGGTCGGCTGACCGGATGGCCGGCTTCGGGGGCGTGACAGCGTCCGGGCGAACCGCTCGGTGAAAGCTGAGTAGCGTTCGACGGCATGGAGACCATCTCGATCACTGGCCTGGTGAAGCGGTTCGGGCCCACCCGGGCGCTGGACGGCCTCGACCTCGCCGTCTCCGCCGGAGAGGTGCACGGCTTCCTGGGTCCCAACGGCGCCGGCAAGTCCACCGCGATCCGGGTGCTGCTGGGGCTGCTGCGCGCCGACGCGGGCACGGCTCGTCTGCTCGGCGGTGACCCGTGGCGCGACGCGTCGACGTTGCACCGCCGGCTCGCCTACGTGCCCGGCGACGTCAGCCTGTGGCCCTCCCTCACCGGAGGGGAGGTCATCGACCTGCTCGGTCGCCTGCGCGGCGGCCTGGACCCCCGTCGCCGGGCCGACCTGCTCGACCGCTTCGCCCTGGACCCCACCAAGCGCGGGCGCAGCTACTCGAAGGGCAACCGGCAGAAGGTCGCCCTGGTCGCGGCCCTGTCCTCCGACGTCGAGCTGCTGTTGCTCGACGAACCCACCTCCGGCCTCGATCCACTGATGGAGATCGTGTTCCAGGAGTGCATCGCCGACGCCAAGGCCGAGGGCCGCACCGTGCTGCTGTCCAGCCACATCCTCGCCGAGGTGGAGTCGCTGTGCGATCGGGTGAGCATCATCCGTGCCGGCCGCGTCGTCAGCAGCGGCACCCTCTCCGATCTGCGGCAGCTGACCCGCACGACCGTCACCGCCGAGACGGTCCGACACGCCGACGCCCTGGCCGACGTACCCGGCGTGGTCGACCCGCAGGTCGCCGACGGACGGGTGTCGTTCCAGGTCGAGTCCACTCACCTCGACGAGGCGATGCAGCACCTGTGCCGTCTCGGCATCCGCTCGCTGGTGGCGCACCCGCCCACGCTGGAGGAGCTTTTCCTGCGCGAGTACGGCGACCGGGTCGCCGGGTCGGGCGAGTCCACGGCACGGCAGGTGGCGCAATGAGCATGCGCGGATCGGAGCTCGACGGCGTCGGCGCGATGGCGCGGCTGGCCCTGCGCCGGGACCGGATCCGGCTGCCGGTCTGGCTGGGCGCCATCCTGGGGGTGGTCTATGCCTCCGCCGCGGCCGTGCAGTCGACGTACTCGACCCCGGACGAGCTCGACTCCTACGCCTCCACCATGGGCAGCAGTGCCGCCGCGATCGCGATGAGCGGGCCGCCGGTCGCCCTGCACACCCCCGGTGGAGTGACGGTCTACGAGATCAGCACGACAGCGATGGTCTCGGTCGCACTGATGGCGGTTCTCCTGGTCATCCGGCACACCCGAGCCGAGGAGGAGGCCGGCCGCTTCGAGTTGCTGCGTTCCACCGTCGTCGGCAGCCAGGCGCCGGCCGCCGCCGCCGTCCTCGTAGTCGGTGGGGCAGCAGTGGCCGCAGGTGCCGGGATCGCTGCGATCCTGCTGGCTCAAGGGCTGCCGGCCACGGGCTCGCTGCTCTACGGCACGTCGGTCGCAGCGGTCGGTGTGGTGTTCACCGTGATCGGGGCCTGCGCGGCGCAGGTCACGGCACATGCACGCGGCGCGGTGGGCATCTCCACCGCCGTGCTCGGGGCAAGCTTCGCGCTGCGCGCGGTCGGCGACGTCGGCGCCAACGGCCTGAGCTGGGTGTCGCCGTTCGGCTGGTCCCAGGCGGTGCACCCCTACGGCGACGAGCGGTGGTGGCCGCTGCTGGTTGCCGGCGGCGTCGCGGTCGCCGTCTCGGCAGTCGTCGCCGGACTCACCACCCGCCGCGACGTCGGCTCCGGGCTGGTGCCACCCCGGCCCGGCCCTGGCGTCGCGTCGCCTCGGCTGCTCTCTGCCGTGGGGCTGGCTGCCCGCCTGCAACGCGGCCTGGTCATCGGCTGGGGCCTCGGCATGTTCGGTGCGGGGCTGGCCTTCGGCTCCTTCGGCCGTGAGGTCACCGCGATGGTGGCGGACAACCCCGAGCTCGCCGCGGCGTTCGCCTACGCCGGCAGCGCCGGCCTCGTCGACGCGTTCTTCGCCACCGTGCTCGCCATCCTGGCCATCGTCTCGGCAGGGTTCACCGTGTCGTCCGTGCTGCGGCTGCGGGCCGAGGAGTCGTCCGGCCGGGTCGAGCCACTGCTGGCGACCGGGCTGTCCCGCCGCCGCTGGCTGCTGGGGAACCTGCTGGTTACCTTCCTCGGCACGGTGCTCGTGCTCGCCGCCGCCGGGTTGGGGGCCGGGCTCGCCCACGGCCTGGCCAGCAACGACATCGGTGAGCTGCCCAGGCTGCTCGCCAGCATGCTGGTGTTCGCTCCGGCAGTGCTGGCCCTCGGAAGTCTCGGCGTGCTGCTCTTCGGCTGGCTGCCACGAGCCGCCATCGCCGTCTGGGCAGCGCTCGCCCTGTGCGTCGTCAACGGGTGGCTGGGCCCTCTGCTCGACCTCCCCGGCTGGCTGCTGGACCTCTCGCCGTACACGCACGTGCCTGCCGTCCCAGTCGAGACGGTGCGCGCGGCTCCGTTGCTGCTGCTCGCCGCGGTGGCCGGGCTGATGGCGGTCGGCGGGCTCGCGGGACTGCGGCGCCGCGACGTCGACGTCAGCTGACGCCACGGGCTGGTTCCGCACGCGCCTACGGTGAGCCGTCGACCGCGCGGTAGGTCAGCGGGGGCCGACCTCCCCGGCTATCCTCTTGACCGTGCAGCTCGACCTGGCCGCCGGTCACCAGCCGGTCGAGGTGAAACCTGACGGTGTTGGGATGCAGCCGCACCAACGCCGCCAGCTCCGACACCGTGATCTCGCCGTCCTGCGCACGCACGGCAGCCAGCACTCGGGCGCGACCGTCCCCCCGCGTGTCGCTCGAGCCAGCGCCCATGCCGGTTCCTTCTCCGGACGTCCCCTCCACATCGAGACTGCTCGCTTCGACCTCATTCGTCCACCACCGCCCGCCGGCCGGGCACCGGTCAGGGGCTGACGGCTTTGAGCCCGATCACGCAGCCGACGATGCCGGCAAGGAAGACCACCTTGAGCACCGACACGGCCTCGCCGTCGAACACCATCGCGTAGGCGACGGTCAGCACGGCACCGATCCCGACCCAGACGGCGTAGGAGGTGCCGACCGGCAGCGCGCGCATGGCGTAGGCGAGGCCGGACATGCTCAGCACCAGCGCGACGAGGAACACGACCGACGGGGCCGGCCTGGTCAAGCCGGCGGACTTGCCGAGAGCGGTGGCCCACACAGCTTCCAGGACGCCGGACAACACCAGCACGAACCAAGACATGACCACTCCTTGGGGCGCCGTCTTGTCGCACACCGGGTACGGCACCGCTCGTCCGGGAGCCGCGGCAGCGGCTCTGCCGGCTATTGTCTCAATCGGCTGGCGACCGGTGCCACGCCCGGATCACCGCAGCAGGGACTGATAGATCTCCACCGTCCGCCGGGCGATCGCGTCCCAGCCGAACTCCGCGATCGCGCGCTCGCGGCCCGCCGCGCCCATTCGGCGCGCCGCGTCGGGGTCCCGCACCACTTCGTTGACGCGCGCCGCGAGGTCGGCCTCGAACCGCTCGCTGTCCGCAGCGTCGTAGGCGACCAGTCGGCCGGTGACACCGTCGTCGACGACCTCGGGAATGCCGCCGACGTCGCTGGCCACGACGGCGGTGCCGCACGCCATCGCCTCCAGGTTCACGATGCCGAGCGGCTCGTAGACCGACGGGCAGCAGAACACGGCCGCGTGCGTCAGCAGCTGCACCAGCTCCTCGCGCGGCAGCATCTCCTCGACCCACACCACGCCGTCGCGCTTGGCCTGCAGCCGCTGCACGGCCTGTGTGGTCGCCGCACCGATCTCGGCGGTGTCGGGCGCGCCGGCACACAACAGCACCTGTACGCCGGGGTCGAGGTCGTGGGCAGCAGCGACCAGGTGGCCGACCCCCTTCTGGTGCGTGATCCGTCCGACGAAGACGACGTAGGGGCGCGCCGGGTCTATGCCCACCCGCTCGACGACGTCGGTGGCCTCGACCGGGCAGTAGAGCGTGGTGTCGATGCCGTTGTGCACAACATGGACCCGGCCCGCCTCGATTGTGGGGTAGGCCGTGAGGATGTCGGCCCGCATGCCCTGGCTGACCGCGATCACCGCATCGGCCGCCTCGTACGCCGTGCGCTCGGCCCAGCTCGACACGGCGTACCCGCCACCGAGCTGCTCGGCCTTCCACGGCCGCAACGGTTCCAGCGAGTGCGCCGTCACCACGTGGGGCGCACCGTGCAGCAGGTTGGCCAGGTGCCCGCCCAGGTTGGCGTACCAGGTGTGGGAGTGCACGACGTCGGCACCTGCGACGGCGGCGGCCATCCGCAGGTCGATCGATAGCGTCCGCAGGGCCGCGTTGGCGCCCTCCAGCCCGGCGTCGGCCGAGTGCCCGACGGCGCCGTCGCGGTCCGTGCCCCAGCAGTGCACGTCGAGGTCGACCAACCGGCGCAGCTCGCGGGCCAGGAAGTCGACGTGCACGCCCGCACCGCCGTACACGTCAGGAGGAAACTCTCGGGACATCATCGCCACGCGCATGAAGCACAGACTATGGTCACTCACATGGCGCAAGGGCGACGCGTGCTCGGAATTGTGCTGGCCGGTGGCGAGGGCAAGCGACTGATGCCGTTGACCCGTGACCGCGCGAAGCCGGCGGTCCCGTTCGGTGGGCAGTACCGGCTGGTCGACTTCGTGCTGTCCAACCTGGTCAACGCCGGCCACCGACGGCTGTGCGTGCTCACCCAGTACAAGTCGCACTCGCTGGACCGGCACATCACCACCACCTGGCGGATGTCGTCGCTGCTCGGCAACTACGTGACCCCGGTGCCGGCGCAGCAGCGGCTCGGACCGCGCTGGTTCACCGGCAGCGCCGACGCGATCTACCAGAGCCTGAACCTGATCCATGACGAGCAGCCGGACTACGTCGTGGTGTTCGGCGCCGACCACGTCTACCGGATGGACCCGGCGCAGATGGTCGACCAGCACATCGACTCCGGGGCCGGTGTGACCGTGGCCGGCATCCGGGTCCCGCGGGAGACGGCATCCGACTTCGGCATCATCCAGACCTCCGACGGGCGACGCATCGACGCCTTCCTGGAGAAGCCCGCCGACCCGCCGGGGCTGCCGGACGACCCCGACAGCACCTACGCGTCGATGGGCAACTACTGCTTCTCCACCGACGTACTCCTCGAGGCGCTGCGCGAAGACGCCGGCGACGACGAGTCGGTGCACGACATGGGCGGGAGCATCGTGCCGATGCTGGTCAAGACCGGCAGCGCGCAGGTCTACGACTTCCAGGACAACGCGGTCCCAGGCAGCACCGAGCGCGACCGGCACTACTGGCGCGACGTCGGCACCCTCGACAGCTACTACGACGCCCATCTGGACCTGGTGTCGATCCACCCGGTGTTCAACCTCTACAACCATGCCTGGCCGCTGTTCACCTCACCGCCGCAGCTGCCGCCGGCCAAGCTGGTGGAGGGCGGGGTCGCCACCGAGTGCCTGCTCAGCCAGGGCAGCATCATCGCGGGCGGCACCGTGGACCACACCGTGCTGTCGCCACAGGTGTCGGTCGGTCCGAAGTCGCTGGTCGAGGCCTCGGTGCTGATGAACGGCGTGCGGGTGGGCGCTGGTGCCCGCATCCGACGCACCATCATCGACAAGAACGTGCTGATCCCCGACGGCGCCCGCATCGGCTTCGACCACGAGGAGGACCGCGCCAACGGCTACACCGTCACCGACAGCGGGATCGTCGTGATCGGCAAGGCCCACGCGACTGTGCTGCCCTGACCCACCCGGGGGCGGCCTCGGGTTTCGGATCTGGCTACTAGTGAGTAACACTAGGACCCCAGCCTTCGGAAGGGGACGACGTGAGCACGGACGTGACCGAGCAGGGCCCGCAGCGTGAGGTCAGCGAGCAGCAGGCGCGTGAGGTCGCCGAGGCGGCGCGGGAGACCGAGTGGGTCAGGCCGAGCTTTGCCAAGGAGCTGTATCTCGGCCGGTTCGACCTCTCGTTGATCCACCCGCATCCGCGCGCCTCCGCCGACGACCGCGTCAACGGTGACGCGTTCCTCGCCCGGCTCCGGGAGTACTGCGAGACCCTCGACGGCGCACGCGTCGAGCGCGACTCGCAGATCCCGGACGACTACCTCGCCGGCCTGGCCGACCTCGGGGCGTTCGGCATGAAGATCCCCACCGAGTACGGCGGTCTGGGCCTGCCGATGTCCTACTACGGCAAGGCGCTGGCGCTGGTGGGATCGGTGCATCCGAGCATCGGTGCCCTGGTGTCGGCCCACCAGTCGATCGGCGTACCCGAGCCGGTGCGGCAGTTCGGCACCGAGGAGCAGAAGCAGGCGTTCCTTCCCCGCTGCGCCGCCGGGGCGGTCTCGGCGTTCCTGCTCACCGAGCCCGACGTCGGCTCCGACCCGGCGCGACTGGCCGCCACCGCCACCCCCACCGACGACGGCGAGGCCTACCTCCTCGACGGCGTGAAGCTGTGGACCACCAACGGCGTCATCGCCGAGCTGCTGGTCGTGATGGCCGACGTTCCCGCCCATGACGGCGGCCGCGGCGGCATCACGGCGTTCGTCGTGGAGGCCGACTCCGCGGGCATCACGGTCGAGAACCGCAACGCGTTCATGGGCCTGCGCGGCATCGAGAACGGCGTGACCCGCTTCGACCAGGTGCGGGTGCCGGCGCAGAACCGGCTCGGACGGGAGGGCCAAGGACTGAAGATCGCGCTGACCACGCTGAACACCGGTCGGCTGTCCATCCCGGCGATGTGCACCGCAGGCGCGAAGTGGTGCCTCAAGATCGCCCGTGAGTGGTCCGCCCAGCGCGTGCAGTGGGGACGTCCCGTCGGCCAGCACGAGGCCGTGTCGCAGAAGGTGTCGTTCATCGCGGCGACCACCTTCGGGCTGGAGGCCGTGCTCGAGCTGTCCGCGGAGCTGTCCGACGCCGGCACCAAGGACATCCGGATCGAGGCCGCGCTGGCCAAGCTGTGGTCGTCGGAGATGGCCTGGCAGATTGCCGACGAGCTGGTGCAGATCCGCGGCGGCCGCGGCTACGAGACTGCCGCGTCGCTGGCGGCGCGCGGCGAGCGGGCGGTGCCGGCCGAGCAGGTGCTGCGCGACCTGCGGATCAACCGGATCTTCGAGGGCTCGACCGAGATCATGCGCCTGCTCATCGCGCGGGAGGCGGTCGACACCCACCTGAAGGCGGCCGGCGACCTCGCCTCCGCCGATGCCGACCTGCAGCGCAAGGCGAAGGCCGCGGTCAACGCCAGCGGCTTCTACGCCAAGTGGCTGCCGAAACTGATGGCCGGCAACGGCATGGACCCACGGTCATACGCCGACTTCGGTCCACTGGCCAGACATCTGCGCTTCGTCGAGCGCTCGTCTCGCAAGCTCGCCCGGCAGACCTTCTACGGGATGAGCCGTTGGCAGGCCAAGCTCGAGCACCGGCAGGTCTTCCTCGGCCGCATCGTCGACATCGGAGCCGAGCTGTTCGCGATGGCGGCGGCCTGCTCGCGCGCCGAGATGCTGCGTGCCGACGACCCCGTGCGGGGGGCGGAGGCTTACGAGCTCGCTGAGGTGTTCTGCGCCCAGTCGCGGCTGCGGGTGGAGCAGTTGTTCGAGCGGCTCTGGAACAACACCGACGACGCCGACCGACGACTGGCCCGGCGCGTGCTCGACGGCGACCTGACCTGGCTGGAGGCCGGGGTGATCGACGTGTCGGAGGGTACGGGCCCGTGGATCGCGGACTGGTCGACCGGGCCGTCCAAGGGCGAGGACGTCTCCCGCCGCTACCGCTGACGGTCGGCGTCCCGGTGATTCGTCTGCGGTGACTCGGGTATTTACAGTGCGGCAACCGCAGACGAATCGGGAGGTCGCGATGGCTCTCACGCTCGACCACGGACCGCTGTCGACCACGCCACCGCGGGAGGTCAACTACTCCCTCGACGGACCCGACCACCTGCTGCTGTTCGAGACGTTCCCACGCCGGGTCCGCGCCGTGTTCGCGGGCGAGACGATCGCCGACACCACCGACGGCAAGTTGCTGCACGAGAGCGGCCACCTCCCGGTCCTCTACATCCCCGACGCCGACCTGCGCGAGGACCTGCTCGTCCCCAGCGGCCACACCACCTACTGCCCGTTCAAGGGCGACGCGGCCTACTGGTCGCCCACGGTGGGAGACACCGTGGCCGACAACGCGGTGTGGGCCTACCCCGAGCCACGCGGTGAGGCATCGTGGCTGCGCGGGCACAAGGCGTTCAGCTGGGACGCGATGGAGGCCTGGTACGACGAGGACGAGCGCGTCGAGGGCCATCTGCGCGACCCCTACCACCGCGTCGACGTCCGCCGTACCAGCAGACATGTGCGGGTGCTGCACGGCGACGACGTGCTGGCGGAGACCGACCGCGCGGTGCTGCTCTCCGAGACCGGGCTCCCCAACATGTTCTACCTGCCGCCCGAGGACGTGCGCGCCGACCGGCTGGTGCGAAGCGTTACCTCCACGGTCTGCCCCTACAAGGGCACGGCGTCGTACTGGTCGCTGGCGGCCGGCGACGGCGGAGTCCGTGTTGCCGACGTGGCCTGGTGCTATCCCGATCCGCTGGAGAACGCGCTGAAGGCGCGCGGATATCTGTGCTTCGCACATCCCGACGTCAGGGTAGAAGTGGCCTGAGGAGGCTGACATGGCCGTCGCATCGGCGCCCGAGGAGTACGACACCGGCAGGGCGGTGATGCTGGCCGGCGTCGCCGCACTCGGGGGTTTCCTCTTCGGCTTCGACACCGCGGTGATCAACGGCGCGGTGACCGCCGTGCGCGACCAGTTCGCGACCAGCGCACTGCTGACCGGTTTCGTGGTGTCCTCGGCACTGCTCGGCTGCGTCGTCGGCGCCTACGTGGCAGGGCGGCTCGCCGACCGGATGGGCCGGATCCGGGTGATGGTCCTGGCGTCGGCCCTGTTCACGATCAGTGCGGTCGGCTCGGGGCTGGCGGTCGGCCCGTGGGACCTCATCGGCTGGCGCGTGGTCGGCGGCCTCGGCGTAGGCGCGGCGTCGGTGATCGCACCGGCCTACATCGCCGAGATCTCCCCGGCCTCGATCCGCGGCCGCCTCGGTTCACTGCAGCAGCTGGCCATCGTCACCGGCATCTTCGTCGCGCTGCTGTCCGACGCGTTCCTGGCGCGTACGGCGGGCGGGGCCGGCGCGGAGCTGTGGCTGGGGATGTCCGCGTGGCGGTGGATGTTCATCGCCGAGGTCATCCCGGCCCTCGCCTACGGCGTGCTCGCGCTGCAGATCCCGGAGTCGCCGCGTTATCTGGTGGCCAAGGGCAGCGCCGAGCGGGCCCGTGCCGTGCTGGGCCAGGTGCTCAAGACCGGCATCGAGGAACGGATGCGCGAGATCCGGCGCACGGTCGCCGTCGAGGCGCGCTCGTCGTTCTCCGACCTGCGCGGCCACGCGGGCCTCCTGCCGATCGTGTGGGTCGGCATCATGTTGTCGATCTTCCAGCAGTTCGTCGGCATCAACGTGATCTTCTACTACTCCTCGGCGCTGTGGCAGCAGGTGGGCTTCAGCGAGCGCGACGCGCTGACCATCACGGTGATCACCTCGATCACCAACATCGTGGTCACGCTGGTGGCGATCGCGACCATCGACAAGGTAGGGCGCAAACCCCTGCTCCTCATCGGCTCCGCCGGCATGGCGATCACGCTCGGCACACTGGCCTACGTCTTCGGCACTGCGCCGATCGTGGACGGGGAGCCCGCGCTCGGCGACACCGCCGGCAAGGTCGCGCTGATCGCGGCCAACCTCTTCGTGGTGTTCTTCGGCGTCTCCTGGGGCCCAGTGGTGTGGGTGCTGCTCGGTGAGATGTTCAACAACCGCATCCGAGCCAGCGCGCTCGGGCTCGCCGCGGCCGCGCAGTGGCTGAGCAACTTCGCCATCTCGACGACCTTCCCCAAGCTGGCCGAGCTCGGGCTGAGCGTGGCCTACGGGTTCTACACCTTCTTCGCCGTCCTGTCCTTCGTCTTCGTGGCGAAGTTCGTGCAGGAGACGAAGGGCCGTCAGCTCGAGGACATGGCTTGAGGGGGTAGAGGAAGCACCTACCTCGTTATCCCATGCGCCCGGCGCATGATCTATGCACGCCACGGATGGGATAGACGACACCACCCCTGCCAGGCCCTGCGCGCTCCGCTAGAGACCGTGCGCGCTCCGCTAGATCGTGCGCGCCTCGCGGCCACCGATACGGGTGAAGAACTGGGCGGCGGCGAGCTGCACCGCCGACGACCAGGTGGGATAGGCGTGTGTGGTCGCCGCCAGCCTGCCGGTGAACATGCCGGTGGCGATCGCCAGCGTCGGCTCGTGGACCAGCTCACCAGCCCGGGCGCCGACGATCGTCGCGCCGAGAACCCGGCCGCCTCCGGCGTTGCCGAGCACGCGCCGGCGGCCGGCGATCAACTTCACGAACCCCTCAGTCTGCGCGGCGGTCAGCGCCCGGTCGACCGCGCGCATCGGCAGCTCGGCGACACGAGAGCCGGCGGGCGCATCCTGCTCGGCGGCGCCGACGCTGGCGACCTCCGGGTCGGTGAACGTCACCCGCGGGACGGCGTCCTCGCGATAGCTGCGGGGGATCCGGCCCAGCGCGTTGCCGGCGGCGACGCGCCCCATGGCGTAGGCGGCGTGGGTCAGCCGCAGCATGCCGGCGACGTCCCCGGCCGCATAGATCCCGTCCACGCTGGTCGCCAGGTGCTTGTCGACACGCACATGCCCCGCGCCGTCGAGCTCTACACCGATCTCGCCGAGACCGAGACCGCCGGTGCCGGGCGTGCGTCCGGTCGCGACCAGCAGTTGCTCAGCCGTCACCGTCGATCCGTCGGACAGGGCGAGCCGCGGGCCGGCCTCGACCTTCTCGACGTCGACGCCGACCCGCACGTCGATGCCCTCCCGCGCGAAGACGTCGGCAATCAGTGCCGATGCCTCGGGATCCTCCTGTGACAGCAGCCGGTCGCCGGCCTCGACCAGGGTCACCTCGGTGCCGAGCCGGCTGAAGGCCTGCACGAGCTCGCACCCCACCGGCCCGCCGCCGAGCACCGCGAGCGACTCCGGCAGCTCGGACAGGTCGAAGACCGTCTCGTTGGTGAGATGCGGCGTCTCCGACAGGCCGTCGACCGGCGGCACCGCTGCCGTCGAGCCGGTGGCGATGACGAACCGCTGGGCTCGCAGCCGCCGTCCACCCACGTCCACGGCGCCGCGGTCGACGAACCGGGCGCAACCCAGGACCACGTCGATCCCCTCACCGCGCAGCGTCTGCGCGTCCTCGGTCGCGGCGATCTCGGCCACGGTCTGCTTGATCCGTGCCGACACCTGCGCGTACGGCGTACCCGTGCGAGCGGCCTCGATCAGCGTCTTCGACGGCACACATCCGTAGAACGTGCAGTCTCCACCCGGCTCGCCGTCGGAAACCAGCAACGTGCGCGCACCCTTGGCCAGCCCGGTCCGGGCGGCGCCGAGGCCGGCAGCGCCGCCGCCGATGACGACGAGGTCGTAGTCCGGCACAGGCTCAGCCATTCGCGTCGACGACCTCGTTGACGGCCGTGGCCACCACGTCCGGGTGGTCCTCCGGGGTGAAGTGCTTGCCGCCCCGGATCGGATGCAGCGCTGCGCCGAGGTCGGCTGCGAGACGCTCGCCGTACCCGATCTTCTGGAAGCGGTCGGCCGCGCCCCACACGACGCGAGCCGGCAGGTCGAGGGTGGGCAGCCGGTCGGCGATGGCCAGGGTGTCCTCGACGTCGAGGGCGTCGACCTGGCGCATCAGGCTCGGCGCCGCGCCGTGGGTGACGTAGGGCTGCCAGTGCACGCCGAGCGACTCGCGGGCGCGCTGGGAGTTGTCGTGCCCGCGGTGGATCAGCTGCACGAACGACGGGTACAGCCCCACCTGTGGCATGTGCCGTAGCACCGCGGAGGACTTCCGCATCGCTCGCACGCTCGGGATCGGCCAGGAGTCGTAGCAGACTGCGTTGGTGAGCACGAGCCCTGAGACGCGGTCTGGGTGGCGGACCGCGGCGATCTGCGCGACACCGCCGCCGAGGTCGTGGCCCACGAGGGTCGCCGACTCGATCTCCATCGCGTCGAGCCAGCGGACCAGGCGGTCGGCCTGCGCGGCCAGGCCGAGTTGCTGGCCCTTGCCGTCGGGGATGCTCTCGCCGTATCCGAGCATCTCCCATGCCAGGGATCGGCCACGCACCAGCGGCATGACGTGGCGCCACAGCCGCGGGGAGGTGGGCACACCGTGCAGGAAGACGACCGGCGGGCCCTCTCCCCGCTCGTGCCATCGAGCCGGCGCTTGGTCGACGACGATCTCGTGGAGGTCCATCCCGGCCATGTACCCAGCTCCGCGCGTCCATCATGCGTGCGGCTGTTCCTCAGGCGGAGCGTGGCCGGGATGTCTCGAGGAGTGGGCCAGGACCGAGGCCACGACGGCGAAGGTGAGGATCAGTGCGTGCATACCCTCGTGCTGCTCACCGCGTGGGAGACGAGGCGGGCAGCGGACGCGGAGCCACGAGCCCCGCCGAGATCGCGACGATCACGGCCACGGCGGCGGCGATCCACCCCAGGTGCGTCGTCAGGTCGAACGACCAGAACATGGTGACCCCGACGCCCACCAGGGTGCCTGTCAAGACACTCAACGCCGGGGGCCACACCCGCCGGGCCGCGAAGACGACCACCACGGCCGGAAGCCAGTACGCCAGCTGGCTCGCCGTTCCGAGGGCACGGACCGACGCTGCCGGCGCCGTCAGAAACGGCACGCCGCCAACCCACGTCGCGAAGAACATCGCCGCGCAGTGGAACACCAGAGCCAGCAACGCCACGCCGGCAAGGACGAGCTCCCACGGGCGGAGCACACTCGACCGGCCACGCCACAACGGCCTGCCGGCGGCCAGCCGCGCACTGGCGCCGACGACTGCCGTCGCGGCGAGCGCCGCCCAGAAGAACGGCTGCTCCACCGCTGGTCACCTCCCGCATACAGCACCGATGCCCAAAGGGTTGCCAGCATATGCCGGCACCAGTCGGTTGAGGTGTCCCGCGGCGCGTCCGGGGTACGACGCCACCATGACGGGCAGCGACCTCGGCAACGACCTCGCGATCTTTCCGATGGTCGAAGAGGATGCGGCCGTCGGGCGGGTCGCCGGTGTCTACGCCAGGCTGCTCGAGCGGATGCCGCTCGTCCCGTCCTTGTTCAAGTCCCTGGCCGTGTGCCCGCCGTACCTCGTCCTGGCCGCCGAGCAGACCGAGGGAGTGCTGGACGCCCCGGACTTCGCGACCGTGTCCACCGAGCTTCTCGACTCGGTGCGAGGTGCGAGCACACCGACTGCTGACCCGGCGGTACGGCACACGCTCGCTGCCTTCACCGGCCCGCTGTGCCGGATGCTCCTGCTGTCGGCCGGGCTGCTGCGCGCACTCGCAGGTGATCTGGACGCCCCATCGGCGCCTGGGCGGATGTCCGCGGCCGCCGCAGCGCGGCCGGCGGATCCTGCACCGTCGCAGTGGGACGCCACCGCATCGGTGCTGTACGGCGAGATCCGGTCGGCCCTCGACACACCGTTGGTCAACAGCATCTGGCGATCGCTGCAAGGCGCCGGTCAGCTCGAATCCGCCTGGCGGGCTCTGGGGCCACAGGCGCCCGGCACGCGCACTGCGGCGAGACGCCTCCAGCAGCGAGCGATCGAGGACGTCAAGCGTGTCCGGTGGCCGGTTGCCGCCGATCGGCCGGCCCTGGAGGCGATCGGCATCGCCGAC
>DASSKO010000067.1:0-2905 GCA_035690425.1 Nocardioidaceae bacterium
GCAGCTGCTCGGGGCCGGCGTGCGCGTCCCGTTCGCCGACCGCCTGCAGACCTGGTCGGCCACCCGCGGAGCCGGCCGCGGCGGCCACCTGTCCACCCTCGCCCTCGGCGCGGTCTACGGTCTGGCCGGGTTCTGCTCCGGCCCGGTGCTGGGGGCGATCCTCACCCTCGCCGCCACCCAGGGGTCCCCGGTGCTCGGTGGGCTCCTGCTGGCCGTCTACGCCCTCGGCATGGCCCTGCCGCTGTTCGTCCTGGCATGGTTCTGGGACCGCTACGACCTCGGCCGGCGCGCATGGGTCCGCGGTCGGCTGCTGACCCTCGGACCCGTCCGGGTGCACAGCACCAACGTCCTCGCGGGTCTGTTGTTCGTCACCATCGGCATCCTGTTCCTGCGGTTCGACGGCACCGCCGGTCTCACCGGTGTCCTCGGTCTGGGCGACACGACCGACCTGGAAAGCGCCGCCCAACAGGTGGTCACCGATGCCGCCGCGGCCGTCCCGGCCTGGGCCCTGCCCGCCCTGGTCGGCGTCGTGGCCACCGGCATCGCCTGGTCCCGGCTGCGCCGCCGCGACGGCAGCGGCTGACAGGAATGAGGGAGGGCAACCGGGTGTTGCACCGGGACGACATACCCCTAGGGGTATCCGTTCGTTGAGGAGGAGGATCATGCGCAGTCCCGAGATCGTGACCATCGAGACGCCCAGCCTGGGCGACCGCAGCTACCTCGCGCACGACGGGCAGGTGGCCGTCGTCGTCGATCCGCAGCGGGACATCGACCGGGTCCTGCAGGCCGCCTCCCGTGCCGGGGTGCAGATCACCCACGTGTTCGAGACCCACATCCACAACGACTACCTCACCGGGGGCCTGGCCCTGGCCCAGCACACCGGTGCGACCTACCACGTCAACGGCGAGGACGAGGTGTCGTTCGAGCGCACCCCGATCGGTGACGGCGACCTCGTCGAGGTGTCGCCGGCGATGTCGCTGCGGGCGATCGCCACGCCCGGGCACACCTTCGGCCACCTGTCCTACGCCGTGCACTGGCACGGCGAGCCGGTGGCGGTCTTCACCGGCGGGTCGATGCTGTTCGGGGCCGCGGGGCGCCCGGACCTGCTCGGCGAGGAGCACACCCCGGCCCTGGCCCGCCAGCAGTTCGCCTCGCTGCGCCGGCTGGCCGAGGAGCTGCCCGCCTCCGCCCGGGTGCTGCCCACCCACGGGTTCGGCTCGTTCTGCTCCTCGGGGTCCAGCGGGGGCGCGACCGAGTCGACGATCGGGCGTGAGCAGCAGGTCAACCCGGCACTGACCGACCCGCAGGCGCAGTGGATCGCCGACACCCTTGCCGGGCTCGACGCCTGGCCGGCCTACTACGTGCACATGCAGCCGGGAAACCAGCAGGGCCCCACCGCGCCGGACCTGAGCGCCCCGAGCGAGGCCGACAAGGCAACGCTCGCGGCGCGCCTGGCCGACGGTGAGTGGGTGGTGGACCTGCGCACCCGCACCGCGTTCGCCGACGGCCACGTCCGGGGCACCTTCAACATCGGGCTGGCCGGGCAGTTCGCCACCTACCTGGGCTGGCTCATCCCCTGGGGCACCCCGGTGACCCTGCTCGGTGAGAGCAGTGAGCAGGTCGGGCAGGCCCAGCGCGAGCTGGTGCGCATCGGCATCGACCAGCTGCAGGGCGCGGCGACCGGCTCCCCGCGAGACTGGACCGACCAGGACCTGGGCAGCTACCCACGAGCCACCTTCGCCGACCTGGCCCAGGTGCGCCACCACCGACCGGTGACCGTGCTCGACGTGCGACGCAACGAGGAGTACGCCGCCAGCCACATCGACGCCGCCGTGCACATCCCGATCCACGAGATCCTCACCCGACTGGAGGAGGTGCCTGCGGGGGAGCTGTGGATCCACTGTGGCAGTGGCTACCGCGCCTCCGTCGTCGCCTCCATCCTGGCCGCCGGCGGTCACCAGGTCGTCCTGGTCGACGAGGACTACGACCCCCAGGCCGCCGACGCCGGCCTGGACCTCGTCACGACCTGACTCTCGCCCGCCCGCACCAACGCCCACCTTCCCGAGGAGGAGAACCTCATGTGCCGTGCCGTGACCTGCCGAACCTGCGGCAAGACGACCTGGGCCGGCTGCGGCCAGCACGTGCAGCAGGTGATGCGCCCGGTCCCCGCTGCCGACCGCTGCCCCGGCCATCCCAGGGAACCGCGCCGCGGACTGCTGGGCCGGCTGCTCCACCGCAGCTGAGCAGCCCGCCCACCACGCACCGCCGGCCACCACCCGATGTCCCTGCTCGCCCTGCCCCTCGGGCAGCTGATCGGCCTGTCCCTGGGCGCCCTCGGTGGTGGCGGGTCGATCCTGACCGTCCCCGCGCTGGTCTACGGCCTGGACCAGGACCCGCACACCGCCACCACCAGCTCCCTGCTCATCGTCGGGGCCACCTCCCTGATCGCACTCGTCCCACACGCCCGCGGCGGTCGGGTGCGCACAGGACAGGGCATCGCCTTCGGCGTCCTCGGCGTGGGCGGGTCACTGGTCGGATCGCGACTGTCGGCAGCCGTGCCCACACGCGTGCTCCTGCTCGCCTTCGCCGTACTCATCCTGCTCGTCGCCGCACTCATGCTGCGGCGCGCGCGTCAACACACGCCGGCAGGGCCGCCAGCTCCCGACCGGCGACAGCCGATCCTGACGGTGCGGCCGCTGCGCTGTCACCGCCACAGGATCGCCCAGGTGCTGGTCGCCGCGACCGTCGTCGGCCTGCTCACCGGATTCTTCGGCGTCGGAGGCGGATTCGTGCTCGTCCCCGCGCTCGTCCTGGCCCTGGGCTTCTCCATGCCCACCGCGGTCGGCACCTCCCTGCTGGTCATCGCCATCAACAGCGCCACCGCCCTCGCCTTCCGCGCCGGAGG
>DASSKO010000068.1:0-15445 GCA_035690425.1 Nocardioidaceae bacterium
TCTTCCCCGGTTCCGCGCTGGCGCGGAAGCCGCCGGCGTGGGTGATGGCCGCCGAGCTGGTCGAGACCTCTCGGCTCTTCGCGCGCACGGCGGCCAAGATCGACCCCGCCTGGGTGGAGCGGCTCGCCGAACACCTCGTCAAACGCAGCTACAGCGAGCCGCACTGGGAGAAGAAGCGCGCCGCCGTGATGGCGTTCGAGCGGGTCACCCTGTACGGCGTACCCGTGGTAGCGCAGCGCAAGGTGCCCTACGCGCGAGTCGACCCGGAGCTCGCCCGTGAGCTGTTCATCCGGCGTGCGCTGGTGGAGGGCGAGTGGGACACGCGGCACCGCTTCCTGCGGGACAACGCCGCGCTCGTCATCGAGGTCGAGGAGCTCGAGCAGCGCACCCGCCGGCGCGACATCCTGGTCGACGACGAAGTGCTCTTCGACTTCTACGATGCGCGCGTCCCGCAGCACGTCGTGTCGGGAGCGCACTTCGACGCCTGGTGGAAGAAGGCCCGACGGCGCAGGCCCGACCGGCTGCACTTCGACCGTGACCTGCTGATGCGGTCCGACTCCGGCGAGGTCGACGCGGCGGCGTACCCGGACACCTGGCACAGCGACGGTCTCACGATGCCACTGAGCTATGCCTTCGAGCCCGGCGCGGCCATGGACGGGATCACGGTCGACGTGCCGCTGGCGCAGCTCGCAGACCTCGACCCCGCCCGCTTCGAGTGGCAGGTGCCGGGCCATCGCCGGGAGCTCGTGACCGAGCTGATCCGGTCACTGCCCAAGCAGCTGCGCCGGCACTTCATCCCGGCGCCGGACCATGCGCGCGCCGTCCTGGACCGGATCGATGCCGAGGAGCCGTCGCTGCTCGACGCGCTCGGCCGCGAGCTGCACCGGATGAGCGGGGTCCCTGTCCCCCGCGATGCCTGGCGGTTCGACAAGCTGCCGGTGCACCTGCGGCTCACCTTCCGGGTGATCGACGACGAGGGCAGCACGGTCGACGAAGGCCCCGACATCGCCGAGCTGCAGCACCGGCTGCGCCCGAAGACGCAGGCGCGGCTGTCCGCCGCTGCGACCGGGCTCGAGCGCACCGGGCTGACGGAGTGGAGCCTGGGCGAGCTGCCGCGCACGTTCGAGACCGAGCACGACGGCCACCCGATCACTGGCTACCCGGCACTGGTCGACGAGGGACGCAGCGTCGGCGTCAGTGTCTTCCACACCGCGGAGGAGCAACAGCACAGCATGCGCCTGGGCACCCGCCGACTGCTGCTGCTCGCAGTCGCCTCGCCGATGCCGGCCGTGGTCAAGCGGCTGGACAACCGTGCCAAGCTCGCACTGAGCGCGTATCCCGGTGGCGGCATCGGCCCGCTGCTCGACGACACCCTGACCGCGGCCGTCGACGCGTTGGCGAGCCGGCACGGTGGCCCTGCCTGGGACCAGGCAGGCTTCGAGCGGTTGCGTACGGCGGTGCGCGCGGACCTCTACGACACCGTCGACGCGGCACTGCAGCAGGTGCAGCGCATCGTCGACCTCGGCCAGACGCTGCGCGCCGGCCTGCCGCAGGTCAAGGACGCCGAGCTCGTCGACGACGTACAGGCACAGCTCGACCATCTGATCGGGCCGGGCTTCGTAACGCACGCCGGCATCGACCGGCTGCCGCACCTGCTGCGGTATCTGCGGGCGGTCGAGCTGCGCCTCGACAAGGCGCCCCACGACCTGTCCCGGGACCGGGCCGCGATGCTCGTCGTGCACGAGCTGGAGGACCAGCTGCACGAGCAGCTGGAGTCCGCGCCCCGAGACGTCGACCGGGTCCGGCTCGGCGAGGCGGGTTGGATGATCGAGGAGCTGCGGGTCAGCTTCTTCGCCCAGCGGCTGGGCACGGCGCACTCCGTGTCGGAGAAGCGGGTACGCCGCGCACTGCAGCGCGAATGAGCCTTGGACCTCCGTAGTAGTTTAATGTTTAACGACATCCCACTTCGGAGGCTCCCATGCAGATGCCGGCGCTCTATCTCAGTCACGGCGCGCCCCCGTTGGCCGACGACCGCGTATGGACCGCCGAGCTGGCGGCGTGGTCGGCTGAGCTGCCACGGCCCACGGCCATCCTGGTGGTGTCCGCACACTGGGAGGAGGCGCCGCTGACGCTGGGCGCCACGTCCACGGCGCCGCTGGTCTACGACTTCTACGGCTTCGCCGACCACTACTACTCGGTGACCTACCCGGCGCCGGGCGCACCCCACCTGGCCGACCGGGTGCGCCGGCTGCTGCGGTCGGGCGAGCGCGGCCAGGGCCACCCCGTCCAGGACGCCCCCGACCGGGGGCTCGACCACGGCGCCTACGTGCCGCTCGTCGAGATGTATCCCAAGGCTGACGTCCCGACGCTGCAGATCTCCATGCCCACGCTCGACCCGCAGGAGTTGTTGGAGCTGGGCCGACGGCTCGCCCCACTGCGCGAGGAGGGCGTGCTGATCATCGGCAGCGGCTTCACCACCCACAACCTGCGAGCCATCACCGGGCCAGGCGGCGCGACGCCCTCGTGGTCTGCCGAGTTCGACGACTGGGCACAGCGCGCGGTGACGTCCGGCGACCTCGACGCACTCGTCGACTTCGCGCACAAGGCGCCCGCCGCGCAGCTGGCGCATCCGCGGACCGAGCACTGGGCACCGCTGTTCGTCTCCCTCGGCGCGAGCGAAGCACAGGGTCACCGCGGCGCGTCGGCCGTTGACGGCTTCTGGTGGGGCCTGTCGAAGCGGTCCTGGCAGTTCGGCTGAGATCATCTGCGGGTGACCTTCCAGATCCGGCTCGCCGAGCCAGCCGAGTATGCCGCGATCGGTGCGCTGACCGTCGAGGCCTACCAGTCCGACGAGTTGCTGCACGCCGACTCCGAGTACGTCGCCGAGCTGGCCGATGCGGCATCTCGCGCCCGTGACGCGGAGCTGTGGGTCGCGGTCGACGAGCATGCGCTGCTCGGCACGGTCACCCACTGTCCGGCGGGATCGCCGTACCGCGAGCTCGCCGGTGACGGCGAGGGCGAGTTCCGGATGCTGGCGGTCAGCCCCACCCACCGACGCCAGGGTGCCGCGCGGGCACTCGTCGAGCACTGCATCACCAGAAGCATCGCCGCGGGCGACCGGCAGGTCGTGATCTGCAGCCTGCGGCAGATGCGCGGCGCGCACCGGCTCTACGAGGGGATCGGATTCGTCCGCTGTGCCGAGCGGGACTGGCAACCGGTGCCAGCGGTCGAGCTGCTGGCGTTCGCCCTCGACCTCCGGCCCGTGTCCAGGTAGCCCTTACCCTGAGTGGCATGCAACGACAACAACAGATCGTCGACGTACTCGTCGAGGCGTTCGAGCCACTGCTGAAGGCCGACCCCGCCGGTTTCCGCACCAAGTTCCGGAAGATGGCAGCCAACCCGTTCGCGTTCTACCGCGGGAGCGCGTGCCTGTTCTTCGCGGACATGGCCGGCTTGGACGACCGCTGGGCCGACGAGCGCACCCGGCGGATCTGGATTCACGGCGATCTGCACGCCGAGAACTTCGGCACCTACATGAACTCCGAGGGCATGCTCGTCTTCGACGTCAACGACTTCGACGAGGCCTATCTCGGGCACTTCTCCTGGGACCTGCGCCGCTTCGTGGCCAGCCTGGCGCTGATGGGCTGGCAGAAGGCGTTGCCGGATCGGGCGGTGCGTGACCTTGCTGCGGTCTACCTGCGCTCGTACGTCGACCAGGTGCAGCGTTTCGTGGCCTCCGACGACGACCACGAGTTCGCCCTGCACCTGGACAACACCTACGCCGCGATCCAGTCCGTGCTGCAGTCGGCGCGTGCGTCGACCCGGGTCGGGCTGCTCAACTCGACGACGCTCGTGCAGGAGAACCAGCGGCGGTTCACCCCCGCCGCCAACACCCGCCAGCTCGACGACTTCGAACGGTCGGTGGTGCTGGCTGCGTTCGAGCGCTACCTGGAGACCATTCCCCAGCACAAGCGCAGCCAGCGCGACGTGTACTACGACGTCAAGGACGTGGTCGGCCGCAGCGGCTTCGGCATCGGCAGCGCCGGGCTGCCCGCCTACAACGTGCTCATCGAGGGGCCCAACCAGGCGCTGGAGAACGACATCGTGCTGTCGATGAAGCAGGGCAACGTCGCCGCCGCCAGCCGGGTGGTCGACGACGAACGGGCGCGTGCCTACTTCGAGCACGACGGGCACCGCACCGTCATCAGCCAGCGCGCGCTGCAGGCGCACACCGACCCGCACCTGGGCTGGACCTCCATCGACGGCACCGGCTTCGTCGTCGCCGAGCTCTCCCCCTACGAGGACGACCTCGACTGGGCCGAGATTACCGAGCCCGACGAGCTCCGGCCACTCCTGGAGAACCTCGGCCGCGCGACCGCGAAGGTGCACTGCGCCTCCGACGAGGACAGCGACCAGGACCTCGTGGACTTCCAGACCGAGGACGCGATCGCCGGCGTCATCGCCGGCGACGTCGACGGCTTCGTCGACGACCTGGTGGAGTTCGGGATGGCCTACGCTGTCACCGCCCGCGAGGACCACGCGCTGTTCGTCGAGGCGTTCCGCGAAGGCAAGATCGCCGGTCTGTCCGCGACGTGACGGAGACCACCAGGATGACCAGCCTGCCCGCCGGCGGCAACGTGCGCCCGATCGTCCGCTGGGGCGCTGCGGTGCTGCACCGCCCGCTCAAGGACGTCGAGGTCTTCGGCGACGAGCTCGCCGCACTCGTCGCCGACATGGCCGCGACCATGCAGGCCGCCGACGGCGTGGGACTGGCGGCCAACCAGGTGGGTGTCGACCTCAAGGTCTTCGTGTTCGACTGCCCCGACGAGTCCGGCACCCGGCAGCAGGGCGTCGTGTGCAACCCCGTCCTGGAGCTGCCCGAGGGCCGTGACCGCAGGCTCGACGAGGACGACGAGGGGTGCCTCTCGCTGCCGGGCGCCTTCCAGCCGTGCGCACGTCCGGACTTCGCCACGGTCACGGGCGTCGACCACACCGGGGCGCCGGTGACCTACCAGGGCGACGGCCTGCTGGCCCGATGCCTGCAGCACGAGACCGACCACCTGTTCGGCAGGGTGTTCGGTGACCGGCTCGGCAAGCGTGCGCGCAGGAAGCTGTACAAGGAGGCCGAGGCGGCGGCGGACGACTTCCCCGTCGGGTGGCCCGCGGACAAGACCGCAGCGACGCCCTGAGCCGCCACTGTCCCTGCCGGACGTCAGCCGCCGGCGAGCACGTAGCAGGCGATGGCGGCCGCGGCGCCCACGTTGAGCGAGTCGATGCCGCCCGCCATCGGGATCTGCGCCCGCACGTCCGCGGTGGCCATCCACCGGTGTGACACCCCGTGGCCCTCCGAGCCGAGCACCAGCGCGACCCTGTCGTGGTCCGCCACCGCTTCGCCGAGCGGCACCGCGTCGGCCGCGGGAGTCAGTGCCACCACGGTGAACCCGGCAGCGCGCAGCTCGCCCAGGCCGTCGTACCAGTCGCTCATCCGGGCGTACGGCAACGAGAACACCGCGCCCATCGCGACCTTGATCGCGCGCCGGTAGAGCGGATCGGCGCAGCGCGGGGAGAGCACGGCGCCGCCGACGCCGAGCGCCGCGGCGGTGCGCAGGATCGCACCCACGTTGGTGTGGTCGACGATGTCCTCGAGCACGACCAGTCGGCGGGCGTCCTCGATCACCTCGGCGACGGCGGGCAGCGGGAGTCGGTGCAGCGCCGCCAAGGCGCCACGGTGCACGTGGAAGCCGGTGACCTGCTCGGCCGCCTGCTCACTGAGCACGTAGCACGGCGCATCGCCGGCAGCGTCGAGCACGTCGGTGAGACCCTCGAGCCAGCGCGGAGCCATCAGCAGTGAGCGCACCGAGTAGCCGGCCTGCACCGCGCGTCGCACCACCTTCTCCCCCTCGGCGATGAACATGCCGTGCTCGGCCTCGAGGCTCTTGCGCAGTGCGGTGTCGCGCAGCCGGACATAGTCGCCGAGCCGCGGGTCGGCCGGGTCGTCGACCTCGATCAGGACGGCCACGTCAGCGCACGTCCTCGAGCGTGCGGGCCACCGCCACCACCTCGCCGACCACCACGACCGCGGGCGGGCGGATGGCGTGCTCCGTCACGTCGTCACCGACCTTGGCCAGGGTCGAGAACATCGTGCGCTCGGTCGGCATGGTTCCCTCCTGCACCACCGCGACCGGCGTGTCCGGTGCCCGGCCGTGCTCGACCAGCGCGGCGCCGATGGCCGGCAGCGTGTCGACTGCCATCAGCAGCACCAGGGTGCCCCGCAGCCGGCCGAGTGCCCCCCAGTCGACCAGCGAGTCCGGGTGGCCGGGAGGGAGGTGGCCGGAGACGACGGTGAACTCGTGGGTCACCCCGCGATGCGTGACCGGGATGCCGGCCCGGGCGGGCACCGAGATCGCACTGGTCACGCCGGGCACGACCTGCCAGGCCACGCCGGCCCGCGCGCATGCCAGCGCCTCCTCGAAGCCGCGGCCGAACACGAACGGGTCGCCGCCCTTGAACCGCACGACCCGCTGACCGGCCAGCGCCCGTTCGACCAGCACCCGGTTGATCTGGTCCTGGCTCTTGGCGCGGCCACGGGGCAGCTTCGCCGCGTCGATCACCTCCACGTGGGCCGGCAGCTCGTCGAGCACGTCGCGAGGGGCCAGCCGGTCGGCCACGACGACGTCGGCCTCGTGCAACGCGCGCCTGGCGGCCGAGGTCAACAGCTCGGGGTCGCCCGGGCCGCCTCCCACCAGCGTGACGCCGGCCGTCTTGTCGTGGTGGGCGCTGGCCTCGACCGTGCCGTCGTGCAACGCATCGACGATCGCGTCGCGCAGCGCCGCCGACCGGCGCGGCGTGCGGTTGCCCAGCACCGCGACCGTGGTGTCCCCGTGCCGCCCCACCGCCGGCGTCCACGCGGTGGCCCGGGTCGCGTCGTCGGAGCGGACGCAGAACACTCGGCGGGCCTCCGTCGCCGCGGACACTGCGTCGTTGACCGCGTGGTCGTCGGTGGCCGCCACGACATACCAGGCCTCGTCGACGTCGGTGTCCAGGAAGCCGCGCTGCAGCCAGGTGACCTCGCCGGCCGCGATCATGCCTTCCAGCGCCGGCGTGACCGCGGGGGACACCACCACGACGTCCGCGCCGGCTGCAAGCAGCCCGGGGACGCGGCGCTGCGCGACGTGGCCCCCACCGACCACCAGCACCCGGCGGCCACTGAGGAACAAGCCGGCCGGGTACGGCGGGTGCTCGGGCTGGCTCATGCGCACTCTCCAGGATCGCTACCGGGATCGCTACTGGGATCACTACTGGGATCGCTCCAACGGTAGTGCGAGGGCCGCGCCGCGCCCCTCGCCCAGCCGGGGGTCGAGACCGGTCAGCCGTGGCGTAGTCCTGGCGCGGAGCGCACCCGAGCGATTCGAACCGGGACGAACCGGGTAACTCCCTCCGAGCACTCGAAACGCTTGGAGGACTGATGAGCCTGGACCGCCCGGCCGCCCCCGACCCGTACGAGCTGATGCCGAAGCTGCCGACCTTCGAGCTCGCCAGCGACGATGTCACGCACGGTGAGCCGCTGTCCGAGGCGCAGGTGGCCAGTGCCGGCAACACTTCGCCGCACCTGAGTTGGTCGGGTGCGCCGGAGGGCACGGAAAGCTACGTGGTCTCCTGCTTCGACCCCGATGCGCCTACACCGTCGGGCTTCTGGCAC
This sequence comes from Nocardioidaceae bacterium, assembly GCA_035690425.1. GTDB lineage: Bacteria > Actinomycetota > Actinomycetes > Propionibacteriales > Nocardioidaceae > DASSKO01. The sequence continues at coordinate 7,700 of DASSKO010000068.1, forward strand.
TGGACCCTGGTCGACGTACCCGCGTCGGTCACCGAGCTGCCGGCAGGCGCTGGGGCCGGCACCGACCTGCCGGGGCAGTCGTTCCAGGTGCGCAACGACTCCGGCGGCAGTGAGTTCTCCGGTGCCGCGCCGCCGGCGGGCGACCGGCCGCATCGGTACTACTTCGTGGTGCACGCCGTCGGTGCGGACAGCCTCGGCGTGGGGTCCGACGTGTCACCGACCGTGGTGGCGTTCAATCTCGCCTTCAAGGCGACCGCCCGGGCTGTCCTCGTCGGGACCCACCAGGAGTAGGCGACTCACAACCGGCGCGGCGTCGGCCTACGATCGAGCCATGCCCATCCCGCCGCCGACGGACGTGCGCGTCTTCCCCGACGCGGCCGCCTTTCGTGCCTGGCTCGAGCAGCACCACGCCGACACCGACGAGCTGTGGGTCGGCTACTACAAGAAGGGCGTGCCCAAGACCTCGGTCACCTGGGCCGAGGCTGTGGAAGAAGCGCTGTGCTTCGGCTGGATCGACGGACAGTCCCGCCGCATCGACGACGAGGTCGTCGCCAACCGTTACACGCCTCGCCGGCGTACGTCGAGCTGGAGCGCGGTCAACATCGCCAAGGTCGCCGAGCTGACCGCGGCCGGCCGGATGCACCCGGCGGGTTTGCGCGCATTCGCGGAGCGCGACCAGCGCAAGGACGCCTCCTACGCCTACGAGAGGGCCGCCCAGCAACTGCCGGCGGAGTCGGCCGAACGGCTGCACGCGAACGGTGACGCGTGGACCTACTGGCAGGCACAGACGGCCAGCTACCGCCGCACCGTCACCCATTGGGTCCTGTCGGCCAAGCGCGAGGACACCCGCGAGCGCCGGCTGCGCACGCTGATCGAGGACTGCGCCGCCGGTCGTCCGATCAAGTCGCAGCGGTACGGACGGCCGCGCTAGGCCTGTTCAGGTGACCCAGCTCTCCAGCGTCTCGGTGGGGATGTAGAGGTGGTCGTCGGTGCCGGCGTCGTCGGGCTCCTCGAAGGCTTCGCCGCAGTCCTTCCGCCAGATGACGAGCCGTTGTTCGAGGATGCTGCGGTGTGTCAGCCAGTCGCGTTGCGCCGCCTCGCGGCGTCGCTTGTGGTCGAGGAGCTGGAGTCCTTCGGTGACGTCGGCGGCGCTGGCGGGAATCTGCCATTCCGGGGCCATCGTCGCCGCACAGTTACTCTCCGGGTAGGCGTCGGCGGTAGTGGTGTAGGTGTGGCCGGACGGGTAGGTCCAGCGGAACAGGCCGGGCTCGGGCTGGGTGAGATGGAAGCGGCCGCCGTTGTCCTTGCTGTTGTGGTGCTTGCGGCAGCCCGGACCGAGGTTGCCTTCTCGGGTCTCGCCGTGGTCGGCCCAGGCATGGGTGTGGTCGATGTCGCAGCTGTCGGCCGGGTGGTTGCAGCCAACACCGACGCAGGTGCGGTCGCGGGCGTGGGTACTGCGCTTCTGCTCCGCGGTCGGCGTGTAGGTGTGCGTGGACAGCTCGACGAAGCGTCCGCGGTCGGTCAACATCCGATACCACACCGAGTCGCGATCGGCGGCGAGCTGGCGCACCAGCGAGGCCGGGACGATGTCACCAGCCAGTGTTTCGCCGGGGGCGTTGGAGAAGCCCATGACCGTCTCGATGGGCACGGTGATGTTGACCTGGATCCGCCGCCGCGCACCGGTGGAGCGCAACCGCGGGTCCTCGCCGTCTTCGAGCAGGCTGGTGCAGCTGTCTGCCACGGTCTTGCCTTCGAGGATGTCACAGGCCACGTCGGCGACCTTCTGGTCCATCGTGCGCGGGTCGTCGGCCGGCAGGCTTCGGGCGATCAGCCCGAGGCGGTGGCCGATGCCGAGGATCCGGTCGATCGAGTGGCCCAGCCACAGCTGCCCCATGCCGGCGGTGTCGTCGGTCTCCGTGCGCAGGCCCCGGTCGGCGTAGGCCCGCCGGAACTTCTCGTCGGTGGCGTCGGGTTCGGCCTTGGCGACCAGTCGCCGGACCAGCCGGCGGGTGCGGGTCGGGTTTGCGCCGACCAGGCCGAAGCTGCTGGCCCTGGCGGCGTCGGACGGGGTGGCCGCGTGCAGGGCGGCGACGATCTTGGCCTCCAGGCCGGGAATGAGGCTCTTGTCGGCGACCACGCTCAGCTCGGAGTGGATCTGCTCGGCCGAGTACATGTCCAGCCGGCCGGCGGTGACCAGGCCCCACACCCGCGGCAGCTCGGTCGAGATGCGCCGGACCAGATGCAGCCGGACCGACGAGCGGTACCTCGTCTCGGCCAGCGCGGCGGCAACCTCGGTGGCGGCATGGTCGGTCGGGTCGCCGCTGGGGTCGGCCTCCAGGTCGGGGTCCTCAGCGGCCAACTGCCGACGCAAGGTGTCCGCGGCGGTCAGCCCGAGAGCCTCACATCGGATTGTCAGTCGCTTCAGCGCCGCCAGCACGTCGACCAGCTCACCGGAATCCAACGACGCCAGCGAGCGCGACTCGACCAGAGCCAACAGGCCGGCGTCGGGCGGGCGGTCTCGCAGCGCCGGCCAGCCGACCGGATCGGTGTCGGTTTCGCGTTCCATACATCCTCCCTCCTCGAACAGGTATTCGAACTCTAGTCGTGCCCTCCGACAACCACGGCGCGCGGTTTTGCGACAATGCCGCCATGACGTTCCAGACCGACGTGCTGGGTGAGCCGTTCGAGACCGAGACCATCGACCTCGGCACCGACGACGAGGGCGAGGTCGTCGCCACCCTGGTCCGCAGGCGGGCAACCGCCGGCAGCACGTCCGCGCGCGGCGCGGTCCTGCACGTGCACGGCTTCTGCGACTACTTCTTCCAGGCTGAGATGGCGCAGTTCTGGACCGACCAGGGTTACGACTTCTACGCCGTCGACCTGCGCAAGTACGGCCGCAGCATCCTTCCGCACCAGACGCCGAACTTCTGTCGCGACCTCGGCGAGTACGTCGCGGACCTCGACGCGACTCTGCACCGGATCACCGAGCGCGACGGCCACCGGCGGCTGGTCCTGACCGCGCACTCCACCGGCGGCCTGATCGCACCGCTGTGGCTGGATCACCGCCGCACGCTCGACGGCCGCTCCCCTGCCGACGCGGTGATCCTGAACAGCCCGTGGCTGGACCTGCCGGGCTCGGTGCTGCTGCGCACCGCAGGCACCCAGGCGATCGACCAGATCGGGTTGCGCCGGCCCTACGCCGTGCTGCCCCGCACCGTGAGCGGCCACTACGGGGACAGCCTGCACTGCGACCTGAGCGGCGAGTGGGAGTTCAACCTTGCCTGGAAGCCCCGGGAGAGCTTCCCGGTGCGCGCCGGCTGGCTGCGGGCCGTACGCCGCGGCCACCGTCAGGTGCACCGCGGCATCGACGTCGGCGCGCCGGTGCTGGTGCTGAGCTCCAGCCGGAGCCACGTCCCGCAGCACTGGGACGACGAGATCACTCGCACGGACGTGGTGCTCGACGTGCAGCAGATCGCGCGCTGGTCACATCGGCTCAGCTCCCACGTCACGCTGAGCCGGATCGACGGCGCCATCCACGACGTACTCGCCTCAGCGGAGCCGGTGCGCAAGCAGGCCTACGACGAGATCCGCCGATGGCTCGACTACCGGCTCGGTGACTGACCCCTGGCCATCGGCGTGTGCGGGATCCCGTCCTCGATGAACTCCGGTCCCGACGCCGTGAAGCCGAACCGTTCGTACCAGCCACGCAGGTGCGACTGCGCGTCCAGCACGACCCGATGCTCCTCGTTCTGCTGCAGCACGTGACCCATCAGCTGCGCGGCCAGCCCGCCGCCACGGCGGTCCGCACGCGTGCAGACCCGCCCGATCCGCACCGAGCCGTCTGCTTCCGCCAACACCCGCAGGTACGCCGTGGGACTGCCGGAGTCGTCGGCTGTCCACAGGTGCAGTGTGTCTGGGTCTGTGTCGCGGCCGTCCAGCTCGGGATAGGGACAGTGCTGCTCGACCACGAAGACGTCTATCCGCAGCCGCAGCAGGCCGTGCAGCTCGGTGGCCGAGAGCTGGTCGAGGCGTGCCGACCGGACGCCCGGACTCGCACGGCTGGGTCCGGTCACAGATGCGGGCTGGCCGGTGTCTGAGTCGAGGACTCGATGTCACCCGCAGCGGAGTCGAGCAACCGGCGCGCCAGATCCGACAGCGCCCGGGCCACCGCAAGCTCGTCACCGATGATCGGCACCCCGAGATCGGTCGGGTTGCGGTGGCTGGTGCCGTGCCCACGCACCTCGCTCTTGCCCTGCAGGTCGAGCACCGCGTCGGCCTGCGTCTCGTTGCCTTCCTCGTCCAGGATGATCTGGACCGTCCAGGTCTTCATCGACATCACACGCCTCCTGCGCCGTGGCTGACCTCCAGTCTCGGCCCCGCGCGCGACGACACGCCAGGGACACGCCAGAGTCACGGCGCCCCCGGGGGGACGCACCGCATGCCGCCGGGGGCCCCGTGCTCGATCAGCTGCAGCAGTGTCTCGGTGTCGAGGTGCTCGGCCACGAGGTCGCCGAGCAGGTCCAGCCGCTGCGCTCGGGCCTCCGCCAGGCTGGTGTCTGCCCGCGGTGTGAAGCCAGTGCGCCCGGCCTGCTGGGCGAGCTCCGCGAGCAGTGCCCGGCGGAAGGCGTCGCTCTCGAGTGCCCCGTGCCACAGCGTCCCCCAGGCCGCGCCGCTGCGACAGCCGTCCAGGAACGGCTCGCCGGCGCGGACGCGGACCGTGCCGTGGTGGATCTCGTAGCCACTCACCGGCATGCCGCGCCAGCTGCCACTCGGCGTACCCAGCCTCTTCTGTGCGCCGAAGGTGGTATGCACCGGCAGCAGCCCGAGCCCGGGCACCCGCCGGCGTTGGGCCGACTCCACGCCCGTGGGATCGTCCACCGTCTCGCCGAGCATCTGGAAGCCACCGCAGATGCCGAGCACGGGGAGCCCGGCAGCCACCCGGCGCCGCAGCGGCTGCTCGAAGCCGTGCGCCCGCAGCCAGGCCAGGTCCTCGACCGTCGCCCGGGTGCCGGGCAGCACGACAAGATCGGCGTCGGCCAGTCCCCCTGGTCCGGAGATGAACCGCACGTCGACATTCGGCTCGAGGCCGAGCGCGTCGACGTCGGTGAAGTTGCTGATCCGCGGCAGCCGGACGACCGCGACACGCAGCACCTCGTCATCGACCGCCCACGACGCCCTCCGGCCGTCGAGGTCGAGCGCGTCCTCGGAGTCCAGCCACAGGTCTTGCTGCCAGGGCAGTACTCCCAGCACCCGCCGTCCGGTGACAGCCGAGAGCATGTCGAGGCCGGGCGCCAGCAACGTGCGGTCACCACGAAACTTGTTGACCACGAACCCCGAGACCAACGCCTGGTCGGCCGCGTCCAGCAACGCGAGCGTGCCGAACATCGACGCGAACACGCCGCCGCGGTCGATGTCGCCGATCACCAGCGTGGGCAGCCGACCGTGCTGCGCGAGCCCCATGTTGACGTAGTCGAAACGCCGCAGGTTGATCTCCGCCGGGCTGCCCGCGCCTTCGCAGACGACGACGTCGTAGCGCGTGCGCAGGTCGTCGAACGCCGCGTACGCGGCCTCGGCCAGCGCCGAGCGCTCGCCCGCGAACGATGCCGCGTCGAGCTCTCCGGACGACCGGCCCATCACGACGACATGGCTGCGGCGGTCGCTGCCGGGCTTGAGCAGCACCGGGTTCATCGCCGCCTCCGGCTCGGCGCCCGCGGCGACCGCCTGCACCCACTGCGCCCGCCCGATCTCCGCGCCGTCGGCGGTCACCATGGAGTTGTTGCTCATGTTCTGTGCCTTGTACGGCGCGACGGCGACGCCCTGCCGCGACAGCCACCGGCACAGCGCGGTCGTCAGCACGGTCTTGCCGGCGTCGGAGGTGGTGCCCGCCACCAGCAGCCCGCCCTTCATCGCCCGCACGATAGCCGGTGCACAATGGGAACCATGCTCGGACAGTTGCAGACCGTGCCTGCCCTCGACCGTCGTGACCTGCTCGCGGCGCCCGTGAGCGCGGCGCTCGAGGCCGGGCAGGCACCGTCGGCCCAGGTTGCGCCGATCGAGCCCGACCTCGCCGACACCGCTGCCTTCTGCGCGGCGTACGACGTGCCGATGGAGGCGTCGGCCAACTGCGTGATCGTCACCGGGAAACGTGGCGGCGAGGCCCGCCATGCCGCTTGTGTCGTCCTGGCCACCACCCGCGCCGACGTGAACAACGTCGTCCGGCGCTACCTCGACACCCGCAAGGCGTCCTTCGCCGACACCGACTTCGCGACCGAGACGACCGGCATGGAGTACGGCGGCATCACCGTCATCGGCTTGCCCACACAGTGGCCGGTGCTGATCGACGCACGCGTCGTGGCGGCCGGGCAGGTCGTCGTGGGCAGCGGCATCCGCGGCTCGAAGATCGTGCTGCCGGCGACCGAGCTGGCCGCCCTGCCCGCGGCCGTCGTGCTCGACGACCTGGCCCAGGCCTAGGCGGTTCTCGCTGCCCAATGCTGGGCGGCTCGGTGGGCCAGTTCGTCTGCTGTAGCTCTGACCATCCCAGCTATCGGGCGCGCGCAAGTTCCGCTTCCGTGTAGGAACCCAGCCAGCGCTACTGAAGGTACTTCTCCGATTTCGCTGCGCAGTAATGACTGGCTGCGGTAGGACGGTCACTGAGCGGCTTCGGCCGACAGTCTCGGACTCCTGGGGTCATGATGCGTGTCTCTCGCCTTGCTCTGTGTCTGGTTTCGTCGCTGATCGTTCTGGTGAGTGGTATGGCGGTGGTCCCGCCGGCGTCGGCGGTGGTCGATGCGGTGCCGTTGCCAGTGGGCCCGCGGCCGGGCGCCACCCGGGTCGACTTCGCGGTCGGCGATCGGGTGCAGGCGAGTGTGGATGTGGGCACCGGGAACCTGCTGGTGACGACCACCGGTCTGACGCTGCCGGGCATCGACCGCGACGTGCAGCTGGGCCTTGATTACAACAGCCTGCTGGTCGGCTCGGACTCCCCGGCGGCCGACGGTGCGGCGGGGACGGGGTGGCAGATGCGGCTGGGCGCCGACACCCGGCTGGTCGCCAACGACGACGGGTCGGTGCTGTATCTGGCCCCGGGCGGCCGGCAGGGCCTGTACGAGCCGACGTCGGCGGGCGCGTCGTCCTACACCTCACCGGCCGGGTTCAAGAACACCCTCGTCCAGACCAGTGCCGGGTGGGAGCTGAGTGACCACACCTCCAACGCGATGTCGGTGTTCGACACCGCCGGAAAGCTGAGGACGATCCGGGACCGCAACGGCCAACAGACCACGTTCGACTACTCCAGCTCCGGCGCCCAGCGGCTGCAGCAGATCACCTCCACCCGCGGCGGGCCGGGCGCGCGGACGGTGGAGGTGAACTTCGCCTACGGCGTGCTGGGGTCGCTGACCCAGACCGGCGACGACGGGACTGTGCGTAAGGTGGAGTATGGCTACGACGACGTCACCGGAGCCTCGCCGTTGCTGACCTCGATCACCGACCCGGCCGGCCGGGTCACCAACTTCGGCTACGACACCGCCGACCGGCTGACCTCGGTCACCAACACCGCCGGCGTGCAGACCACCTTCGGCTACGACAGCACCAACCGGGTCACCGACGTCGTCCGTGATATGGGCGAGATTGCCGCGACCACCCGCTTCGCCTACGCCTCGGACACGCAGACGCTAGTAGCGGACCCGAACACCGACCCCACGACACCGGTCGCCACCGGGCCGCACACCACCTACTCCCTCGACGGCA
>DASSKO010000069.1:0-2502 GCA_035690425.1 Nocardioidaceae bacterium
GGCGGTCTTGACGGTGTAGGCGACCGAGCCGACGTCACCGGTGAAGCCGGTGACGACGGTGACGTCCTCGATGCGCGCCTGGGGCGTCGCGGCGAGCCACACCGAGCGGTGGATGCCGGCGAAGTTGAAGAAGTCGTGCCAGTAGCGCTGCACCTTGCCCGCAGCGGTGTCCTCGATGACGCCGGGCGGGATGGACTGGAAGCTCAGCGAGTTGTTGACGAGGGCGGTGATGCGGACCGGCTCACCCGGGGTGACGAACTCCGTGATGTCGGCCTCGAAGGGCGTGTAGCCGCCTTCGTGGCTGACGACCTCGTGGTCGTCGACCCACACGGTGGCGCGGTGAGTCGCCGACTCGAAGTGCAGCACGATGCGCTCGCCCGCCCAGCCCCGGGGCACGCGGACGGTGCGCTGGTACCAGATGTCACCGACGTAGTCGCGCACAGCGGCGTCGGCGGTGAGGTCGTTGAAGCTCGCCGGGACCGCCATGTCGCGGGGCGCGGGCAGCGGCGCCCGGAACCAGCCGGCCCCTCGGCCCGCGGAGTCTCCGTCGAGCTGGAAGGACCAGATGCCGTCGAGGCGCTTGCTCTCGCGGGTGGCGGTGTCCTGGGGGCGCAGCATGGTCGTGCCTTTCGTCATCGGTGGGGCGTTCCTCCATTGAGTCACCCGCCTCCGGCACGCCGCGAGCAATTGCCACCAGTTGCCACCGCGCCCAGCCACCGCTCTCAATCGAAAGAGCGCTCTGTCAGGCGGCCCGTCGCCGTATGCCGGCCGCCCCCTCTCAATCGAAAGAGCAGTTCGTCGTCGTCGTGCGGTCCTGCGCGTTCGCGTGGAAGGGCGACGAACTGCTCTTTCCATTGCCTCCCAGGGGGCTGGCCCCGTTCCCGATCGAGAGAGCACTCCGTCTGGCCGCCCGCCGCCGTATGCCGGGCGACCCCTCTCAATCGAAAGGCGCTCCTGTCGTATGTGTGGGTCAGTTTCGGCCGGGGAGGGTGGGTCGGTGGCCGCCGAGGGCGAGGAGGGCCAGGGCGATCAGGGCGTGGGGTGAGGCGAAGCCGTAGGCGATCCGGGTGAGCAGGCGGATCTTGGTGTTGGTGGACTCGACCAGCGCGTTGGACAGGCCGTGTTCGATGGCGGCCAGGATCTTGTGCCGGTGGGCTGCGATGGTGCGTTGCAGTTTCACGAAGGCCGGCAGGCGGCTGCGGCGGGCCCAGCCGATCCACTGCTCCAGGGCGGGCCCGGCGCGTTCGAGGGGCATCTGGAACACCAGCCGCAGCCCTTCCTTGAGCAGGTAGCCGCGGTGGACCTGCGGGTCGGTCGCGGCGACCCAGGCCAGCTGTTCGCGTTGCCGCGCGGTCAGCTCCTCGGGGTTCTTCCACAGCGCGAACCGGGCCCCTTTGAGCGCTCGGGCCCGTTCGGTGTGTGGGCGGGGTGGGGCGCCGGCGGGGGGCGCGCCGGGTGGCCGTGCCGGTTCGGTGCGGGCCAGGCGCCGGGCTTCGGTCCAGGCCGCCTGCCGGACCCGGTCGAGGGCGTCGGTGGCCCACTTGACCACGTGGAACGGGTCGGCGACGCGGACCGCGTCGGGGCAGTGCGCGGCGACCACGGTCTCGATGAACGGCATTCCGTCGGCGCTGACGTGGGTGATCTGGGCGCACCGCTGCTCCCCGAGCAGCTCGAAGAACCCGGCCAGGGTCGCGCTGTCGCGTCCGGGAGCGGCCCACAGCAGCCGGTTGCTGTCGTGGTCCACGACCACCATCAGGTACTTGTGGCGGCGTTTGTAGCTGACCTCGTCGATCCCGATCCGCCGGACCCCGGCGAGGCGGTCGGTGCCGGCCTCGACATCGGCCCAGACCCGCTCGATGATCGCCCCGACCGTGCGCCACGCGATCCGCATCAGCGTCGTGACCGCCGACTTCGAGGTGGTCGTGGCCAGCCACGCCACCGTCTGGTCGAAGCCGTAGGTGTGCCCGGCGCCGTGCCGGGCCCACGGCACCGCCGCCACGACGACCCCGTGCATCCGGCAGGACACCCGCGGCGCGTCGGCCTCCAGCAGCACCGGGACCGTGCCCAGGTCCAGCGCCCGCCACCGCCGCCGGCCCTGCCCGCCGTCATACCGCGGACACCGCCGCCGGCACACCCCGCACCGGCCCCGCGCCCGCGCCGTGGGCCGCACGTGCGCCACGACCAGCTCGCCCTGCTCGTCGTACTCGACCCGCTCCACGACCGTCTTGTCGACCCCCAACACGGCACGCCATAGGCTGACATCGCGCACGCCGTTCTCCTGTTCACCTGGTTCCTGTTCCTAGACAGCTCAGAAACCTAGACAGGAGAACGGCGTCCGCTCACCCAGCCACGCCCACCGACCCACACATGCGTCACAAGAGCCTTTCGATTGGGCAGGGTGGCTGGGCGCTGTGGCAACTGGTGGCAATTGCTCGCGGTGCGCCGGAGGTGGGTGACTCAATGGAGGAACGCCCCACCGATGACGAAAGGCACGACCATGCT
>DASSKO010000070.1:0-8310 GCA_035690425.1 Nocardioidaceae bacterium
CATGGGCCACGCCGGCGCGATCGTGTCCGGATCCTCCGGCACCGCCCAAGCCAAACAAGACGCCCTCGAAGCCGTCGGCGTCAAAGTCGGCAAAACCCCCTCCGAAACCGCCCAACTCATGCGCGACGCACTCCAGCGCATTCCGGTCTCCTAGACCGGCTGACCACCCGGACCGCGGCCACCGACACGAATGCCCGGTTGTCTTGTCGGTGAGGAGGACGGATGACCTATCGCGCGTGGCCCCTCGACGCATCGACGCCGAGGGGCCACGCGTTCGACGTACGGGGACCGGCTTCCGCCCCAGGGCAGAACCGCTGCGTCCGCTCCGCGGGACACCACCAACGTCGCGCTGCGCGCGGACCTCTACCATCTACAGAGATCTGCCGACAGAAAGATCTGCCGACGACCTCCGGCCCCTGGTGGTACGCAACGCCGGGCACCGGAAAGCTCGCTTTCGACACCCGGCCGGGGCTGCTCAGCGCAGTCCGATACGGCGGGTTCATCGGGCTGGAGTACGACCCGCTTGGGCAAAGCGGCGAAAGCTTGGACTGGTTGCCACGTTCGGCCCGCTCGGCTCGAACCTGACCTGAAGGAGTCTGAATCATGCAGAAGATCGGTTTCATCGGCCTGGGGATCATGGGTGCGCCCATGGCCGCCAACCTCGTCCGTGCGGGGTACGACGTCACGGGATACGACGTGACACCGGGCTCCGTGGAGAAGCTCGTGCGCGCCGGCGGCAAGCCGGCGGACACGATCGCGGAGGCCGCTGCCGGGGCAGACGTGGTGGTCACCATGCTCCCCGACTCTCCGCAGGTGGAGGAGGTGGTCCTGGCGGCAGGTGGCGTCATCGAGTCCGCCAACCCCGACGCCCTGCTCATCGACATGAGCACGATCGCGCCGGAGACCTCGGTCGCGGTGGCGAAGGCCGGGCAGGAGAAGGGCATCCGGGTGCTCGACGCCCCGGTGAGCGGCGGCGAGCAAGGGGCCGTCGAAGGCACGCTGTCTATCATGGTGGGAGGCGACGAGGAGGTCTTCGAGGCCGGACGCCCCGTCCTCGACAAGCTGGGCAAGACCATCGTGCACGTCGGCGGACACGGCGCCGGACAGACCGTCAAGGCTGCCAACCAGCTGCTGGTCGCCGGCATCTACTCGCTCGTCAGCGAGGCGATCGTGCTGCTCGAGGCCTCCGGTGTCGACGGCGAGCGTGGCCTCGAGGTGCTGGCCGGCGGTCTCGCGGGCAACACGATCCTCGACCGCAAGGCCGCTACCATGCTGGCCCGGGAGTTCACTCCCGGCTTCCGGATCGACCTGCACCACAAGGACATGGGCATCGCTTTGGCATCGGCGCGCTCGGCCGGGGTCTCGCTGCCGGTCACCGGCCTCGTTGCACAGCTGGTCGCCTCGGCGCGGGCGATGGGCTACGGCTCGCTCGACCACTCCGCTCTGCTGCAGGTTGTCGAGCAGATCTCCGGACGAGAGCAGCGCTGACACACCGCGTAGACAAAGAAACGAGCTGGGGCCCCATTTCGGGGCCCCAGCTCGTTTGTCTGTGCAGCAGGGACGACGCGTCGTCGCCGCGTCCTCTCAGTTGCCGGCGGTGACCAGCTTCTGGCTGCTTCCCCCGTCGGAGGTGCTCCCGCCGTCCGACGCACCACCGACCGAGTCGCCGGTCACGGTGTTCGACAGCAGGTCGGTAAGCGCCTGCACCGTGCGGATCGTGGGCGCTGCCGTGCCGGTGAGGTCCGCCAGCTCGACCACAGACGTCAGGATCACGTCCAGCTCCAGCGGCTTGCCCTTCTCGACGTCCTGCAGCATCGACGTCTTGTGCTCGCCGACCCGCTCGGCGCCGTCGAGTCGCTTGTCCACGGAGATCTCCGGACGGCACCCCACCGCCGCCGCGATCTCGAGTGCCTCCTCCATCATCAGCCGCACCGTGGCCCGCGTGCCGACGTGGCGCGCGATCTGCACCATCGTGGCGCGGGTCAGCGCGCTGATGGGGTTGAACGCGGCGTTGCCCAGCAGCTTGATCCAGATGTCATTGCGGACGTCGTCCTCCACGGGGCACTTCAGGCCGCCGGCCACCATCGCCTCGCTGAACGCGACGCAGCGGTCGGACTGCCCGCCGGACGGCTCCCCGATCGTGAACCGGGTGCCCTCGATGTGCTGGATCACGCCCGGCTCGGCCAGCTCGGTCGCGGGGTAGACGACGCACCCGATCGCGCGCTCCGGCGCCAGCGTATTGCTCACCACACCACCAGGGTCGACGGCCTCGATGCGGTGGTCCTCGTAGGGCCCCTTCAGTCCGTGGAAGTACCACCACGGGATGCCGTTCTGCGCAGCGATGACAGCGGTGTTCTCGCCCAGCAAGGGCTTGATCAGCGGACCACATGAGGCGTAGGCGTTCGCCTTCAGGCCGAGAAAGACGTAGTCGACCGGTCCGATCTCGGCCGGGTCGTCGGTCGCCGGCGCCTTCGCGGTGAAGTCACCGCGCGGACTGAGCACCTGAAGCCCCCGCTCGCGGATCGCTGCGAGATGGTCGTTTCGGGCGACGAGGTGGACGTCAGCGCCGCCGCGGTGCAGCGCTGCGCCGACGTAACCGCCGATCGCACCCGCCCCTAGAACTGCAACCCTCATGGAAGCTCCTTCCGTTGAGCAGTAGGCTTCTGTCTACTGTATGCCATATGCGTCGTCAATAGGTATGGCCGACCGTCGTGACGACGGCCGGTAAAAATGGTGTCTCCGACCGGCGGTCAGCCGGTGTTCTGCAGCCCTGCGGCTACGCCGCTGACCGCCAGCAGCAGCAGCCGCTCGATGTGGTCCGGTTCCGGCGGCGGCTCCGGCGCCCGCAGCGCGCGCAGGCCCCGGAGCTCGAGATAGGACAGGGCGTCCACGTACGGGTTACGCAGCTGCACGGCCCGTCCCAACACTGCGCGGTCCTCGAGTAGCCGGCTTTGACCGGTCACCTGCAACACGGCCTCGGTAGCGCGGGCGTGCTCGTCGAGCACTGTCGCCGTGAGGTCCTCGCGATCGCCGAGGTCGAGGAAACGACGCATGATGCGGACGTCGGTCTTGGCCAGCGACATCTCCGCGTTCTCCAGGAGCACCTGGAACAGCGGCCACTCTTGTCGCGCCTCCCGCAGCACCTCGAGATCGGGTACGGCGGTGAGCGCGGAGCCGAGGCCGAACCAGCCGGGCAGGTTCACCCGTGCCTGCGCCCAGGCGAAGACCCACGGGATCGCCCGCAGGTCGCCGAGCTGGGAGACGGCCAGGCCACGCTTGGCCGGTCGCGACCCCAACGGCAGCCGCCCGATCTCCTCCAGCGGCGTCACCTGCGCGAACCACTCGGCGAAGCCCGGTGTCTCGACCAGGCTCCGGTACGCCGACCGGGCCGCCGAGCCCAGCTCCGCCGCCAGCGCACGGTACCGGCCGGTCGACTCCCGGCCGGCGTCCACGATCGCAGGCGTCGAGGCGAGCAAAGTGGCCGCGGTGACCTGTTCGACGTGTCGCACGGCGATCGCCGGGTTTCCGTAGCGGGCGAAGATCACCTCGCCCTGCTCGGTGAGCTTGAGCCGGCCGCCGAGTGAACCAGGTGCCTGACCGAGCACGGCACGGTGCGCCGGGCCGCCTCCCCGCCCGAGCGCCCCGCCACGGCCGTGGAAAAGGGTGAGATGCACGTCGGCGCGCTCGGCCCATCGCACCAGCCGCGCCTGTGCCGAGTCGAGCACCAGCGTGGCCGATACCGGCCCGACGTCCTTCGCCGAGTCCGAGTAGCCCAGCATCACCTCGTAGCGCCGGTCCGACAGCGCCAACCGTTGCCGGACCTCGGGCAGCTGCACAGCCGCAGTCACGACGTCGACGCTGCGCTCGAGGTCCGCCTCGGTCTCGAACAGGGGCACGACGTCGAGCTCGATGGGCGCGCCGTCGAGCGCGATCCGGGCGAGCTCGTAGACGGCCGCGATATCGTCGGCGGTGCGGGTGAACGAGATGACGTAGCGCCGGCAGGCACGTGTGCCGAACCGCTGCTGGATCTGGGCGATCACCCGCAGGGTCTCCAGAACCTCCTCGGTCTGTTCCCCGACCGGCTCCCCCGACCGCAGCTCGGCCAGTGCGCGCTCGTGCACGCTGGAGTGCTGGCGGATCTCCAGCTCGGCGAGATGGAACCCGAACGTGTCCACCTGCCACAGCAGGTGCTGCAGCTCACCGAAAGCCTGCCGGCGCGCGCCCGCCGCGGCCAGGGAGTCCTGGACCACCTGCAGGTCGCGGCGCAGCTCGTCGACGTCGACGTAGCCGAGATCGGCGTCGCGGCTCCGGGTGGCGGCGATCCGCCGCGCCGCGAGCAGCAACGCCTGGCGGTGCGGCTCGCCCGGCGACCTGGTCGCGATCTCGGCCATGATCTCCGGGTGCGCCGTGGTCGAGGTGACCAGGCTGGCGCGCAGCGGCGCAGACGCGGGCGTGGTGGCCTCGTCGAGCGTCAGTGCACGGCCGATCCGGTCGCACGAACGCTCCAGCGCACGCAGCACGTGCTCGGACTGGATCATCATGGCCTGCCGGGTGACCGCGGCAGTGACGTGCGGGTTGCCGTCCCGGTCACCTCCGATCCACGAGCCCAGCCGCACGAAAGCGGGAACCTTCGGCGGCTGGGCACCTGCCGAGCCGCCGGCGATCGCATCGTCGAGCCGTCGGTAGATCCGCGGCATGGCGCGAAACAGCGTCTCGTCGAACACCGTCATCGCGGTGCGTACCTCATCCAGCGGCGACGGCCGGGTGGAGCGCAGCTGTGCCGTGCGCCAGAGCACGTCGACCTCCTCACGCAGCACCCGATGGTCCGGCCCCAGCGCGGCACCCCCGTTGCGCGGGTCGTCGCACTGGACGAGCAGGTCGACGATGCGCCGGGTCGCGGCCACGACGGCGCGGCGCCTGGCCTCGGTCGGGTGCGCGGTGAGCACCGGCCGGAACTCCAGGGCGTCGAGCACCGCGGTCGCGGTGTCCCTTCCGGATCGCCGGCTCACGTCACCGAACGCGGTGGCCAGGGCCGACGGCACACCCTCGTAGTCACGGGTGTCGAGTGCGCGCACCCGGTGGTGCTCCTCGGCGATGTTGGTGAGGTGGAAGTAGCAGGTGAAGGCGCGTGCGACCTCGTCGGCCCGCTCCCAGGTCCAGCCGGCCACGAGCTCCTCGGCCTTCGCCGCGGCCTGGTCGGCCTCCTCGGCGTTGTCGCCGTGCGCCGCGATCGTCAGCTCCCGCAACCGTTCCACGTCGTCGAACAGCGATTCCCCGGCGTACTCGCGGATCACCTCGCCCAGGGTCTCGCCGAGCAGGCGCACGTTCGCCCGCAGCTCGTCGGGGATGACGAAGCGGGCCTGCTGTCGGGAAATGCAGGTGGAGATAGACACGTCGAGTCCTCCAGTCAGCGGTGGAGGTGCTCGAGCGCGATCATGCGGCCGAGCTGCTCCAGCAAGGGTGCTGCTTCGGTCATACACCGACCAAGGTCGGCTTCGATATCGTGCAGGGCGTACGCCGCGGTGATGCCTGCACCACGCAGCGCACTCTCTGACAGCTGCGACGTACCGCAGACTGCTACGACGGGTACGCCGGCCGCGGCCGCTGCAGCAGCCACTCCGGCCGGCGCCTTGCCCCGTAAGGTCTGTGCGTCGAGCGCTCCCTCGCCGGTGATCACCAGCCGGGCGTCGCCGAGGCGATCGGCGAACCCGACCAGCTCCAGGACCAGGTCGATCCCGGGCCGCAGCGTTCCGCCGAGGAGGGCGAGCCCCGCCAGTCCGACGCCACCGGCGGCGCCTGCACCCGCCCGGTCGGACAGGTCCGAGCCGGTGGCCGCCGCGAGTACCTTGGCCCAACGCTGCAGCGCCTGCTCCAGGACGGCCACGTCCTGCGGGGACGCACCCTTCTGCGGGCCGTAGACGGCAGCCGCGCCGTCGGGCCCGGTCAGCGGGTTGTCCACGTCGCAGGCCACGACCACCTCCGCCGCCGCCAGCCGTGGGTGCAGCCCGGACAGATCGACCTCGTCGGCGTCGACGAGGGCCGCTCCGCCGTCGGGAAGCTGCCGGCCCTGCGCGTCGAGCACCCTCGCGCCCAGGGCCTGCGCCAACCCGGCACCGCCGTCGGTGCATGCGCTGCCACCGATGCCCAGCACGATCGACGTGCAGCCGGCATCGAGGGCAGCGGCGATCACCTCACCGACACCGCGGCTCGACGCTCGCAGCGGCTGCAGCCGTCCACCGGGCAGCTGAGCGAGCCCGGAGACATCCGCCATCTCGACGACCGCCACGGCGTCGCGACGGGCGTACGCGGTCTGCACCGGGCCCCCCGTCGGGCCGTTCGCGGTCACCGGGACGCGTGTGTACCCGGCCGCCAGCGCCGCGGCGAGGGTGCCGTCGCCGCCGTCGGCGACCGGGACGGCGACGGCGTCCACAGCTGGGTCGGTCGACCGGATGCCACGGATCAGGCTGTCAGCGACCTCCCGTGCGGGGAGCGAGCCCTTGAACTTGTCAGGGGCGACCAGGACGTGGGGCATGGGTTAGCGGCGCAGCCCCACCGCGGTCGGCGCCTGCTCCGGGCCGTCGGCGAGGTCCTCGAACTCGTTGACCTGATCGATCTCGGCCGCACCCATCGACACGTTCGTAACCCGCTCCAAGATGACCTCGACCACGATAGGCACCCGATGCTCGACCATCATCTTCTTCGCCTTCTCCAACGCCGGCAAAATGTCATCCGGCTCGAACACCCGCAACGCCTTACACCCCAGCCCCTCGGCCACCTTCACATGATCCACCCCATACGCGCCGATCTCGGGAGTGTTGATGTTCTCAAAACTCAACTGCACCTGGAAGTCCATATCGAACCCACGCTGAGACTGCCGAATCAACCCCAGATACGCATTGTTGACCACCACATGAATATAAGGAATGTTGAACTGCGCCCCCACCGCCAACTCCTCGATCATGAACTGGAAGTCATAGTCCCCCGACAACGCCACCACCGTCGCATCCGGATCCGCCGTCGCCACCCCCAACGTCGCCGGCACCGTCCACCCCAACGGACCCGCCTGACCCGCATTGATCCAATGCCGCGGCTTATACACATGCAACATCTGCGCCGCCTGAATCTGACTCAACCCGATCGTCGACACATACCGCGTGTCCGGACCGAACGCCGTGTTCATCTCCTGATACACCCGCTGCGGCTTCACCGGCACATCATCGAAGTTCGTCCGCCGCAACAACGTCCGCTTACGCTCCCGGCACGACTCCGCCCACCCCGACCGATCCACCAAACTGTCCCGCTGCTCCCGGGCCACCTCCACGAACAACTCCAACGCCGCCTTCGCATCCGACACGATCCCCAGGTCCGGACCGAAGATCCGCCCGATCTGCGTCGGCTCAATGTCAACATGCACAAACGTGCGGCCCTTGGTGTAGGTATCGATCCCACCGGTGTGCCGATTCGCCCACCGGTTCCCGATCCCCAACACGAAATCCGACTCCAACATCGTCGCATTCCCGTACCGATGCGACGTCTGCAGACCCACCATCCCCGCCATCAACGGATGATCGTCAGCAATCGCACCCCACCCCATCAACGTCGGCACCACCGGCACCCCCGTCAACTCCGCGAACTCCACCAACAACTCCGCCGCATCAGCGTTGATCACACCACCACCAGCCACGATCAACGGCCGCTCCGCCCCCGCCAGCATCCGCAACGCCTTCTCCACCTGCGCCCGCGTCGCCACCGGACTCGCCACCGGCAACGGCGCATACGTCTCCGGATCAAACTCGATCTCGGTCATCTGCACATCCAACGGCAAATCCACCAACACCGGACCCGGCCGACCCGACCGCATCACCTGAAACGCCTTCTGCAACGTCCCCGGCACCTGCGCCGCCTCCAACACCGTCGTCGCCATCTTCGTCACCGGCGCCGCAATCGACTCAATATCGACAGCCTGAAAATCCTCCTTATGCAACTTCGCCACCGGCGCCTGCCCCGTAATACACAAAATCGGAATCGAATCCGCCGACGCCGAATACAACCCCGTCACCATATCCGTCCCCGCCGGACCCGACGTCCCCACACACACCCCGATATTCCCCGCCGCAGCCCGCGTATACCCCTCCGCCATATGCGACGCACCCTCCACATGCCGCGCCAACACATGCGTCAACTCACCCTGCGCCCGCATCGCCGCATAAAACGGATTAATCGCCGCACCCGGCAACCCAAACGCATGCGTCACACCCTCACACCGCAAAATCTCCACCGCCGCACGGGCAGCCGTCATACGAGGCATAG
>DASSKO010000071.1:0-3037 GCA_035690425.1 Nocardioidaceae bacterium
CACCCGACACCACGGCCGCTCCACCAAAACGCAGAGACCACCCCGGCACGAACAACACTGGAGGGACGCCAACCCCGGAGCCGACCACCCGACCAAACAGCCCGGCGACCCGCCACCCCGCGGCGACACCGACAACAGTAGCGATCTTCGCCGCAAAGACGAAATCGGCGCGTGCTCGGCACAGGCTCTGCGCGGCGCCACGAGCACAACGGCACGACGAGTGGAGGCCGGGCGGGTGACTCCGCGGGCGTCCGCGTGCGATGCTCCAGCCATGTGCCGCAACATCAGGACCCTGCACAACTTCGAGCCGCCGGCGAGCGAGTCCGAGATCCACGACGCCGCCCTGCAGTACGTCCGCAAGGTCAGCGGCATGAGCCGGCCGTCCGCAGCCAACTCCGCCGCGATCGACCGCGCGGTGGCCGACATCACCGCCGTCACCGAGCACCTGCTCGACTCGCTCGTCACCAGTGCCGCACCCCGCGATCGCGAGGTGGAGGCGGCCAAGGCACGTGCCCGCAGCGCCCGCCGCTTCGGTGCCGCCTGAGCGAACTCCGGTGTCCCCGATAGCCTGCGGAGATGGCCAGCGATGCGCTCGTCCACGGCACCCATGACTTCGACGAGGACCCTCGCAACGCCGAGGTGCTCATCTACCTCAACGGTGCTCTCGTGCCACGGCAGCAGGCGACGGTGTCGGTGTTCGATGCCGGCTTCATCCTCGGCGACGGTGTCTGGGAGGGCCTGCGGGTCAGCGGCGGACATCCCGCGTTCCTCGAGGCGCACCTGGACCGCCTGTACGAAGGCGCAAAGGCGATCGCGCTCGACGTCGGCCTCAGCCGCGCCGAGCTGACCGCGGAGCTCTACCGGACCCTGGCGGCCAACGCGATGACCGACGGCGTCCACGTGCGGTTGATGGTCACCCGCGGACCGAAGTCGACGCCGTACCAGGACCCGCGGATGTCGGCCGGTCCGGCGACGATCGTGCTGATCTGCGAGCACAAGTCCGCGACCGCCACGACCGCTGAGCGCGGCATCCGGTTGTTCACCACACATGTCCGCCGCGGCCATCCCGACGTACTCGACCCCAAGCTCAACGCGCACAGCAAGCTCAACGACATCACTGCCTGCATCCAGGCCTACACCGCTGGGGCGGACGAGGCGTTGATGCTGGACCCGCAGGGCTTCGTCGCGACGTGCAACTCCACGCACTTCTTCATCGTGCGCAAGGGGGAGGTGTGGACGTCGTCGGGCATGTACTGCCTCGGTGGGATCACCCGCGGCAACGTGCTGCGCGTCTGCCGTGAGGCCGGCATCCCCGCGCTGGAGAAGAGCTTCAGCCTCACCGACGTGTACGGCGCTGAGGAGGCCTTCGTCACCGGTACCTTCGCCGGCGTTGCGCCGGTGCGCGAGATCGACGGGCGGGTCGTCGGCGACGGCGAGCGTGGCCCGGTCGTACGGCGGGTCCAGCAGCTGTACCAGCAGCTGGTGGCCGACGACGTCGCCGGACGGACCCTTCCGTGACCGTCGGCGGTTCGGCGGACCAGCCGACCCGGCTGGCGATGTGGTCGGGCCCGCGCAACATCTCCACCGCGATGATGCGCTCGTGGGAGAACCGGCCCGACTGCGAGGTGCTCGACGAGCCACTCTACGCCTACTACCTGGCAAAGACCGGCATCGACCATCCTGCCCGTGAGCAGGTGCTGGCCACGATGGCCTCCGACCTCCCCGCCGTCGTCACCGGCCTCCTCGCGCCGCTGCCGGCCGGGACCATCGGCTACCAGAAGCACATGACCCACCACCTGCTTGCCGACACCGACCGGTCGTGGATCGCCGCGCTGCGCAACGTGCTGCTGATCCGGGACCCACGCGAGGTGGTGTCCTCCTACATCCGCTCACGCAGCCACGTCGAGCCCGCCGACATCGGCATTCACCAGCAGGTGCTGCTGCTGACACAGCTGGGGCCCGAGACGCCCATCATCGACGCGGCCGACTTCTTGGGCGATCCCGAGACCTACCTGCGGTGGCTGTGCGACTGGCTCGGTGTCGACTTCACCCCGGCGATGCTGTCCTGGCCGGCCGGGCCGCGCGACTCCGACGGCGTATGGGCACCGCACTGGTACGAGGCCGTGCGACGCTCGACCGGGTTCGAGCCGGGCCGGGCCCGCGAGGCCCACCTCGATGGCCCGGCCGCTGCGGTGGCCGCAGCGTGTGCCGACGACTTCGCCGTGCTCCACGAGCGTCGGCTTCGGCTCTAGCCCAGATCAGGCCGGCTCCTCCGAGTCGACCCCCGCGCGCGGCTTGCGCCAGTGCCCACGGGTGAAGTCGGGGATGTCGATCGGCTGCGACCGGTTGCGGATCGACTCCACACTCAGCGACACCGGCGCGCTCCAGGACGCCGCGTCGTAGACGTCCATGTCCGGCACCAGGCCGAGGTTGAGCGTCTGCACCAGCCGCCACAACATCAGGTAGTCCATGCCGCCGTGACCACCACCGGGATTTGGGTTCTCCCTCCACAGCCAGTGGTCGAACTCGGCGTACTCGTCGAAGCTTCCCCACGAGTGACCGGACTGGTCTCCCTCGATGTGGATCCGCGGCGGGTAGTCCTCGAAGATGCCGGCGGTACCCTGCAGGTGGTTGCGCCGCGAGTACGGTCGCGGGTTCGACACGTCGTGCTCGAGACGAATGACCCGGCCTTGGGCTGTCTGCACCAGGCTGATGGTGTAGTCGCCCTTGACGTACTCCTCGTTCCAGGAGGAGTCGTTCGGGCTCTCGTGCTCCTGGCGCCAGTCGGAGAGGCCGAGCGCGGGGGTGCCCATCGAGGTGATCCGGGTCATCCGGTCGCCACGGTTGATGTCCATGTAGGTCGAGATCGGGCCGAGGCCGTGTGTGGGGTACAGATCACCGTCGAGCTTGGTGTGCCACGCCCGCCGCCACTCCGACTCGTAGCCGTTGTCGTCGAACATCAGCGAGCGGAGGTCGTGCAGGTAGGCGCCCGCGCCTTGCAGCAGGTCGCCGAACACTCCTTCGTGGGCCATCCGAA
>DASSKO010000072.1:0-6503 GCA_035690425.1 Nocardioidaceae bacterium
CGGGTGCTGCCCGGGCTCGCCCGGCCGGGCGCTGCGACCCTGCGCACGGTGCGTTACAACCCGGCACGACGCTGGGTCGGCGTGGTCGAGCGCGGCGAGCAGACCGCGCTGCTGCGCGCCTACCGCACCGACGACACCAGCCGGCATGCTCGCGCCTACGCCGCACTGCAGGGCCGGGGGTCACCCACTCCGCGGCTGCTCGGGCTGTCGCGTCGCTATGGCACTGCCGCCGTCGAATGGGTGCCCGGCCGCGAGTTGACAGCTGCCGCCGACCCCGCAGAGCGGTTCGCAGCCGCCGGCGCGGCGCTGGCCGAGCTGCATCTGGCCTCCCCTGCGCACCTGCAGCCGATCTCTGCCCCAGCGCAGGCGACGGCGGTGCGAGCGGCCGGCCGGCAGATCGGCGTACTCCGTCCCGACCTGGCCTCCCAGGCCACCCGGTTCGGTGATCTCGCCGCCGCCCGGATCCAGCGCCTCGAGCCGGTGCGGACCGTCGTGCACGGCGACTTCTCGGCCGACCAGGTAGTCCGCGGCACCGACGGCCGGGTGACGCTGATCGACCTCGACTCCGCCGGCATCGGTGACCCCGCCATCGACCTCGGGTGTGCGGCGGCGGCACTCGAGTGCGAGTCCGACGTGAGCGCCGGCCATCTCATCGAGGCGATGCAGTCCGGGTACGCCACCGTGCAGCCGCTGCCGTCCGAGGATCGGCTCGCCGTCTACACGGCGGCGCATCTGCTGCGGCGTGCGGGCGAGGCCTTCCGCAGCAGGGACGCCGACTGGGCGCAGCAGATGCGGCGGCTGCTCGACCGGGCCGAGGACGAGCTGGCCAGCGCCCGCAGGGGGACGCCCCGATGACGACGCCGCTCGAGGAGACCATCCGGCGCGCCGACGCGGCCGGGCTAGCTCTGCGCAAGGCCATCCCGAAGGGACCCGACCAGCTGCTGCTCGAGCTCACCGATGCCTGCGGGCGGCTGGTGGCCGGCCAGTGGCGGCGCGAGCCGGCACAGGCTGCCGACATCGCCGACCGGCTGCGCGCGATGTACGGCCCGGACTCGGCCACGCTCCTCGGTGCCGGCGTCGTGATCGCCCACGACGGTGCCGACCGGCGGCTGTCGTCGCTGCACCAGCAGGCCCGACGTCCCGGTTCGCGGTTGCTGGCGCACCGAGCCGAGCGGCGCGGCGTGGTGCGCCACGCCGACGGCAGCTTCGTGAAGGTGGTGCGGCCGTCGCAGGTCAGCCAGCTGGTGGCCTCGCTGATCCCGGCGGACGTCGCCGGGCTGGTGTTTCCGACGGTGACCGGAGTGGAGGCCGGCGCCGGTTGCGTGCGCACAGCGGCGCTGCCCGGGCGGGGTCTGCACGAGCTGCTCCAGGACACCGAGCTGTCCGATCACGAGGTGGACGCCGCCCTGCAGCAGGTGGGTGCGGCGGTCGCGGAGCTGCACCACACACCGGCCGGGCGCGTCCTGAGCACCCACGGCGCGCAGGATGAGCTGGCGGTGGCCCGCGGCTGGCTGGAGGCTGCGACGGAGTTCGGGCTGCTGTCGCCTAGCTGCTGGACCGACGGGTTGCGTGTGGCGCGACGCCTGCTGTCCGGGCAACCGTCGACATCGGTCCGGCTGCACCGCGACCTCCACGACAAGCAGCTGCTGATCGCGTCCGGCGCGCCCGTCGGGCTGCTCGACCTCGACCTGTCCGCGGCCGGTGAGCCGGCGCTCGACCTGGCCAACCTGCTCACGCATCTGGAGCTGCGGCATCTGCAAGGCCTCGTCGACCAGACCCGGTGGCAGTCAGCACAGGCCGCACTGCTGGACGGCTATCGCCCGGGACCGTCCACGCTCAGCCGGCTGCCTGGCTACCGACAGGTCGCCCGGCTGCGACTGGCGGCGGTCTACGCGTTCCGCACTGCCGAGCCCGACCTGGTTCGCGCCCTGCTCGTCCCCACCCCTGACAAGGAGCTCATCCCGTGACCACGCGCATCGGCATCATCGGCACCGGATATCTCGGTGCCACGCACGCGGCCTGCATGGCCGAGCTGGGTTTCGAGACGATCGGCCTGGACACCGATCCGGACAAGGTCCAGGCACTGAACGACGGCCGGTTGCCCTTCTTCGAGCCAGCCCTCGGGGACATGCTTGCCCGGCACACCGCATCGGGCCGGTTGTGCTTCACCACCTCGGCGGCCGAGACCGCCGAGCACGCCGACGTGCACTTCGTCTGCGTCGGCACACCTCAGCGCCGCGGCGGGATGGCCGCCGACACCACCCAGGTGTTTGCTGCGGTCGAGTCCCTGGTGCCCCACCTGAACCGCCATGCCCTGCTGGTGGGCAAGTCGACCGTGCCGGTCGGCACCGCCCGCGAGCTCGCCGCGCTGGCCGACCGCCTCGCCGCGACAGGCGTCGAGGTCGAGGTGGCATGGAACCCCGAGTTCCTGCGGGAGGGCCACGCCGTCGCCGACACGCTGCGACCCGACCGGCTGGTGTTCGGCGTCGGCTCGGCCGAGGCGGAGAAGACGCTGCGCGTGGTCTACGCCAGCCTGCTCGACGACGGCGTGCCACTGGTCGTCACCGACATCGTGACGTCGGAGCTGGTCAAGGTGGCGGCAAACGCCTTCCTGGCGACGAAGATCTCGTTCGCGAACGCGATGTCGGAGCTGTGCGAGGCGGCCGGTGGCGACGTCGTCGCGCTGACCGACGCGCTCGGGCGCGACGACCGCATCGGCCGGCGGTTCCTGGCCGCCGGGCTCGGCTTCGGCGGCGGTTGTCTGCCCAAGGACATCCGGGCGCTGATGGCCCGTGCCGGCGAGCTCGGGGTCGACCAGGCGCTGACCTTCCTTCGAGAGGTCGACGCGATCAACATGCGCCGTCGGCACCGGATGGTCCAGCTCGCGATCGAGGAATGCGGTGGCAGCGTGCTGGGCCGGCGCATCGCCGTACTCGGTGCCGCGTTCAAACCGCAGACCGACGACGTGCGCGACTCGCCTGCCCTCAACGTGGCGGCTCAGCTGCAGCTGCAAGGCGCGCAGGTCGAGGTCTTCGATCCGCAGGCGAACGCCAACGCCGCCCGGCTCTTCCCCACCCTGGCCTACGCCGAGAGTGCCCGGGCCGTGATCGAGGGCGCCCACCTGGTGCTGCACCTGACGGAGTGGCCCGAGTTCGCCGCACTCGATCCCGCGGAGCTGCGCGGAGTCGCCGCACACCCACGCATCGTGGACGGTCGCAACACCCTCGACGCCGACCGCTGGCGACAGGCCGGCTGGTCCTACCGGGCGCTCGGGCGGCCGCGGCCGACGTGAGCGCTCAGCCGGGAGGCCAGGTCATCTGCCGACCGCCCAGCAGGTGCAGGTGGGCGTGGAAGACGCTCTGGTTGGCCGACGCGCCGGTGTTGAAGACGAGCCGGTAGCCGTCCGCCCCGTCGGCGTCCGCGACGGCGGCGGCCTCCGAGACCATCCGGGCGAGCAGCGACTCGTCAGCGGCACCGACCTCGGCCGCGTTGGCGAAGTGCTGCTTGGGGATCACCAGCACGTGTGTCGGGGCTTGCGCCTCGATGTCACGGAAGGCCAGCGTCGTCTCGGTCTCGCGGACCACGTCGGCCGGGATCTCGCCGGCGACGATCTTGCAGAACAGGCAGTCGGGGTCGGCAGACACGCGCTCTCCTCGGGGATACGGCGAAACGTCCCGGCCATCGTGGCACGATCTTCCGCACCGACCGTAGGTAAACCTGTGCGCCCCGTAGGTAAACCTTTGCGTCGCCGGACGCGTCACATCCACATGGCAGTCACAGCGAACGCTCCACGGTCGTGGCCCAACCACGCCGAACTCGCGAAACGGAGCAGCATGTCCAGCACGTGGGACGCCGACGACGCCGTCACGGAACTGTATGCAGCGCACTACACCTCGCTGGTACGGCTGGCCGCGATGCTCGTCCGCAACACCGCCGAGGCCGAGGAGGTCGTGCAGGATGCGTTCGTCGCCATGCACGGTCGCTGGCGACGGCTGCGCGATGTCGACAAGGGCTTGGCCTACCTGCGCCAGTCCGTCGTCAACACGGCGCGCTCGCGGCTGCGGCGGCGCTCGGTCGAGGACCGGCACCGGCCCGCGCCGATGCCGCACGCGGCCAGTGCCGAGCACTTCGCACTCGAACATGCCGAGCACGGCGAGGTGCTCACTGCCTTGAAGACGTTGCCGGCCCGCCAGCGCGAGGCCGTGGTGCTGCGGTACTACGCAGACCTCAGCGAGGCGGATATCGCGGCGACCATGGGGGTCAGTCGCGGTGCCGTCAAAAGTCACACATCACGCGGCATGTCCGCACTGCGTACGGCATTGGAGGGACAGTCGTGAACGGTCGAAACCCCGAGGACGAGTTCGAGCGCCGCGTGCGGGAGGGCCTGCAGCGCGACAGCGAGCAGATCCGGCCGGACAGTGACGGACTGCAGCGCATCCGCGAACGCACCACGGTCGGGCAGCCGTCCGGAGGTCGCCGCTGGCTGACGGCCGGCGCGGTGGCCCTGGCCACGGCAGCGGCGGTTACCGGGGCCTTCTTCGTGTCCAGCGACCTCCTCGACCAGTCGGCAGCACCCGGACCGGTGGCCACGCCCACTGTGCGGGCCGAGACGGACAACTCCGCCTCGCCGACCCCGACGACATCCCCATCGGCGCCGGCGTCCTCGTCGTCGTCGCCGTCGTCGTCGCCGTCGAGCCCGGCACCGACGCAGGAGCCGACGACCACATCGACTCCGTCGCAGTCCACCCCGCCCCCGTCACCGTCTGCACCTGCACCCGCACCGGCGACCGAGCAGACCGTCCCCGTCTACTACCTCGGAGAGACCTCGGCCGGCCTCCGGCTGTTCCGGGAGTTCCACCGGGTCGAGTCAGCCGACTCCGAAGCGGTGACGGCGCTCAACGAGATGTTCGGGTCGATGCCGCGTGACCCCGACTACTCCAGCCCATGGGCGCCAGGCAGCCGGGCGCTGTCGGTCCAAGTCGACGACAGCCAGATCACCGTCGACCTCAGCAGCGCGGTGCTCGGCACCTCGGTGCCTCAGGAGACCGCGGAGCTGATGTTGCAGCAGCTCGTCTACACCGTGCAGGCGGCGCTGCAGGCTCCCAGTGCGCCCGTGCAGCTCTTGGTCGACGGCGAGCCCGTGTCCGAGATCTCCGGATCGCCGACCGTCGACCGACTGCCGCGTGCCCCGGCTGCCGACGTGCAGGCGCTGACCTGGATCATCAGCCCGACGCAGGGTGCCACCGTGCCTGGCACGTTCGAGGTCACGGGCGTCGCGAACTCCTTCGAGGCCAACGTGGGCTGGGAGCTGGTGCAGAGCGGCCAGGTGGTGGATGAGGGCTTTGCCACGGCCGCCGAGGGCATGACGTTCTCGGAGTACTCCTTCACGGTCGAGAGCGTGCCGCCTGGTGACTACACGCTCCGGGTCTTCCAGACCTCGGCCGAGGACGGCTCGGAAGAGTTCGTCGACACCAAGGACATCGCTGTTCAGTGACGCCAGTCGCCCGCACGCCCGGCAGCGACCGAGAGGTCTGCTGCCGGGCGTGCGTCGCCGACCTTCCCGCTGGCGCTGGTCTTGCTGCCGAGCTCAGGCGGCCGCCGCCAGGTGTGCTAGACCTCGCGAGCGAAGTGGTGTGAACTGATGCGATAGCCCGCGTTGAAGTACAAGCGATGGGCCGCGACCCGCTCGACTCCGACGCCCGAGTCGAGGTGCACTTGGCGAGAACCAACACGCACCGCCTCGTCGTGTAGCCACCGCAATAGTTCCTGTGCACATCCTCGCTGACGTGCTCTTGGGACTGTTGAGAGATCGTCGACGTAGAGGTACCGCCCCCAGGCGAGGTTCTCACCGATGCGGAAGCCGGCGACGGCCAGCGCTGGGCCAACCTCGTCTTCTACTGCGGCAACTAGGCGATATCCCAGAGGGCGCTGGATCTCGTCCACCCGTCCGACGAAGGCGCCTCGGTCAATGAGCGCTGGACGCAACTCGCGCATCGCCTCGAAGGCTCGGCCGGTGTTGGGTGGAAGTAGTTCGACAATCACGTGCGCGATCATGCCAGGGTGCGAATGCCTCTGAAGGCACCACCTGGACCGCTGCCCCGGCATCGCCAACCTTGCCGATCTGGAGCATTCGGGCACCTGGCGGCGCGATGCCGACAGACATTGTCGGTGGTCGAATGTATGTTTGGATCATGGACAGCAGGCCGGTCGATGAGCTCACGGTGGAGGAGCTCGACGTGGAGGAGACCCTCGACGCGATCGAGGGCTGGCACGCCGAGCGGCTGGAGCGGGAGACCCGCGAGTTCTGCGCCGCCGCCCACTACGCCGACCTGCACCACCCCGAGACCCTCGCACGCCGTGCACACGGGCGGGTGCTGCCCGGCACCGAACGCCCCAGGCAGCTCGGCGGAGCCGGCACCCCGGCAGTGGCCGAGTTCGCCGCCGCCGAGCTCGGCGCGCGGATCGGCACCAGCCCCTACGGCGCCCGGATGCTGATCGCCGAC
>DASSKO010000073.1:0-3778 GCA_035690425.1 Nocardioidaceae bacterium
CTGTCCGTGCTCGGGCCGGACGCCGTGGCGGCCACGACGGCACCGCTGTCCGAGGCGGTCGAGGCGGGATCCTGGAGTTGGGCCGAGCCGGTGGTCGGGGTCGGCGCTGCGCTCGCCACGCTGGGCGCACTGCTCGCGTTGATCGCAGGCGTCGGGCGCACCACGCTGGCGATGGCCCGCAACGGTGACCTTCCCGGCTGGCTGGCCGCTGTGCACCCGCAGCACCGGGTGCCGCACCACGCCGAAGTGGCCCTGGCCGCCGTGGTGTGCGTGCTGGTGCTCAGCATCGACCTGCGGGGAGCGATCGGCTTCTCCTCCTTCGGCGTGCTGCTGTACTACCTGATTGCCAACGTCAGCGCCTTCACCCAGCCGCGGGAGCAGCGTCGATACCCGCGATGGCTGCAGGTGGTCGGTGCGGCGCTGTGCCTCACCCTGGTCGCCACGCTGCCGGTCGCGAGCATCGCGGTCGGTGTCGCGGTCTTCGCGATCGGCATCGCCTATCGGCTCGTGCTTGTGAGGCGCGGCAAGAACGGTGAGGAAGCTTAGCCGTGGTAGACAGGCGCCTTGGCCTATATCCTTCTGCCATGGCGTTGAGCATCAAGAGCGAAGAAGCCGACCGGCTGGCCCGCGAGCTGGCGAAGGAGACCGGCGAGTCCCTGACCGAGGCGATCGTGGTGGCGCTGCGGGAGCGGCTGGAGCGCGCACATGCCGAGCGGGGGCTGCGGATGAGCGACCGGATGCGTCGGTTGCAGGACGACGTCGCCAGGCTGCCGGTGCTCGACCCCCGAGCTCCGGACGCGATCCTGGACTACGACGACGACGGCCTGCCGGCATGACGGACCAGCCCGGCGGCGGTGTCGTCGTCGACACCTCAGCGGCTGTGGCGGTCATCCTGGGAGAGGACGGCGCAGAGCGAATCGTCGGTCACCTGGAGACCGCAGGCACCCGATTGATGTCAACAGCCGGTCGCCTCGAGCTGGGCATCGTGATCGAAGCCCGGTTCGGCCGCGCGGGGGGTGATGCGGTCGAGCGGTTCCTGCGTGATGCGGCTATCCGGCTCGTCGACGTCGATGCCGACGCCGCCGAGAGGGCCATGGGCGCGTGGCGCCGCTACGGCAAGGGCAGACATCGGGCGGCGCTCAACTACGGTGACTGCTTCGCCTACGCGCTGGCCGAGCGGTCCGGTATGCCGCTGCTGTGCACGGGTCAGGACTTCGCCGCCACTGACCTCGACGTGCTGCCTGGCTGAGCGTCGACTGGGCGGCTGCACTACGACAACCGCCCCGTGACGGAAACCGGCGGGCGACTCAGCCGACCTTGGCGCGGGCGGAGACGAACGCCTCGACGCAGCGACGTACATCGTCCTCGCTGTGCGCGGCCGACAGCTGCACCCGGATGCGCGCCAGCCCACGCGGCACCACGGGGTAGGAGAACGCGATCACGTAGACGCCGTCGGCCAGCATCTTGTCGGCGATCGCGGTGGCGGTGCGCGCGCCGTCGTCGCCGGGGAACATCACCGGCGTGATCGGATGGGACCCCGGCAGCAGGTCGAACCCCGCCTCGGTCATCAGCGACCGGAACAGCTCGGTGTTGCGCCGCAGCGTCTGGCGGGCGTCGCCGGAGCCGCTGACCAGGTCCAGCGCCGCCAGCGAGCCGGCGGTGACGCTCGGTGCCACCGCGTTGGAGAACAGATAAGGCCGCGACCGCTGCCGCAGCAGGTCGACGATCTCGCGGTGCGCAGCGACGTACCCGCCGGACGCACCGCCGAGTGCCTTGCCGAGCGTGCCGGTGAGGATGTCGACGCGGTCCATCACGCCGAACAGCTCATGGGTGCCGCGTCCGCCGTCGCCGACGAACCCCACGGCGTGGGAGTCGTCGACCATGACCATCGCGTCGTAGGCGTCGGCCAGGTCGCAGATCGCCTCCAGCGGTGTGTAGGAGCCGTCCATCGAGAACACCCCGTCGGTCACGATGACCCGGCGGCGGGCGTCGGAGGACGCCTTGAGCTGCTCCTCGAGGTCGGCCATGTCGGCGTTGCGGTATCGCAGCCGGCGCGCCTTCGACAACCGGATGCCGTCGATCAGCGAGGCGTGGTTGAGCTCGTCGGAGATGACGGCGTCCTCAGCACCGAAGAGCACCTCGAACACGCCGCCGTTGGCGTCGAAGCACGAGGAGTACAGGATCGTCGCCTCGGTGCCGAGGAACTCCGACAGCCGGCTCTCCAGCCGGGTGTGCAGCTCCTGGGTGCCGCAGATGAAGCGCACGCTGGCCATGCCGAAGCCCCACTCGGCCAAGGCGTCGGTGGCGGCCTGGACCACGGTCGGGTGGTTGGCCAGGCCGAGGTAGTTGTTGGCGCAGAAGTTCAGCGCCTCGACCTTGGCGGTGGTCACGTGCGCCGACTGCGGCGAGGTGAGCTCCCGCTCGTCCTTGTAGAGCCCGGCGTCGCGGATCTCCGCCAGGGTCTGGGCCAGCTCGGTCTTGACCGCTCCGTACATCCTCGTTCAGCTCCAGTCCATGACGACCTTGCCGCACGCGCCGGAGCGAGCGGCGTCGAACGCATCCTGCCAGTCCTCGGCGACGAACCGGTGCGTGATGACCGACCCGACGGCCGCACGCAAGGTCGCCGACGTCTCCAGCATCGCGCTCATCTTGTACCAGGTGTCATACATCTCCCGGCCGTAGATGCCCTTGATCGTGATCATGTGCGTGATCACCCGCCCCCAGTCGATGCCGAACGGCTCCTGGGGCAGCCCCAGCATGGCCACCCGGGCACCGTGGTTGAGGTTGCGCAGCATCTCCTCCATGGCCTGCGGGCTGCCCGACATCTCCAG
Source organism: Nocardioidaceae bacterium (assembly GCA_035690425.1). Classification (GTDB taxonomy): domain Bacteria; phylum Actinomycetota; class Actinomycetes; order Propionibacteriales; family Nocardioidaceae; genus DASSKO01. The sequence goes on from DASSKO010000073.1 coordinate 2,832, forward strand.
GCCGACGTCGAAGCCCTCCCGCATGCCGAGCGCCTGCTGGGCGTGCGCCAGGCTCTGCCCTGCCGGTTGTCCCGAGACGTTGACGGCCAGGTCGGCGCCGGCGTTGCGTGCCAGGTCGAGGCGGTAGTCGCTGATGTCGGTGACGACGACGTTGCGGGCACCGACGTGGCGGGCGATCGCCGCGGCCATCACCCCGATCGGCCCGGCACCGGTGACCACGACGTCCTCACCGGCGAGCGGGAAGCTCAACGTGGTGTGCACGGCGTTGCCCAGCGGGTCGAACACCGCGCCGAGGTCGGGATCCATGTCGTCGGGGTGCACCCACACGTTGCCGGCCGGGATGACGACGAAGTCGGCGAAGGCGCCGTCGCGGTTGACGCCGACGCTGCTGGTGCGGATGCACACGTGCCGTCGGCCGGCGCGGCAGTTGCGGCAGGTGCCGCAGACGACGTGACCCTCGCCGGACACCTTCTGCCCGGGCAGCACCTCGCTGACACCGTCGCCGACCTCGACGACCTCACCGAAGAACTCGTGCCCGAGCACCAGCGGTGGTTCGACGATCGAGGCGGCCCAGTCGTCCCACTGTTCCAGGTGCAGGTCGGTGCCGCACAGGCCGGCGCGCATCACCCGGATCTTGACCTCACCGGCGCCGGTCTCTGGCTGGGGCCGGTCGACCAGCTCCAGCCCCGGCCCGGCGGCACCTTTCACCAACGCTCTCATCGGTGGGGGGCGTCCTTCGCTCGTGGCAAGCACGGTCCTACCCTGCCATGCCGACGACCCGGCCCGCGCGGTGCCGGGTAGTGGCCACGAGCCGCGCATTCGGCTCACGACCCGCTCGACCCAGCAGTTTCCCGGGTGTGAGCCGCTACCCACCGTGCCGCCAACCCCTCACCGCGAGATAGCAGATCTGCCCCGGTTGCGAGCTGGTCGAGCAACGCCTCGACGAG
>DASSKO010000074.1:0-9990 GCA_035690425.1 Nocardioidaceae bacterium
GGCTCACCGGCGATGGCGAACCACTGCCGGCAGCGCTGGATCGTCTCGGTGAGCAGCGTGACCAGCCGGTCGTCCGGGTCGTCGACGCAGGCCTCCGAGATCGACACGACCGCGCAGTGCACGATGGTCGGCGCGCTGCGCTTGCCGAAGTTCCGTGCCTCGCCCCAACCCATCCGGGAGAACTGCAGCGCCCACCGGTGCGCCCGCGGTACGGCGGCGAGCGCCGCCGCGCTACGTGGCGACACGTAGTTGCGGGGACGCCCCTCCAGGGCGTTGAGCACCTGCTCGCACCGCAGGATCCCGACGGCGGAGACACCCTGCCGTTCGGCGGCGCCGATCGGCAGCGCCATCAGCGCCGCGTCTCTCGCGATCCACGCCGTGACCCGCGGGTCCGTCCCGGTGAGGCCGACCACGTCCGGGATCAGCGGGGCAAGCCGCGCGCGGTTGGCATCGCTGACATGGTCGTTCACCTCGCGCGCCAGCACTCCGACCAGCGGGTGGGTGCACTTCGGGTGGTCGGACCACCGCTCCCCCGCCAGGTAGGACGCGAGCTCCATGAAGCAGGCGCCCTTGCGTGGGTTGCGATGCTTGCCGCTGGACAGTACGGGCATGATGTCCGGTGTACGGGCGTTGGGCATCTCTCCAGCCTCCTCGACAGCCGATCCGCCCCTCCTCGGGCTTCGGCGTTACCCATCAAGTGTGCGCTTCATGTGCCGGTCCGGCAACGCCCCGAATTCGCTTCATCCAGGCGCACGCGCTGCCACGCTGCTTGACCAGGTACCAGCGACTCAACGACTCACCGGCAGGTCGCTCAGCAACTCACTGGTGGCGACCTTGGCCGGAACGTCCGGCCGGCTGGGGTGGGTCGGCCGCTTCTTCGACGGGCGGTCTCAGCGCAGGTCCAACGTGTCGTTGATCGGTACAAGATCTGCGTCCGGTACCGCGTCCGGTGACCGTGTAGCTCTGATCGTCTTCATACCCGAGAGTGGCGTCTTGGAGCACCCGGACCCGGCCGCCAGCTTCGTTTCAGCTAGGCGGTGGCACGGCGGCGACGCGCCCGGTCCTGTTCGCGAGCCATCTCTCGCCGCACTTCGGTGCGCGCCTGCTCGCGGGCTTGGGCGAAGTAGCCCTTGGGATCACGCAAGATCCGCTCAACCCGATCATCACGGCGGGAGCCGTTGATCTTGATCGCCATTGGTGTCCTCCTACGTTCCCGACCCGTCCAGTGTCTCGCCCCGACGGGTGTGAATCTAGGACAGCCCACCGACACAGCCGGTCACGGCACGCTGAGCGCGATCGCCAACGCGCCCGCCATCAACCTCAGCAGCCGCATGTCGTCCTTGGTCAGTTCGCCCGGCTCCAGCGCATCTAGCGTGAGCATCCCGTGCGCGGTGTCTCCGGCGATCACCGAGACCGAGACGAAGGTCCGGTAGTCGCGATCCTTGCTGGCGTCCCACCCGGGTGGTGGTTCGGTCAGGATGTCCTCGCAGATTCGGTCCTCGTCGTTAAGGACCATACCGATGGCCGCGTCGCCAGAGGGTGTGCCTTCCACGAACGTCGTGGATGGAGAGCCTGCCCGGCCCACCGCGTCGGTGGGAATCAGTTGCGTCGGTGGTCCCGGTTCCAGCCGGAACCAGCAGGCCCGGGCACGATCCGGGCCGATCAACTGCGCTGCGCTCGTGAGTACCAGGGGCACGGCCTGTGCGCGGAACTTGTCCCGCTCCACCTTCCGCGGCTCCAGCGCGAGGTTGCCCAACAGCCGGATGATCGGGTCCAACGCGTCGTTCATCGCCACGACCGTCTGCACGCGTGCCTCGAACTCGCGCACCTCCGCCGTAGCCTGTCGCCGCTCGGCGGCTACCTGGCGGATCTGCGGGATGAGCCAGGCCAGCCCGGTAGCGAGGATTTGGATCACGAACCAAGTGGCGAACTTGCCCCCGGTGGTGGTCCGGGTCATCGCTGCAGCGATCGGAGACACCACGACGAACAAGAACGCACCGACCACCAGGGCCAGGTGCGTTCCGTGTCGTTAGTGGTGCGCTTCCCCCGCGGCATGCCGCCCACCCTAGACGGGCGTGCCCCCACCTTTGAGGTGACAGAGCCGACCCTCGCATGCGGTTCGCGGACCGGCCCCGATGGCGCACAGAGCCTGCGCGAACTGCAGCGTCAACTCGACCGGTTCCGGCGCTACCACAACACCGTCCGCCCGCACCGAGCTCTGGAACGCAAGACGCCCGCCGAGACCTACGCCGCCCGGCCCAAGGCCGTCCCCGCCGGCCCGGTCCTCGATCCGCACTACCGAGTCCGCCTCGACAAGATTGACTCCAGCCCACCGGACGACCCCCAGGGCCCCCCGGAAAGACGCCCTGAAATGCAACGATGTCCCGAGACACCTGTCAACGGTGTCCCGGGACATCACACTGGCTGGCGGTGGCGGTGGGATTTGAACCCACGGAGGGCGTGAACCCTCACACGCTTTCGAGGCGTGCTCCTTAGGCCGCTCGGACACGCCACCGCGGACGAGGGTACTAGAACCGCCCGGCCGGCCCGAAACCCGGCCTGCTCAGCCCAGCGGCCGGTGCCCGGCGAAGAAGTCCCGCAGCAGCAGCGTGCACTCCTCGGCGAGCACACCGGTGACCACCTCGGGCCGGTGGTTGAGCCGTCGGTCGCGGACGACGTCCCACAGGGACCCGACCGCGCCGGCCTTCTCGTCGTAGGCGCCGAAGACCAGTCGGTCGACCCGGGAGAGCACGACCGCGCCCGCGCACATGGTGCACGGCTCGAGCGTGACCACGAGCGTGCAGCCGTCCAGCCGCCACTCGCCGCGGGCCTCCGCGGCACGGCGCAGCGCGACCATCTCGGCGTGCCCGGCCGGGTCCCCGACCGCCTCCCGCACGTTGTGGCCCGAGGCCAGCACCGCCCCCGCGGCGTCCAGGACCACCGCGCCGACCGGGATGTCGCCGCCGGGCAGCGCCTTCCGTGCCTCCGCCAGCGCCGACCGCATCGGATCCACCCACCGCTCGGTGACCGGAGTGACCGGGTCGCGCGACCGGGTCGGGTCGGGTGCGGTCAAGCGGTGACGCCCAAGGCCTCGTCGAACTGCTGACCGAAGCCGATCCGTGTGGCGATGTCGCCGAGCATCTCGTCGGGGTAGAGCTCATAGTCGTCGAGCAGCGCGCCGACGTCCATCGCGCCCATCCCGAGGTCAGCGACGATGCCGAGGTCCCCGGCGGGCACCTGGTCGTCCTCGTCCTCGGGCAGCGGCAGCTCGAGGTGCTCCACCGCGGAGCGGGCGATCGGCCAGTCGGTGGCCGCGGTGATGTCGGAGAGCAGGATCTTCGTGCGCGCGCCGAGGACGCGAATGAGCAGGAAGAAGTCCTCGTCGACCGACACCATGCCCAGGGACCCCCCGTCCCCCGGGTAGCGGCGCAGCTCCTCGCAGAGGTCGTCGAGCTCGTCGACGTCGTCGCGCGAGAGCTCCTGGACCTGCCACACGCCTTCCTCGCGGTAGGCGACGACGATGAAGTCGATACCGGCGTCAGTCTGGTCAGACATCCCGCGCTCCTCCTGAGTGGCCACCGATCGTGCCGTCCGGCTGATGACAGGCCACCATCGATGGTGACAGATCATGCCCGCGATGGCACCACCTAATCCTCCCCGTGCAGGCCATTCCCACCCGCCGGACGGGCAGCCGTGATGGCCTATGTTTACGGCTATGCGCGTTCACGTTGCCGACCACCCGCTCATCGCCCACAAGCTGACCACCCTGCGCGACCGCGAGACGGACTCGCCCACCTTCCGCCGGCTGGCCGACGAGCTCGTGACTCTGCTTGCCTACGAGGCCACTCGCGACGTGCGCACCGAGACCGTGACGGTGCAGACGCCGGTCTCCCCCGCCGAGGGCACCAAGCTCGCCTCTCCCAAGCCGCTGGTCGTCCCGATCCTGCGCGCCGGCCTCGGCATGCTCGACGGGATGATGCGGCTGCTGCCGACCGCGGAGGTGGGCTTCCTCGGGATGGTCCGGAACGAGCAGACGCTGCAGGCCTCGACGTACGCCGAGCGGCTGCCGGACGACCTGTCGGGACGCCAGTGCTTCGTGCTGGACCCGATGCTCGCCACCGGGGGCACGCTGGCGGCCGCGATCCGGTTCCTCGTCGACCGAGGGGCGGACCACATCACCGCGATCTGCCTGCTGTCCGCCCCCGAGGGGTGCGCGCGGGTCGAGAAGGACCTCGAAGGGCTCGACGTGCCGGTCACGGTCGTCACCGCCGGCATGGACGAGCGGCTCAACGACAAGGGGTACATCGTCCCCGGTCTGGGTGACGCGGGCGACCGGCTCTACGGTCTCGTCGGCTGACGAGACGCCGCCCGACGCCCTGCGGTCGGGTCAGAGCGCCTTCACCGAGCTGAGCAGCTTGCCCAGGGAGTCCTTCGCGTCGCCGAACAGCAGCGTGGTCTTGGGGTCGAACAGCAGCTCGTTCTCGATGCCGGCGAAGCCCGGGCGCATCGACCGCTTCAGGAAGATGATCTGCTGCGCCTCGTCGGCGTTCAGGATCGGCATCCCGTAGATCGGCGCTCCCGGCGTCGACTTCGCGGCCGGGTTCACCACGTCGTTCGCGCCCACGACGAGGACCACGTCGGTCTGCTTGAAGTCGCCGTTGATGTCGTCCATCTCCTTGAGCTGCTCGTAGGGCACCTGCGCCTCGGCGAGCAGCACGTTCATGTGGCCCGGCATCCGTCCGGCGACCGGGTGGATGGCGTAGTCGACGGCGACTCCGCGGTCCCCGAGCACGTCGACGAGCTCCCGCAGCGTGTGCTGCGCCTGGGCGACCGCCAGTCCGTAGCCGGGCACGATGATCACCCGGTGGGCGTAGTTGAGCAGGATCGCCACGTCCTCGGGGCCGGCCGAGCGGACCGGGCGGTCCGACGCCTGGCCGGCGCCGAGCGTGGAGCCCCCCTTCAGCGCGCCAAAGAGGATGTTCACCACCGAGCGGCCCATCGCCGCCGCCATCAGCTTGGTCAGGAAGGTGCCGGACGCGCCGACCAGCGTCCCTGCCACGAGCAGCACGGTGTTGTCGAGCACGTAGCCGCCCGCGGCGACCGTCAGCCCGGTGAACGCGTTCAGCAGTGAGATGACGATGGGTACGTCGGCCCCGCCGACCGGCAGCACCAGCAGCACCCCGAGCCCGAGCCCCACGACGGCCAGCACCACACCCGGCCACAGCGCCGGCTCGACCACCGTCGCCACCGCGAGCGCGAGCGCGCCCAGCAGCGCCGCGCCGAAGACGACCGGCAGCCCCGGGAAGACGACCGGCCGGGAGGTCATCAGGTCCTGGAGCTTGGCGAAGGTGACCAGCGACCCCGCGAAGGAGATCGCGCCGACGCCGATCGTGAACGCGGTCGCGGCGAGTGCGAACCCGCCCTCGGACACGCCCGCGAGCTCGCCGAGCTCCAGCAACGCGACGAGCGCGGCCGCGCCGCCGCCCACGCCGTTGAACAGCGCCACCAGCTGCGGCATCTGCGTCATCTGCACGCGCCGCGCCCCGACCACGCCGACCACCAGGCCGACGGCGACGGCCACCAGGATCGGCACGAGGTTGTCGATCCCGGCGTAGAAGAACACCACGACGCAGGCGGCCACCGCGCCGACCGCACCGACCAGGTTTCCCGCGCGTGCGCTGCGTGGAGAGGACAGGCCCTTCAGCGCCAGGATGAAGCAGATCGCACAGCCGAGGTAGACCAGCTGCACCCACACCGGAGTGGTCACCGCGGCGCTCCGTCCTGGCGGGAGCGGGTCTCGACGGACTCGACCGCCGGGCGGGGCTTGCGCCGGGTGAACATCTGCAGCATCCGGTCGGTCACCACGAAGCCGCCGACCATGTTCACCGTCGCGAGCACGACCGCGACCAGGCCGACGACCAGCGCCCACACCGACTCGGCGTGCCCGGCCACCAGGATGGCGCCCAGCAGGATGATGCCGTGGATGGCGTTCGCGCCGGACATCAGCGGCGTGTGCAGCGTCGAGGAGACCTTCGAGATCACCTCCACCCCGACGAACACGCTGAGCACGAAGATGGTCAGCCAGACGACCGGCTCACTCAACGAGATCTCCTTCCACCAGGCTCCGCGTCGGCTCGTGCACGATCATGCCGTCGTGGGTGACGCAGCAGCCGGCCACGATCTCGTCCTCGAAGTCGGGTGCGAACGCGCCGTCCCGGGTCATCAGGGCGACGAGGTTGACGACGTTCTGGGCGTAGAGCCGGGAGGCCGGCCCGGGCATCTGGGCCGGCACGTTCGCGCCGCCCCACACCTGGGCGTGCCCGATCCGGACCACCCTGCCCGGCGCGGCGCCTTCCACGTTGCCGCCGCTCTCGGCCGCCAGGTCCACGACCACCGACCCGGGTCGCATCCGCTCCACCATGTCGGCGGTCACCAGCAGCGGCGCCGGCCTGCCGGGGACCGCGGCGGTGGTGATCAGTGCGTCCGCGGCCGCGACGTACGGCGTGAGCAGCTCCCGCTGCCGGGTCGCCCGCTCCTCGGTCATCTCGCGCGCGTAGCCGCCGGCGCCGTCGAGCGTGTCGAGGTCGAGCTCGATCGCCTGGGCGCCCATCGACCTGATCTCCTCGGCGGCGGCCGCGCGCACGTCGTACGCCTTCACGACGCCGCCGAGGCGCCGGGCGGTGGCGATCGCCTGCAGGCCGGCGACACCCGCGCCCAGCACCACGACCTCGGCGGGCGGGACGGTGCCGGCCGCGGTCATGTTCAGCGGGAAGAACCGCCGCAGCAGCCCGGCGGCGACGATCGCGCAGCGGTAACCGGCGACCAGTGACTGCGACGACAGGGCGTCCATCGACTGGGCACGGGAGATCCGCGGGATGAGCTCCATCGCGAACGCGGTGACCGCGCAGTCCCGCAGGTCGGCGACCAGCTCCGGCGACTGCGCCACCGGCAGGAACGAGATCGCCGCGGTGCCCGCACCCAGCCGGCGCACGACCGCGGACTCGAGCGGGTTCACCGACACCACGACGTCCGCGGCGTCGAGGGCGTCGGGGGCGACCACCGCGCCGGCCGCGTCGTAGTCGCCGTCGGGGAACAGCGCGGCCTCGCCGGCCCCGGGCTCCACGGCCACGTCGTAGCCGAGTGCGGTCAGCTTGCCGACGAGGTCGGGCACCATCGCGACGCGTGCCTCACCGTCCCGGGTCTCCCTGGCCACTGCGATCCTCACGCTGCGAAACTAGAGCAAAGCCCGGTCCCGGTGGGGGACTTGTGCCGTTCTTTCTCACATCGACCGATGCCGGTGGACGCTGACGGCGTACCCGTCGGCGTCGGTGAAGACCTGGCCGTCCCAGGTGGCGAAGCGTTCGGACAGCGCGAGCCCGGCAGTCACGCACGCCGCGTCGTAGTCCGTCAGCGGGGTGACCGGGCACCCGGGCGGGAGGTGCTCCGGGCCCAGACCGAAGCCGGCCACCAGCAGGCCGTCCGCGGAGAGGTGCGCCGCGCAGCGCAGGACCGTCTGCTCGAGGGCGCCTTCGGCAAGCAGCGGGACGACGTTGCCCGCCAGCACGACGAGGTCGAACCGCTCGCGGGCACCGTCGCGGGTGACGTCCAGCGTCACGAGGTCCTGGCGGCGCCAGGTGAGGCCAGGCGCGGTCTCGCGGGCGACGGCCAGCATCGAGTCGTCCAGGTCCACCCCGACGCACACGTAGCCCAGCTCGGCGAGCCGGATCGCGACCCGGCCGGTCCCGCAACCGGCGTCGAGGACGCTGCTACCGGGAGGAACCAGGCTCGCGCAGAACGCCGCCTCGCCGTGCACGTCCCGTCCCTGTGCGGCCAGCGCGGCGAAGCGGGCGGCGTACTCCCGGCCGCCGCTGCCGCCGGTGACGCGCGCCCACCGGGTCTCTCCACTCTGGTCCTGTGCCATGTCGAGCCTCCGGCGACGAATCTACGTTGTGCGAGGCGACCCACAGTCTCGACCGCACGCGGCAGACCAGGCCGGCCCCGGGCTCACGCGCGCCCAGGATCCTTCTGTCGAACACCGGGATGGCATAAACTGCCAATGGAGGTGGTCGCCGTGGCGACGAGGAATGTTGTCCTGAGTCAACACCAGCACGAGCTCGTCGAGTCGCTGGTGGAGTCCGGGCGGTACCAGAACGCCAGCGAGGTGCTGCGGGAAGGTCTTCGACTCCTGGAACGCCAGGAGCTGGAGGATGCGGTCAGAGTTGCTGCGCTGCGTGATGCTGCCGAGAAAGGTTGGTCGGATCTCGCCTCGGGCCGTTACGACGACATCGCCGATGAGGATCTCGACGACTTCATCAGGCAGCTCGGTGTCCGCGCGGCGCGGACCCAGTCGGCTGGCTGATGGCGGGATACCGCCTCACACACGCAGCCCAGACTGACATCGTCGCGATCCTTGCCTGGTCTGAGGAGCAGTTCGGAGAGGAAGCACGCAAGCGCTACGAGGTGCTGATCGGCACCGCCATTCGCGACGCGGCTTCGCGCACCGACGACGGCGGGCAGACACCCCGCCCCGACCTGGGGGATGGCGTGTTCTCCTGGCACTTGACGCAAAGTCGCACCCGCTCCCCCGGGGGTACTGTCCGCCGCCCGAGACACTTCCTCATCTGTCGTCGCGAAGGCGACGTGTGGGTCATCGGCAGAGTTCTCCACGACGCCATGGAACTGCGACGACACGTCGATCCCCGACAGCACTGGAAGTAGTCACCGCGTCACGCCGTCAGAAGCCGATGCCGCGGCCAAGGTCCGTTCAACAGCTCGCCGGAGCGCTCTTAACCTCTTGCCACGCCCTCAGCGCGAGTTCCCACGCACCTCGAGATCGTCGATGCGGGCCTTGATGGTCCCGATCCATTCATCGGCCCAGGCGTTCGGTGGCTTGGCGCCGGTCCCGGTGCCGTCGTCGTTGAAGCTCAGCGACACGTTCCGGGCCAGCATCAGCACCGCCTCCTCGAACGTTCTGCCGGCGGCGTCGAGGTACGGGTCGTGGAAATGCTCGCCCAGGTCCACGCGGTTCATGTGTCCGCTGGTCTCCCAGACCCATCGAGAGCGCTCACTGGCCGCGCCGCTCCTGCGGATCCAGAACGCCGGATGGGTGTCGATGTAACGGAAGGCGCTCAGGAAGTTGGCGCCTCCTTCTCGGCGATACCGCGTCGCCCAGGCCAGGGACTCGCCGTATTCGTCTTCGAGTCGGGCGCGATCGCGAGCGTCGTTGCGTGGCATCCAAGCCGTGAGGGACCCTTCTCGCTCGCTGGGGAAGGTGATCATCCCCGCCCGGGCGCCTTCACGGCGTACGAGCTCCGGACTGAACTCAAGGTCGACGTCACGAAGCGCTTCGTAGGCCGAGACGATATCGGGATAGATCGACGTTGAGGCGTCCGGCGCCACGTAGAGCACAGCTGACGGTCCGGCCGTATCGACACGACCGTGCGGTTTCACGTCCGGAAGCTCGGCGACAAGCCAATCGGGAAGCGGTACGCCGGTCATGCAACCGAGTCTGCGGCACAGCGCCGGACTCCGGCAACGTACACCTCAGACCGTCCGCGCGAGATTGCAACAACACCTCGACCCCGCTCCTGCTACACCCGTGCCACACAGAACCTGCCCTGATGCATTGACGCAGGTCCCAGTAGTTGCCCTAGAAATACCAGGGGAACGGTGACCAGTCCGGCTCCCGCTTCTGCAGGAACGCGTCGCGGCCCTCGACGGCCTCGTCGGTCATGTACGCCAGCCGCGTGGTCTCGCCGGCGAACAGCTGCTGCCCGACGAGCCCGTCGTCGATCAGGTTGAAGGAGTACTTCAGCATCCGCTGCGCCGTCGGCGACTTGCCGTTGACCCGCCGCGCCCAGTCCAGCGCGACCTGCTCCAGCTCCGCGTGGGGCACGACGGCGTTCACCATGCCCATCCGGTGCGCGGCGGCCGCGTCGTACTCGAGGCCCAGGAAGAAGATCTCCCTCGCGAACTTCTGCCCCACCTGCC
>DASSKO010000075.1:0-24266 GCA_035690425.1 Nocardioidaceae bacterium
GTCGGCGATCAGCATCCGGGCGCCGTAGGGGCTGGTGCCGATCCGCGCGCCGAGCTCGGCGGCGGCGAACTCGGCCACTGCCGGGGTGCCGGCTCCGCCGAGCTGCCTGGGGCGTTCGGTGCCGGGCAGCACCCGCCCGTGGGCACGGCGTGCGAGGGTCTCGGGGTGGTGCAGGTCGGCGTAGTGCGCGGCGGCGCAGAACTCGCGGGTCTCCCGCTCCAGCCGCTCGGCGTGCCAGGCCTCGATCGCGTCGAGGGTCTCCTCCACGTCGAGCTCCTCCACCGTGAGCTCATCGACCGGCCTGTCGAACATGTGTTCGAGTCTAACACCACCGACCGACATGCGCAACGCGCGGGATTCGCATCAGCGACGCAATCGCCACTGGCGCGCGTCGCCGTCACGAGGCCCGCGCACAGCGGAACGTTCACAGTCGAAGCAGCACCGTGAACGCCGAAGGCAGTTCGGCTCGCAGCCGCTCAGCGAGGATGTGGGCTTCGGCATCAAGCCGATTCGGATGCGCTTGGTCCGGCATTCCAGGGAGATGGCGGCTGCCAGTGCCTGCGGCGTTCCACTCTGTGCCCCAGGTGGCGATGTCAGCGACGAGTTCCGGACTCAAACCGAGGACCTGGTGCAACCAGGCCGGGTCCTCCGGTAACAGCCCTTCTTCATCCCAGACAGGCACGGTGACGGAGTCATCGGGCATGAACGTGATCGTGGTTCCACTGACTTCATAGGACTCGTCTTCCTGGTCGTCCGCAGGCACATCGACCGACCAGTAGGCGCCGTGCGGGTAGTCACCGAAGTGCCGCAGCGGTGCATCTGCGTCCTCCATGGCTTCAGTGAAGCACCAGATCGGGTCCTTCGTTTCGGAGGCGCCCGAGGTCGCCCTTATGGCCGCGGTCGAGCAGCCGCCTGTCACGTCCGTACCTCCGGATCGCTTGGACAGATAGGCTCGTGCGGTGGAGTCCGACGGCTTGTTCGACGTACCCGCGCGCCCGGAGGAGTCTCGTGGCAGCGGAAGCCTGAGCGACTCCACCCACGCCTCGGCGCCGCTGCCGGTGCGGATGCGTCCGCGCACCCTCGATGAGCTCGTCGGTCAGCAGCATCTGCTGGAGCCCGGTTCGCCGCTGCGCCGGCTGATCGAGGGTGACCAGCCGATGTCGCTCCTGCTGTGGGGACCACCGGGCACCGGGAAGACCACGATCGCTTCGATCGTGTCGGGCCAGACCAACCGCCGCTTCGTAGAAGTCTCCGCGGTCGCAGCGGGCGTCAAGGAGGTGCGGGCAGCCATCGACGAGGCCCGGCGGTCGCTCGCTCGGGGCGGCACCGAGACGGTCCTGTTCGTCGACGAGGTGCACCGGTTCTCCAAGGCCCAGCAAGACGCATTGCTCCCCGGCGTCGAGAACCGCTGGGTCACGCTGGTCGCCGCGACGACCGAGAACCCGTTCTTCTCGGTCATCTCGCCACTGCTGTCGCGCTCGCTGCTGCTGACGCTCGAGCCGCTGACCGACGACGACGTGCGAGACGTGGTACGCCGAGCAGTCACCGACAAGCGCGGACTGGCCGGCGCGACCGGCGTCGACCAGGATGCTCTCGACCATCTGGTGCGCCTCGCCGGGGGAGATGCGCGACGCGCGCTGACCTACCTGGAGGCGTCCGCCGGTGCCGCGCAGGCCAAAGGTCTCGACAGCGTCGACGTCGACACGGCCGAGACCGCCGTAGATCGTGCGGCGGTCCGCTACGACCGCGCGGGCGACCAGCACTACGACGTGATCAGCGCCTTCATCAAGTCGATCCGGGGCTCCGACGCAGACGCGGCGTTGCACTACCTGGCCCGGATGATCGAGGCCGGGGAGGACCCACGGTTCATCGCGCGACGGCTGATCATCGCGGCCAGTGAGGACATCGGCCTGGCCGACCCCACCGCGCTGCCGACCGCGGTCGCCGCTGCGCAGGCGGTGCAGCTGGTCGGGTTGCCCGAGGCTCGGCTCAACCTGGCGCAGGCGGTGATCGCGCTGGCGCTGGCACCGAAGTCCAACGCGGTGATCACGGCGATCAACGAGGCGTCGTCCGACGTACGCGGCGGGAAGATCGGCCCGGTGCCCTCGCACCTGCGTGACGCCCACTACGCGGGGTCGAAGAAGCTCGGGCATGGCAAGGGATACCTCTACGCCCACGACGAGCCGTTCGGGATCGCGGCACAGCAGTACGCGCCGGACGTGGTTGCCGACGCGCGCTACTACCGGCCCACCGAGCTCGGCGCCGAGGCAGGCATCAAGGAACGCCTGGCCAGGATCACCAACATCCTGCGCCGGAAGGGCTGAGCCAGCGCGGTAGGGTCGGAGGTCATGGACCCCCTGCTGATCGTGCTGGTGGTCGCCTGCGTGCTGCTGGCCATGGCGACCGGCGCACTTGCTGCCGCGCTGCTGACGCTGCGCGGCCAGGCCACCGAGCGGCAGGCGGCAGCGGACGCCCAGATCACGACGTTGCAGGAGCAGGTCACAGCGCTCACGGCACGGCAGGCCGACCTGGAGCAGGAGCGCGGCCCGGACCGCGCCGACCCTCCAGCCGACTACGTGATCACCTTCGACCGCGACGAGCCGGTCGAGGTGTCCACCAGCCGGGTGGTCAATGCAACGCTCGGCGAGCCACTGATCAAGGCGGCGGCGCTGGGACACGGCGTACGCCGGGCGCTCGACGAGGACAGTCGCTCGCAGCTGGTCAGGCAGGTACGACGTGAGTACCGGCGTCGGCGCAAGGCTACCCGGGCAGCAGCGAGGCGAGCACGATGAGCAGGATGTTCTGGTTCACGGTCGGCGCGGGAAGCGGCGTCTACGCGGTGGTCAAGACGCGGCGGGCGGCCGAGAGGTTCACGCCCTCCGGGCTTGCCGACCAGCTGGCAGCCCTCGGCCACGGCGCGCGGCTGTTCAGTGGCCAGGTGCGCGAGGGCATGGCCGAGCACGAAACCGAGTTGCGGTCCAGGCTCGAGCTGGCCCACGCTGATCGCCCGGACCAGACGGCTCTCCCCCCGACACCGGAGGGGGCGCCGGACACCAGCTCGCCGGACACCAGCTCGCCGGGGCGCACCGCAGCGAAGAGAAGGGGCAGCACCTGATGCAGACCGCCGAGATCCGGCGCCGGTTCTTGCAGCACTTCGAGAACAGCGGGCACACGGTCGTGCCGTCGGCACCGCTGCTGTTCGACGACCCCAACCTGCTGTTCGTCAACGCGGGCATGGTGCCGTTCGTGCCGTACTTCATCGGTCAGCAGACGCCTCCCTTCGAGCGCGCGGCGAGCGTGCAGAAGTGCGTGCGCACCCTCGACATCGAGGAGGTCGGCAAGACCACGCGGCACGGCACGTTCTTCCAGATGAACGGCAACTTCTCCTTCGGTGACTACTTCAAGGAGGGGGCGATCCAGCACGCGTGGGAGCTGATCACCACCCCTCAGCAGCGTGGTGGGCTTGGCATCGACGGCGATCGGATCTGGGCCACCGTCTACCACGAGGACGAGGAGTCGATCGACCTGTGGAAGAAGGTCGCCGGCCTTCCCGACGAGCGCATCCAGCGCCGTGGTCGCAAGGACAACTACTGGCACATGGGCATCCCCGGCCCCGGCGGCCCGTGCAGCGAGATCTACGTCGACCGCGGCCCCCAGCACGGCCCCGACGGCGGTCCGGTGGTCGACGAGGAGCGGTTCTTGGAGATCTGGAACCTCGTGTTCATGCAGTACCAGCTCTCCGAGGTCCGGGCGAAGGATGACTTCGACATCGCCGGCGAGCTGCCGCAGCAGAACATCGACACCGGCATGGGGCTGGAACGGGTCGCCTACCTGCTGCAGGGCAAGCAGAACCTCTACGAGATCGACGAGGTGTTCCCCGTCATCGAGACCGCCGAGGTCCTCACCGGCCGCCGCTACGGCGCCGGGGGTGCCTCGGGCCATATCGACGACGTGCGGTTCCGCGTCGTCGCCGACCACGTGCGCAGCGCGATGATGCTGATCGGCGACGGCGTCACCCCCGGCAACGAGGGGCGCGGCTACGTGCTGCGGCGGCTGCTGCGCCGCGCGGTGCGCTCGATGCGCCTGCTCGGGGTCGACGCGCCCACGCTGCCGGACCTGCTGCCGGTCAGCAGAGACAAGATGAAGCTGTCCTATCCCGAGATCGAGCAGCAGTGGGGCCGGATCAGCGAGGTGGCCTACGCCGAGGAGGAGGCCTTCCGGCAGACGCTCAGGACCGGCACCCAGATCTTCGACGTCGCGGTCACCGACACCAAGGGTGCCGGACAGCAGCAGCTGTCGGGCGCGAGTGCCTTCCAGCTCCACGACACCTTCGGCTTCCCCATCGACCTGACCCTCGAAATGGCCTCCGAGCAGGGTCTCGCGGTCGACGAGGCCGAGTTCCGCCGGCTGATGACCGAGCAGCGCGACCGGGCGAAGGCCGACGCGCGCGCGAAGAAGGGGCAGCACGCCGACGCGAGCGCCTACCGCGAGGTCGCCGACCTGCTCGGCACGCCGGTGAGGTTCACCGGCTACGACGAGGTCGTGTCCGAGGGTCTGGTGCGCGGGATCGTCTCCGGCGGCGAGACCGTGGCAGCTGCCGGCCAGGGCGAGGAGGTCGAGTTGGTGCTCGACCGCACCCCGTTCTACGCCGAGGGCGGCGGTCAGCTCGCCGACCAGGGTGTGATCACGCTCGGGGGTGGTGCCCGGGTCGAGGTCCTCGACGTGCAGTCACCGATCACCGGGCTGATCGTGCACCGGGTGCGGGTGGTCTCCGGTGAGGTGACGCTGGGCGACGGCGCCGAGGCCCTGGTCGATGTGGAGCGCCGACGCTCGATCAGCCGGTCGCACACCGCGACTCACATGGTGCACAAGGCCTTCCGCGAGGCGCTGGGCGAGACCGCGACGCAGGCAGGCTCGGAGAACGCGCCAGGGCGTTTCCGGTTCGACTTCTCCGCCACCGGTGCGGTGCCGGACTCGGTGCTGGCTGACGTCGAGGCCCAGGTCAACGACCTGGTCGTCGACGACCTCGGCGTGCATGCCGAGATCATGACCCAGGACGAAGCGCGCCGCTCTGGCGCGATGGCGTTGTTCGGCGAGAAGTACGGCGACGAGGTGCGGGTGGTCTCGGTCGGCGACTGGGCCCGGGAGCTGTGCGGAGGCACCCACACCGAGCGCTCCGGCCAGCTCGGAGTGGTCAAGCTGCTGGGCGAATCCTCCATCGGCTCCGGGGTACGCCGGGTCGAGGCGCTGGTCGGCTCCGACGCCTACCGCTTCCTGGCCCGCGAGCACGTCCTGGTCAAGCAGCTCTCGGAGGCGCTGAAGGTGCGCTCCGAGGAGCTACCCGAGCGCGTCGACGACATCGTCGAGCGGCTGCGCGGCGCCGAGAAGGAGATCGAGCGGATCCGCGTGCAGCAGTTGCTCTCCGCCGGCGCGGAGCTCGCACACAGTGCGAAGGACGTCTTCGGGGTGTCGTTCGTCGGTTATCGCGCCGACGGCGCAGGCGGTGGCGACGTGCGCAAGCTGGCTCTCGACGTGCGCGGTCGGCTTCCCGTCGGCCGACCCAGCGTCGTCGCCGTCGTCGGCACGGCCGGCGGCAAGCCGGCGGTCGTCGTGGCGGTCAACGACGCGGCCCGTGAGTGGCGGCTGTCGGCCAGCGACCTGGTCAAGGTCTCCGCGCCGGTGCTCGGGGGCAGCGGTGGCGGCAAGGACGACGTGGCACAGGGTGGTGGCACCGACGTGTCGAAGGCCGACGCCGCGATCACGGCGATCGAGCACGCCGTGGGAGAGCGGGTCACGGCATAGTGCGGGCAGGAGTGAGGCTTGGCGTCGATGTGGGAGATGCCCGCATCGGTGTCGCCGCCAGCGACCCGTCCGGCCTGATCGCCGTACCCGTGGAGACGGTCCGCAGCGGCGCGGGTGACCTGTCCCGTCTCGCCGCGCTCGCCGGTGAGCACTCCGCCGTCGAGGTCGTGGTCGGGTTGCCGCGGTCGCTGTCCGGTCGCGAAGGCCCGGCGGCGACGAAGGTGCGCGAGGTCGCCGGTCGGATCGCCCGGCGCGTCGCACCGGTTCCGGTGCGGCTGGTCGACGAGCGGATGACCACCGTGACCGCGGAGCAGGTGTTGCGTGACCGGGGGAAGAAGGGCGCGAAACGCCGCGCGGTGGTCGACCAGGCCGCCGCGGTGGTGATCCTTCAGCACGCGCTGGACAGCGAGCGGGCCACCGGGTCCGCCCCGGGAGAGATCGTCGAGTTGGCAGCAGGATGAGGGACAACAGGCCCAGGTCGCACGGCCGCATCAGTGGCTACCTGGCGGTCATCGTCTCGTTGGCCGTCCTGGTGGGTGCGGGCGGTTTCGCCTACGCCAAGGGACGCGCCTGGCTGGAGGACACCTTCGCGCCGCCGGCCGACTACGCCGGGCCGGGCGAGGGCAGGGTGCTGATCGAGGTCGAGAGCGGGCAGACCTCGACGCAGATCGCGCAGACCCTCGAGGAGGCCGACGTCGTCGCCAGCGTGGAGGCCTTCATGGACGAGGCCCGCACGGAGGAGATGGCGGCGCTGATCCAGGCCGGCTTCTACCAGATGCGGCACAAGATGAGCGCCCGGGCAGCCCTGGACGTCCTGATCGACCACGACAACCTGGTGCAGAACGCCGTCACGATCCCCGAGGGCTTCACCGTCGACCAGACGCTGAAGCGGATCGCGAAGGAGACCGACATTCCGCTCCGGCGGCTCAAGGCCGCTGCGGATCACCCCGGCAAGCTCGGTCTGCCGGCGTACGCCGAGGGGCACCTCGAAGGCTTCCTCTTCCCGGCGACGTACCCGCTGCCTCCGGACGCCACCGCTAGGGGCGTGCTGACCACGATGGTCGACCGGTTCGAGCGGGCCGCCGAGGCCAACGACCTGAAGCAGCGGGCCAAGGCGCTGGGAATCACACCGCTGGAGGCGGTGACGGTCGCCAGCATCGTCGAGGCCGAGGCGCGGCGGGACGAGGACGTCGCGAAGGTGGCGCGGGTGATCTACAACCGGCTGGAGGAGGGCATGCGGCTGCAGATGGACTCCACCGTGCACTACGCGGTCGGCAAGTCCGGCAATGTCACCACCACCGACACCGATCGGGCGATCGACTCGCCCTACAACACCTACCGGGTGCACGGCCTGCCGCCCGCGCCGATCGACTCGCCGGGCGAGCGGGCGTTGTCGGCGGCGCTGCACCCGGCACCCGGAGACTGGCTGTTCTTCGTCACGGTCAACCTGCGGACCGGTGAGACCAAGTTCGCCGAGACCGGCGAGCAGCACGCCCGCAACGTCGAGGAGTTCCGCGAGTACTGCCGCAGCAGCGACGCGTGCTGATGCCTGCACCCGAGACTCGCGGGCCCGTCGATGGCCCCGTGCGCTGTGCCGTGCTGGGCCGTCCCGTCGAGCACTCGTTGTCGCCGGTCCTGCACCGCGCGGCCTACGCCGAGCTCGGGTTGGGCTGGCGCTATGACGCGGTGGAGGTGAGCGAGCAGTCGCTGGCCGGCTTCGTCGGCGATCTGGGTCCGTCGTGGCGTGGTCTGTCATTGACGATGCCGCTGAAGCGCGCCGTGCTGCCCCTGCTGAGCGAGGTCAGCGACACCGTGCGCGCCACCGGGGCAGCCAACACCGTGCTGCGGGAGGTCGACGGTCGGCTGCTGGGTGACAACACCGACGTGCCCGGCCTGGTGGCCGCGCTCGCCGAGCGGGGCCTGAGCGACATCGGCTCCGCGCTCGTGCTCGGCGGCGGAGCGACCGCCACGTCGACGGTCGTCGCCCTCGAGCGGCTGGGATGTCGCCGGATCACCCTGGCCGCGCGTGACCCGCGCCGTGCCGCCGAGGCCGCCGAGGCGGGTACGGCGGTCCGGGTCGTGCAGCTGTCCGACCTGGTCGCCCAACGCGTGGACCTGGTGGTCTCGACGATCCCCGCGGCAGCGCAGGACTCCGCGGTCCTGGAGCTCACCGGCCGGGCGGTGGCCCTGTTCGACGTGATCTACGACCCGTGGCCGACCTCGCTCGCGGTGGCGTTCGCCGATGCGGGCCGGCCGGTGCTCGGTGGCCTGGACCTGCTCGTGCACCAGGCGGCGCTGCAGGTCGAGCTGATGACCGGACGGCCCACGGCCCCGTTGGCGGCCATGCGTGCGGCGGGCGCGCAGGCGTTGGCGGCTCGGCACTGATCACCGCTGCGTCCAGCGTGGCGCGTTGCGGGGCACCGGTCGGCGGTTTGTACCCCCGGAACGCGCCACACTGCCGCATGGCCACCGCGCAGCGTCGCGCCAGCTGTGGATAGCGCCCCGGCGGCCGGTCGAGATGGCTAGGGTCTGCGCTTGTGACCTCATCACTGGCCGTCGTCGTCGCAGCGGCCGTCGTCGGTGCGCTCGGCGGTCTGCTGGTGCCGCGGCTCGTGGCGGCGCTGCCCGAGCCCGCGCGCGACTCCGCCGACGGTGACGGCAAGACCACCTATGTCGACCTGGCGGCACGCCCGGGGCTGTCGTTGGCCTCCGCTGGTGCTGCCGCGCTCGCCTGCGGCCTCGCGGCCGTCGCCGTCGGCTGGTCACCGGCGCTGCCGATGTGGGTCTACCTCGGTGTCGTCGGCGTCGCCCTCGGCTATGTCGATTGGTGCACCCGGCTGCTGCCCACCCGGCTGATCGCACCGTCGTACGCGGTGGTCGGTGTCTGTGCCGTCCTCGCGTCGGCGCTCACCGGCGACTGGTCGGCGCTGCTGGGCGCGCTCTTCGGCTGGGTCCTCGCCGGCGGGCTCTACTTCCTGCTGTGGTTCGTCTATCCGCGCGGGATGGGTTACGGCGACGTCCGCCTGTCGGGCGTACTCGGTATCGCGCTCGGCTGGCTGGGCATGGCCGAGCTGGTCCTGGGCATCTACGCGGGCTTCCTGCTCGGTGCCGTGGTCGGTGGCGGCCTGGCGCTGGCCAAGGTCGTCGACCGCAGGCGCTACGCGTTCGGCCCGTTCATGCTGGCCGGTGCGCTGGTGGGTGCGCTGTGGGGCGAGACGGCCGCTCGGTGGTACGGCGGTGGGTGAGGGCCCGGGGACGTGAAACACTGCCGCCATGCTGCGATGGCTCACTGCAGGGGAGTCCCACGGTCCTGCCCTGGTCGCGATCCTGGAGGGTCTGCCGGCGGGTGTCGAGATCACCTCCGCCGACATCTCCGCGGCGCTGGGACGTCGCCGGCTCGGCTACGGCCGTGGCGCCCGGATGAAGTTCGAGCAGGACCAGGTGAGGGTGCTCGGTGGGGTGCGGCACGGACGCACGATCGGCGGGCCGGTCGCGGTCGAGGTCGGCAACACCGAGTGGCCCAAGTGGGAGCAGGTGATGTCAGCCGACCCGGTGGACCCCGAGGTGCTGGCGGGGCTGGCTCGTAACGCCCCGCTGACCCGTCCGCGCCCCGGTCATGCCGATCTGGCCGGCATGCAGAAGTACGACTTCGACGAGGCCCGGCCGGTGCTGGAGCGGGCCTCCGCGCGGGAGACGGCGGCCAGGGTGGCCCTCGGCGCGGTCGCGGCCGCATTCGTGCACCAGGCGATCGGCGCCCGGGTGGTGAGCCACGTCGTCGGCATCGGCACGGCCAGCGCGCCCGCCGGCTGTGTGCCCGAGTACGCCGACGAAGCGCGACTCGACGCCGATCCGGTGCGCTGCCTCGACCCTGCGGCCAGCGCCGCGATGGTCGCCGAGATCGACGCCGCGCACGCCGACGGTGACACCCTCGGCGGCATCGTGGAAGTGGTGGTGCACGGGCTCCCGCCGGGGCTCGGCAGCCACGTGCACTGGGACCGCCGCCTCGACTCCCGGCTGGCCGGTGCGCTGATGGGAGTCCAGGCCATCAAGGGCGTCGAGGTCGGTGACGGGTTCGACCTGGCGCGCTCGCGCGGGTCGGCCGCCCACGACGAGATCGAGCACCGGGTCGAGGCCGGCGAGGACCGCATCCGGCGCGCCTCCGGCCGCGCCGGCGGCACCGAGGGCGGCATGACGAGCGGTGACGTGCTGCGCGTGCGCGCCGCGATGAAACCGATCTCGACGGTGCCTCGGGCCTTGCGCACGGTCGACGTCGCCACCGGGGAGGCCGCCGTCGCCCACCACCAGCGCTCCGACGTGTGCGCCGTACCCGCCGCCGGGATCGTGGCCGAGGCGATGGTGGCGCTGGTAGTCGCCGACGCGGTGGTGGAGAAGTTCGGCGGCGACTCGGTGGGGGAGACCCGGCGCAACCACGAGGGCTACCTGGCCACGATGAGGCTGCGATGACCGGCGTCGGGACGGGGGCCGGGACGGGGGCCGGCACGGGGGTCGGGCCGACGCGCCCGGTGGTGGTGCTGGTCGGCCCGCCGGGTGCGGGCAAGACCACGGTCGGCACGGCGCTGGCGGCGAGGCTCGGCGTTCCCGTGCGCGACACCGACGCCGACATCGAGGCCGCTGCCGGGGCGTCGATCCCCGAGATCTTCGTCGACCACGGCGAGCCACACTTTCGCGAGCTGGAACGGGCAGCGGTGCGGGCGGGCCTGTCCGAGCACGACGGTGTGCTCTCCCTCGGCGGCGGCGCCGTCACCGATCCGGAGATCCGGCACCTGCTGAGCGAGCACCGAGTGGTCTTCCTCGACGTGAGCCTGGCCGAGGCGAGCAACCGGGTCGGGCTCAACGCCGCCCGGCCACTGCTGCTGGGCAACGTGCGGGGCCGGCTCAAGCAGCTGATGGACGAGCGACGCCCGCTGTATGCCGAGGTGGCGACCGCGACCATCGACACCAGCGCCGGTACGCCGGACGAGGTCGTCGACCAGATCGCCCGGCTGGTCGGCGATGCCTGAGCCGGCGCCGCAGCGGATTCGCGTCGACAGCGCCGAGCCCTATGACGTGGTGATCGGCACGGGGCTGCTCGGCGACCTGCCGCCGCTGCTCGGCGCGGGGGTACGGCGGGTCGCGGTCGTCCATCCCGGTGCCCTGCGCAGCACCGGAGAGGCGATCCGTGACGACCTGGCCGAGCAGGGCTACGAGGCGTACGCCATCGAGGTGCCCGACGGCGAGGAGGCCAAGCTGGCGCCGGTGGCGTCGTACTGCTGGACCGTGCTGGGCCAGTGCGGCTTCACCCGGTCCGACGCCGTCGTCGGCGTGGGCGGGGGAGCCACCACCGACCTGGCCGGCTTCGTCGCCGCCACCTGGCTGCGCGGCGTGCAGGTGGTGCAGGTGCCCACGACGCTGCTCGGCATGGTCGACGCGGCGGTCGGGGGCAAGACCGGCATCAACACCGCGGAGGGCAAGAACCTCGTCGGTGCGTTTCACGAGCCGGCCGGAGTCCTGTGCGACCTCGCTGCCCTGCAGACGCTGTCTCGGCACGAGCTGGTGAGCGGGCTGGCCGAGGTCGTCAAGTGTGGCTTCATCGCCGACACCGAGATCCTCGACCTGGTCGAGGCCGACCCCGAGGCTGCCGTCGACCCGGCCAGCGCCCTGCTGCGGCAGCTGATCGAGCGGGCGGTGCGGGTCAAGGCCGGGGTCGTCGCCGGCGACCTGCGGGAGGCCACCTCCTCCCACCAGCAGGTGGGCCGTGAGGCGCTCAACTACGGGCACACCTTCGGCCACGCGATCGAGCGGGTCGAGCGCTACCAGTTCCGACACGGCGCGGCGGTCGCGGTCGGCATGGTCTTCGTCGCGGAGCTGGCGCGGTTGGCGGGCCGGCTCGACGAGGCGACCGCCGACCGCCACCGGCGGGTCCTCGAGCTCGTCGGGCTGCCGGTCAGCTACGGCGGCGGGTCGTGGTCCGCGCTGCACGACGCCATGAAGGTGGACAAGAAGACCCGTGGTGACCGGCTGCGGTTCGTGGTGCTCGACGCGCTCGGCAGACCGGGCATCCTGGAGGCACCCGACCCGGCGTTGCTGACCGCCGCCTACGCCGAGGTCTCCGGTAGCTAGGGTCGAGTCGTGCGCGTACTCGTCCTCAACGGCCCGAACCTCGGCCGGCTCGGCACCCGCGAGCCGGAGGTCTACGGCTCCCAGACCTACGGCGACCTGGTGCAGGTGTGCGAGTCGGCCGGCCGCGAGCTCGGGCTCGAGGTGGAGGTACGCCAGACCGACGACGAGGCCGAGCTGGTGCGATGGCTGCACGGCGCTGCCGACACGGGGACGCCGGTGGTGCTCAACCCGGCGGCATTCACGCACTACTCCTACGCGATGCGCGATGCCTGCGCGATGCTGACCGCGCCGCTGGTGGAGGTGCACCTGACCAACCCCGCCGGCAGGGAGACCTTCCGGCACACCAGCGTGGTGGCGGCGGTGGCGACCGGCACCATCGCCGGCTTCGGCCTGGATTCCTTCCGGCTCGCCCTGCGCGCGTTGGCGAGCCGCGCCGCAGACCAGCCTGGGTGACCGGGGGCAGGTGCGCGTACGCCGCGGATTTCGGGCGGCGTGAGGTGCACGGCTAGACTCCTACGTCGGACTTGTACCGGCGTACTCCAGACATCGACGAGAGCAGGACAGGCGACGCATGGCCACGACCAACGACCTGAAGAACGGCATGGTGCTCAACCTCGACGGGCAGCTGTGGGCCGTGCAGTGGTTCCAGCACCACAAGCCCGGCAAGGGCGGCGCGGTGGTGCGCACCAAGCTGAAGAACGTCACCTCCGGCAAGATCGTCGACAAGACGTTCAACGCCGACGTCAAGGTCGACACCGCGAACGTCGACAAGCGGGCGATGACCTACCTCTACGACGACGGCCAGTCCTACGTCTTCATGGACTCCTCGACGTTCGACCAGATTCCCGTGACGCCCGACACGGTGGGCGACGCGAAGAGCTTCATGCTGGAGAACCAGGAAGTCGTGATCGCGATGCACGAGGGCAACCCGTTGTACCTGGAGCTGCCGGCGTCGGTCGAGCTGGTCGTGGAGTACACCGAGCCCGGCCTGCAGGGCGACCGTTCCAGCGGTGGCACCAAGCCGGCCCGGCTGGAGACCGGCCACGAGATCCAGGTGCCGCTGTTCATCACCACCGGCGAGAAGGTCAAGGTCGACACCCGTGACTCCAGCTATCTCGGCCGCGTCAGCAGCTGACCGCGCGGACAGGACGCCCCGAACATGACTGCCCGAACATGACTGCCCGAACATGACCGCGCGGACCAAGGCGCGCAAGCGCGCGCTCGACATCCTCTTCGAGTGCGAGCTTCGTAGCCTCCCGCTCGGCGAAACCCTCACCGAGCGGGTGGCGATCGGCGAGCCGCCGGTCAACGAGTACACGATCACGCTGGTCGAGGGGGTGGCGGAGCACCGGGAGCAGATCGACGCGCTGCTGACCAAGCGTGCCGAAGGCTGGACCCTGGCGCGGATGCCGACGGTCGACCGCAACATCTTGCGGATCGGCGCGTTCGAGGTCCTGCACAACGACGACGTGCCCGACCAGGTCGCGATCAGCGAGGCCGTCGGTCTTGCCCGCGAGCTCTCGACCGACGAGTCGCCGGCGTTCGTCAACGGCATGCTTGCCGCGCTCGTGCGCGACAAGACCCAGCAGGTCGGTTAGCCGGCGCCGCTAGAGCCGCTGGCGGTAGTCGATGTTGCGCTGCGCCAGGCTGGGCTCGGTGCCGAAGTAGGCATGCCGGGACATGTCCGCGGAGTAGCGGCTCGCCGGGGGCGTGCGTCCCAACGCCTCAGCCATGCTGCGCACGTGGTGCGGCGCCGCGCCACAGCACAGCCCGAAGTAGCCGACCCCGGCCGCTGCCGCGCGGGCGGTGAAGTCGGCGATCTCGTAGCGGGTGCAGGTGAAGGGATCGAGAGCGGTCGGGAACGAACGTCCCTCGGGCGGCAGGTCTGTGGTGGCGTCGTGCAGCGACTGGAAGGTCGGCTGCTGTGGCCCGGTGCGGTAGGGCACCGGTAGCGCGGCGACGGGGATGTCCACGGCCGCGACCACGGGCTGCAGCAGCGGCAGCATGGTCGCCGGTCCGCGTGAGCAGTTGAGGCCGACGACGTCTGCGCCGGCGTCGGCCAGCGTGCGGCAGGCATCGGTCAGCGTGGCGCCGTCGCGCATCTGGGTCTCGTCGTCCACGACCAGCGTGATGACCGCCGGCAGGCCGCTGCGCCGGATGAGGTCGAGGGCAAGCGCCGCCTCGCCGAGGTAGCGGAACGTCTCGCCGATGACGAAGTCGACCCCCGCGTCCGCCGCCCAGCCGATCTGCTCCTCGAACATCGCCGCGACCTGGGTGTGGCTGCGGGCGTCGTCGGGGTCGTAGACGTTGGTGTTGCACACGTTGCCGGCGAGCAGTGCGCCGCTGTCGACCGCGACCCGCCGGGCCAGGTCGAGCGCCTGCCGGTTCATCGGCTCGAGCAGGTCCTGCTTGCCCAGCAGGCGCAGCTTCTCCCGGTGCGCGTAGTAGGTGAAGGCCTCCACCACGTCGGAGCCGGCGTGCACGAACTGCTCGTGCAGGGAGACGACCTGCTCGGGGTGGTCGAGCACGACCTCCGGCACGAACGCTCCCGCCTGCAGGTAGCCGCGGCGCTCCAGCTCGAACAGATAGCCCTCGGCGCAGATGACGGGCCCGGCGGCCAGCCGCTCGGCCAGGCCGGCACCGCGGGCGGTGCTGTGGCTCGTGTCGGTCATGTCGGTCTATCCCTTCGGGGTGTCCTTGCGTGGGTCGAGGAACGGCTTGGGTACGACGACGGCGGTGGTCTCGCCGCTGGCCGAGCGCACGGTGAGCTTGCTGCCGAGCGCGGCGAACGTGCTGGGGACCAGGGCGAAGCCGATGTTCTTCTCCAGGCGCGGTGACCAGAACGCGGACGACACCTGGCCGACGTGGTCACCGGCGTGGGCGACCTGGAGGTAGTCCTCGAAGTAGCCGGTCAGCGGGTCGCCGGCGATCTCCACGCCGACCACCTGCCGGTGCACGCCTTCGTCGGCGATCCGGGCCAGGGCCTGCTTGCCGATGAAGTCGCTGTCCTGGTCGAGGTCGACGGTCCACTCCAGCCCCGCCTCGTAGGGGTTCAGGAACGCATAGTCGGAGTAGGCGTTGTTGTCCAAGGCGATGTCCGAGCCGTAGCTCAAGATGCCGGCCTCCACCCGGCGGATCTGGCAGGGGCCGATGACGGCGAGGTCGTGCGGCTGCCCGGCCTGCAGGACCGCGGCCCATAGCCGCTGCCCGTCGTGGCTGGCGTTGCGGAGGTAGATCTCGTAACCGACCTCACCGGTGTAGCCGGTGCGTGACACCACGACGTCCATGCCGTCGATCCGGTGCTCGGCCATCCAGTAGTAGCGCAGGTCGTTGACACTTTCGCCGACCAGGTCGGTCATCAGCGCCTTGGACTTGGGGCCCTGGATCTGCACCGGCGCGACATCGGGTTCGCTGACCGTGACGTCGAGATCGGGCCGGGCGGCGGCCACACCCTTCGCCCAGAGCAGCACGTCACCATCGGCCACGGAGAGCCAGAAGTGGTTCTCGGCGAGCCGCAGCAGCACCGGGTTGTTGATGATCCCGCCGTCGACGTCGGTGTTGAGGACGAACTTGCACTGACCCACCGCGCACCGACTGAGGTCACGCGGAGTCAGCAGGTTGGTGAAGGTGAAGGCGTCGGGGCCGGTGATCTCGACCTGCCGCTCGACGCCGACGTCCCAGAGTGTGACGTCGTTGACCAGCCGCCAGTACTCGGCGACCGGGTCGTCGTAGTGGCGCGGGTGGTACATCCGGTTGCACACGCTGTAGGACTGCACGCCGTGTCGCCGGGAGGCGTAGAAGTACGGCGACTTGCGGATGCGGGTGTACATGTGCACCCTCGGCACGTCATACGGGATGCGCATGGCGGCCACCTTCCTTCGGGATGTGAGGTCTTCGCAGCACTGCTCGTCAGCTCCACGGGAACGGCGAGCTGCTGGCCGGGTGCAGGTCTCCCTGCTCGTAGCGGGCGAAGCGGAACGGCTCGAGCAGCTCCTGCGGCTCTCCCAGCAGGTGGTCGGCTACCAGCCCTCCGACGCCGATCATCTTGTAGCCGTGGTTGGAGTCGGCGATCACGAAGGCGTTCTGCCGGAACGCGTCGAAGAGCGGGAAGCTGTCGGGGGTGAAGCAGCCGATCGCACCGGACGGTTCTGCCCGCAGCAGCGTGCGCAGGCCCTCGAACCGGGCGTGGCAGTGGGCGAGCCCGGACGTCCACAGCCGGGCGAACTCGGCGCCGGCCGTGTACGGCGAGGCCTGCGGACCGTAGGGGTCGACCGCCACCGCAGCGGCCGGCTCCTCGACCCGGCGCGGCATGCTGCCGCCCTGCACCCCGCCGAAGTTGGTGTCGGGCTTGTAGTAGATGCCCCACGGCTGGTCGGTGACGAGCGCGCCGGTCTCGTCGTACAGCGGGGCGTCGGTGTCCACGTGCACCACCGGCGGCGGGCGGCCGTGTGCGTCGGTGAAGGAGTGCGGGTCGACCTCGAGGGTGCCCTCCTGCACCAGCCAGTACGTCCACATCGGCGCCTCGTGCAGCGACCCGTCCGGCCGGCGTACGGTGATCGTGTCGGGCAGGTCGAGCATCGCCCACAGGTCGCGGGTCCATGGGCCGGCGGCGATGACGACCTGGTCGCAGCGGATCGTCCCCCGGTCGGTCTCCACGGCCGAGATCGCTCCGCCGCTGACCGGCAGCCCCGTGACTCGGACCCCGTCGAGCACGCGCACGCCTTCGGCCTCGGCGAGCGCTTGCAGTCCGCGCAACGACGCCCGGTTGTGCGCGAAGCCACCACGCCGCTCGTGCAGCACGCAGGTGATGCCTTGCGCCTGCCAGTCCGGGAACAGGTCCCGCATGTAGGCCCGGCACGCCGTCTCACCTTCGACGAGCGAGGACGGGTAGCCGATCTGCTCCTGCTCGGCGTGGACCCGGCTGACGTCGGCCCGCATCGCCTCCGGGCCGAGCTGCAGATACCCGACGGAGTGGTATGCGAGCGTCTCGGCGTGGGCCTCCCACACCGAGACCGAGTGCGCCATCAGCCGCCGCATCGCGGGTTGGGAGTAGTTGTTGCGCACGACACCGCAGGCGATGCCGGACGCCCCGGCGCCCGCCCGGGCCTTGTCCACCACCACGACGTCCGTGCCGCCACCGCGGCCGTGCGCACGCAGCGCCCGGGCGAGGTGCCATGCGGTGGACAGGCCGTGCACACCGGCGCCGATCACCACGTATCGGACCGCCGGAGGGACAACTGCAGCAGAGTCCGCCATATCGTTGCCTTTCAGGCAACACTGTTTCCTTATAGGACGTCAGCACGTTAGCATGGCCGCTGTGAGCCAGCCAACAGGGCGCCCGGTGGTCGTGGTGGAGCGCGCGCTTGCGGTCCTCGACGTGCTGGCCGAGTCCGCCGCCGACCTCGGCACCAACGAGATCGCCCGCAGGGCCGGCCTCAACGCCAGCTCGGCTTCCCGGATGCTCGCCACGCTCGAGGATCGCCAGCTGGTGCAGCGCTCGCCCGAGACCGGGCGCTACCGCCTCGGGCTGCGGCTGGTCCAGCTCGGCAACGCCGCGCTGGCCCGGATCGACCTGCGCGAGCTCGCGCACCCGCACCTGATCGCGCTGATGGAGGCGACCGGGGAGACCGCGACCCTGTCTGTTCCGGGTGAGCACGCCGCGATGACGGTCGACTTCGCGCAGAGCTCGTCCTCGGTGCGCAGCGTGGCCCAGATCGGCCGCCCGAGCGTGCCCCACGCCACCGCCATCGGGAAGGTGGTGCTCGCCTACGGCGGCGCGCTGCCCGACGACCCGCTCCGGTCCTACACCGAGCGCACGATCACCGAGCTCGCCGCGCTCGAGAAGTGCCTGACCGAGGTTCGCGAGCGTGGCTGGGCCGACGCCCTGGAGGAGCGCGAATCGGAGCTGCACGCGGTCGCGGCCCCGGTCCTCGACGCCACCGGCACCCTGGTCGCCGTGCTCGGGCTGCAGGGGCCCGCCTGGCGGTTCGACGGCGCCGCGCTGCGGGCTGCCGTGGACCCGCTGCTGGAGCACGCCGCGGCGCTGTCGCCGGTGTCGGCCGGATGAGGCGCCCCCGAAGCGAGCGTGGTGGCCGACGTGGCCGCTACTCCGCCGCTCGAGCGCGGCTATCTCGGTGCGGGCGCGTCCGCCCGCAACACCGCGATCATCCGGTCCAACTACCTCACCCCTGAGGGTGTGCGCTTCTACGACCGGTCGCTGCGGCTGTACGAGCGGCTGGCCGACGACCTCAACTTCAACGTGATGTTCTCCCAACGTGGCCATCTCACCCTGGCGCACTCCGACGCCGCGTTGCGCACGATGCGCCGGCGACCGCAGCCGGTCCGACAACCTCGGAGTCGACGCCCTCGGGCATCGTCTGGCACGACGCGGTGGTCTGGGGCTACGCGCGAGAGGCCGACCGCCGCGGAGTCCACCTGCACCAGGACACCGCGGTGGTGGGCGTCGACGTGGCCGACGGGCGGGTCCGCGGCGGGCGGACCAATCGCGGCAGCATCGCCGCTCCGGTGGTGGTCAACTGCACGGCCGGCTGGTCCTCGCAGGTCTGCGACCTGGCAGGAGTAGCGCTTCCGCTCACCACCTTCCCGCTGCAGGCGCCGTGACCGAGCCGGTGCGGCCGTTCCTGGACACCGTCGTCGTGTCCGGGACTCTGCACGTCTACGTCAGCCAGACCGATGCTCGAGCTGCTCTACGTCAACCGCTGGCGCAAGCTAGCCGTCGGCTCGGTCCGCTACGGCGTGATGTGCACCGAGGACGGCGTGGTCCTCGACGACGGCGTCACCGGGCGGCTCGGCCCACAGCGCTACCTGATGACGACCACCTCCTCGGGCGCGACCGTGGTGGGGGAGTGGGTCGAGCGGTGGCTGCGCGAGCTGATCCGTCGGCTCACCGACGTCGACGTGTCTGCCGACGCGTTCGGCTACCTGCGGGTCCGGCTGGGCCACGTCACAGGCGTGGCCGACTGCGTGGTCTGGCGGATCGGGTTCACCGGAGAGCTCAGCGACGCCGCGGCGGCGATGCTGGCCAAGCTGTGCCCGCTCGAGCTCAGCGAGCCGGCCGTCCCCGACGGCGCCGCCTGTCGAAGCCTGCTCGCCGGGATCGCGGTCCAGGTCGTGCGCGACGACCGCGAGGACCGACGCTGTTTTCTGCTGCTGTGCGACCGCTCCTACGGCCAGTACCTGTGGGACGCACTGCTCGACGCCGGCGCGGAGTTCGACCTGCACGTTTGACGCCTCACGCGGGGGAGATCGGCGGCAGGTGACGATGTGGTTGCGACGACGCAGAGTGCCTTGTGTGACGGATGGGCCGCATGCGACAGTCAAGAACGCCTAATAGATGATGGGTCGCTGTGGGAGGATGTGCATCCGTTCGCCGGGGTGGGAGAGGGGGCTGCCATGGATGACGAGAGCTGGCTCCAAAGTTTTCTGACGTACCTGGAGTTCACCTGGGAGGACCTTTTCGCGCTGGCCATCGAGCACGTGATCATCGTCGCGGTGGCGATCGGCATCGCCACCGTCGTCGGTGTCGGCCTCGGAGTCGCCACCTACCGCACCCAGCGACCTCGCGAGATCGTGCTCGCGGTGACCGGCACCTTCCTCACGATTCCCTCCCTCGCGCTCTTCCCCCTGTTCATCCCGATCTTCGGTCTCGGGGCGACCTCGGTGCTGGTCGGCCTGGTGATGTACGCCTTGTTGCCGATCGTGCGCAACACCATCGTCGGGCTGCGCGAGGTCGACCCGGCGATCGTCGAGTCCGCGCAGGGGATGGGCATGGGCCGCACGCGGCGGCTGCTCCGGATCGAGCTGCCGCTGGC
The DNA here is from genome assembly GCA_035690425.1 of Nocardioidaceae bacterium. GTDB lineage: Bacteria > Actinomycetota > Actinomycetes > Propionibacteriales > Nocardioidaceae > DASSKO01. Next base: position 19,755 of record DASSKO010000075.1, read on the forward strand.
GTGGCCGGTCATCCTGACCGGCATGCGGGTGTCCACCGTCGTCCTGGTCGGCATCGCCGCGATCGGCGCGTACGTCAACGGCCCGGGCCTCGGTAACCTGATCTTCACCGGCATCAGCCAGTTCGGCAGTGCGAGGGCGCTCAACCTGGTGCTCGCCGGGACATTCGGCGTCATCGTCCTGGCAGTCCTGTTCGACCTGGTGTACAGCCTGGTCTTCCGGCTCACGACCCCGCGAGGTATCCGATGACCGATGCGCCCGCCGCTGCAGCAGACAGCACGGTGAAGATCCGTCTCGAGGACTTGGTCAAGCACTTCCCGGGCCAGAGCGAACCGGCCGTCGACAGCCTGTCGCTGGATATCTACGAGGGCGAGATCGTGATCCTCGTCGGTCCCTCGGGCTGCGGCAAGACCACCACGATGAAGCTGATCAACCGGCTGATCGAGCCGACGTCGGGCCGCATCTTCCTCGACGGCACGGACGTGACCCACAGCAACCCCGACCAGCTGCGGCGCCAGATCGGCTACGTCATCCAGCAGATCGGCCTCTTTCCGCACCAGACGATCGCCGACAACATCGCCACCGTGCCGCGGTTGCTCGGCTGGGACAAGAAGCGCATCGCCGCACGCGTCGACGAGCTGCTCGAGACGGTGGGGATGGATCCGATCGCCTACCGTCGCCGCTACCCCAAGGAGCTGTCCGGCGGTCAACGCCAGCGCGTCGGCGTCGCCCGGGCGATGAGTGCCGACCCCGACGTGATGCTGATGGACGAGCCGTTCGGCGCGATCGACCCGATCACCCGGGACCGGCTGCAGAACGAGTTCCTCCGGCTGCAGGAACAGATCAAGAAGACCATCATCTTCGTCACACATGACATCGATGAGGCGATCAAGATGGGCGACCGGATCGCGATCCTGAGCGAACAGTCCCACGTGGCGCAGTACGACACCCCCGAGCGGATCCTGGTCAACCCCGCCGACGACTTCGTCGCCGACTTCATCGGTCGTGGTGCCTCGCTGAAGCGGATCGGGCTGAGCCGGGTCCGTGACATCGAGCTGCAGGAGTGGCCGACCGTGCCGGACTCGGCAAGCCACGAGGAGCTGCGTCGCGCACTGGAGAGCACCGACAAGAGCGCGGTGCTGGTTCTCGACAGCCAGCGACGTCCGCAGCGGTGGGTCAACCTCGACCACCTACGACGTACGCCGGGCAACCGCGCGCTGATCGAGATCGGCCTGCCGGCCGATGCCGTCGTGCAACCGCACGCGACCCTCAGCGACACGCTCAACGAGATGCTCACCGCCCGCTACAGCCTCGCGATCGTGGTCGATGCCGCGCACACCTACCAGGGAATCGTGGACATCGACACGATCAACGACGCCGTGCGCGGCATGCGCGAGAACGAGCGTGGCCGGTTGCGGGCCGCCAACGAGCAGGGCGAGGGAGTGGCGTCCCGACCATGACGGCACCCGCACCGCAAGCGAGCACGCCCACGGCCGAGGTCCGCGCCAGCGAGATCGACCGCCGCCGCCGCTCGCTCGCCGGATATCTGTTCATGCCGGTGCTGCTGACGGTGGTGCTGCTCATCGTGGTCTGGTGGGTGAGCAGCACCGACCTCGGCTTCACCGCGCAACGCCGGCTCAGCATGGACTCTGCCCTGACCCGAGGGTGGAGGCACATCCAGCTCACCATTGTCTCCACGGCGGGGGTGCTGGCGATCGCGGTTCCCGTGGGTATCCTGCTGACCCGCCCGTTCGCGCGGCGGATCACGCCGTCGGCGATCGCGGTCTTCAACATCGGCCAGGGCGTGCCCTCGATCGGGCTCATCGCGCTGTTCGCCCTCTGGTGGGCGATCGGCTTCTGGCCCGCCGTGGTCGCGCTGATCGCCTACTCCGCGCTGCCGGTGCTGCGCAACACCATGGTCGGCCTGGAGCAGGTCGACCCCTCGGTGATCGAGTCCGCACGGGGGATGGGGATGACCCGGCTCGCCGTCCTCGCGCGCATCGAGCTGCCACTGGCGATCCCGGTGATGATGGCCGGCGTGCGGACCGCGCTGGTCATCAACGTCGGCACGGCGACCCTGGCGACGTTCATCGGGGCCGGCGGGCTCGGGGAAATCATCAACGCCGGCATCGTCAGCGGCAACGAGCTCATCACGGTCGTCGGTAGTGTGCTGACCGCCGTGCTCGCCCTGCTCATCGACTACCTGGCCGGGATCGCCGAAGACCACCTTCGGCCACGCGGCCTGTGACCGAACCGGCGGCACCCGCCACCTCATCGAAGCATCAGGAAAGGCCGACACCATGGCTCACTCAACGATCAAGACCGTTCGCCTCACCGCACTGGCCGCGAGCCTGGCACTGATGGCCGCCGCGTGCGGAGGCGACGACAGCGGCGGCAGTGGCGGCAATGCCGCTGGTGGCGGCCTGGACGGCGCGTCCATCACCGTCGGCTCCAAGGAGTTCACCGAGCAGCTCATCCTGGGTCAGATGGCCATCCTGGCGCTGGAGGACGCCGGTGCCAGCGTCAACGACGAGACCGGGATCGTGGGCACCGACAATGTCCGGGCCGCCCTGACCTCGGGGGCGATCGACCTGTACTGGGAGTACACCGGGACGGGATGGACCGTGCACCTGGGCCATGAGGCCACCGAAGCCCCCACGGACCCGCAGAAGCTGTTCGACCAGGTCGCCGAGGAGGACCTGCAGAAGAACAACGTCAAATGGTTCGCGCTGTCGCCGGTGAACAACACCTACGCCATCGCCACCGTGGCCGACCGCGCCGAGGAGCTCGGCGTGAGCACGCTCTCCGACTACGCCGGCCTCGTCGCCGACGACCCGAGTGCGGCGTCGCTGTGTGCCGCGACCGAGTTTCTGACCCGTGCCGACGGCTGGCCCGGAGTGGAGCAGGCCTACAACTTCGACCTGCCCGACTCCCAGATCGCCGAAGTCGACCTCGGGATCGTCTTCACCCGGGTCCCGGAGGGCGACCCCTGCAACTTCGGTGAGGTCTTCTCGACCGACGGTCGTATCCCGGCCAACGACATGGTGGTCCTCGAGGACGACAAGGACTTCTTCGTGAAGTACAACCTCGCGATGACCGCCATGCAGGACACCTTCGAGCAGCACCCAGAGCTGGAGGACGTCTTCACGCCCATCGCCGAGGCGTTGTCGACCGAGACGATGGCCGAGCTGAACGCGCAGGTCGACGACGAGGGCCTGCCGCCCGAGGCCGTCGCCGAGGCCTGGCTCGAGGACAACGGCTTCATCGGCTGAGCAACCCGCCACGGGAGAGGCACGCATGCGGATCACCCTCGCGCAGGTCGACTCCACGCTCGGAGACATCGACGCAAACGTCGCGCGTGCGGCCGAGGCAATCGCCGAGGCCGTGCGCGCGTCGACGGACCTGATCGTGTTCCCGGAACTGCATCTGACCGGCTACTCCGTCGGTCGGGTCGACGTCGACCTGTCGCTGCGGCCGGACGACGAGCGGCTGCTGCGGCTGGCCAAGGACGCGGGCGGAGCCGGTCTGGTGCTCGGATTCGTGGAGGCCGGCGGGCTACACACCTACAACAGCGCGGCGTACTACCGCGACGGTCAGCTGGTGCACGTGCACCGCAAGCTGTACCTGCCCACCTACCTGGACTTCGAGGAACGCAAGCACTTCACCCCGGGCACCGGACTGCGTGCCTTCCCCGGAGGGGAGGCGGGGAAGATGGCGATGCTGGTGTGCAACGACGCCTGGCAGCCGCAACTGCCCTTCCTGGCCACCCAGGACGGTGCACGGATGCTGCTGGTGCCCACCACCAGCGCGCAGAGCAGCTTCCCGGAGCGCTACGACTCACGGACCTACTGGCGCGACATCACCAGCTTCTACGGCCGGATGTACCAGCTCTTCGTGGTGTTTGTGAACCGGGTCGGCGTCGAGGGAGACCTGCGCTTCTGGGGCGGTTCGCACCTCGTCGACCCGTGGGGCAACGTCGTCGCGGGAGCGACCGAGGGCACCGAGGACCTGGTCACCGTCGAGGTCGACATCGACGACGTCCGCCGCCGGAGGCGCGACATCCCGTTGGTGAAGGAGGCCCGGCTCGGCCTGATCCGCCGGGAGGTCGAACGCCTCCTCGACGAGGGCGGCGACTTCTAGGCGGAGCCTTCTAGGCGGAGGGTGCGCCGACCTCCAGCGCTACTCCTCCTCTTCGAGGCGCGCGACGTCGGCGGCCCGGCTGTCGGCGTGCAGCACGCCCCACGACACCAGCCGCTCGGCCAGCTCGGCCGGGCGGGTGTCGTAGAGCACGGCCAGCGTGCGCAGGTCGTCGCGTCGGATCGACAGCACCCGGCCGTTGTAGTCACCGCGCTGCGCCTGGATCGTCGCGGCGTAGCGACCGAGCAGCCGTGCCTCGTCGAGCTCGACGTGGCTGAGGCGCTCCAGATCGAGCACCAGCTTCGGTGCCGGCTCGGTGGCGCCACCGATCGGGTCGCCCGCAGGCAGCAGCTCGTGCACCGGTACGCCGTAGAACG
>DASSKO010000076.1:0-7342 GCA_035690425.1 Nocardioidaceae bacterium
GAACTCCACTGATAGGACCGACGGGTGCCGCTGCCACTCGATGGGCTGACCGTCGTCGACCTCACCCAGGTGCTGTCCGGGCCCTACTGCACGATGCTGCTCGCCGACATGGGCGCCGACGTCGTGAAGATCGAGCCGCCCGCCGGTGACGCCACCCGGCAGTGGGGTCCGTTCCTGCGCGAGGACGAGGAGCGGTCCTTTGGCGGCTACTTCCAGAGCGTCAACCGCAACAAGCGCGGCATCGTGCTCGACCTCAAGACCGACGACGGTCGCGAGGTGCTGCTCGAGATGCTGAGCCGGGCCGATGTCCTCGTCGAGAACTTCCGCGTCGGGGTGATGGACCGGCTCGGCCTGGCGTGGGAGACGCTGCACGACCGCTTCCCGCGACTGGTCTATGCCGCCATCCGCGGCTTCGGCGACCCGCGCACCGGCGTGAGCCCCTACGTCGACTGGCCTGCGTTCGACATCGTGGCGCAGGGTATGGGCGGCCTCGTCGGCACGACCGGCAGCGACCCGGAGCACCCCGTGAAGACCGGCCCCGCGACCGGCGACGTCTGGCCTGCCGTGCTGCTCACGGTCGGGCTGCTCGCCGCCGTACGCCAGGCGGAGCGCACCGGGGTCGGCGACTTCGTCGACGTCGGCATGTACGACGGGATCATGTCGCTGTCCGAGCGCGCGATCTACCTGCAGACCTACACCGGCATCGACCCGCAGCCCCAGGGCAACACGCATCCCATGTTGGCGCCGTACGGCATCTTCCCGACGGTCGACGGATGGGTCAGCGTCGCTGCCCCGACCGACAACCACTGGCGGGCGCTGGCCCGGCTGATCGGTCGACCGGAGCTGGCCGGCGACCCGCGGTTCGCGACCAACGAGGCGCGGTTCGCGCGCAGCGCCGAGACGATCGGGCTGGTCGAGGCCTGGACGTCGGCGCGCACGACGGCGCAGGTCGTCGAGACGCTGGCGGGGCAGGTGCCGTGCGGTCCGGTCAACAAGGCCTCCGACATCGTGACCGATCCGCACGTCGCGGCGCGGCGGATGCTCGTCGACCTGCCGCAGCCGGGAGCCGACCGCAGCGTCGGGGTGGCCGGGGCGCCGGTGAAGTTCCTGGGCGCCGGGGAGCCGGCCTTCCGCCGCGCGCCGCGGCTGGGCGAGCACACCGACGAGGTCCTCGCCGGCCTCGGCTACGACGCCGCCCGCATCGCCGCGATGAGGACGGCCGGCGCCGTGCGCTGACACACTGCTCGGGTGCCTGAGCTGCCCGAGGTGCAGGCGCTCGCCGACTTCCTGGGCGAGCAGGCCACCGGTCGCGCGGTCGCCCGGGTCGACGTCGCCGCGGTCAGCGTGCTGAAGACCTACGACCCGCCGATCACGGCCGTCCAAGGGCTGGAGGTGCGCGGCACGCGACGGCACGGCAAGTTCCTCGACCTCGATGTCGACGGCATCCACCTCGTCGTGCACCTCGCCCGCGCCGGCTGGCTGCAGTGGCGCGACCAGCTACCTACCGCGCCGCCGCGACCCGGCAAGGGCCCGCTCGCACTGCGAGTGCACCTCGACGACGGCAGCGGGTTCGACCTGACCGAGGCCGGCACCCGCAAGGGCCTCGCGGTCTACTGCGTGCGCAACCCCGCCGACATACCCGGCATCGCCCGCCTCGGCATCGACCCGTTCGACCCGGCCTTCACGGTCGAGAAGCTTGCCTCGCTGCTGCACGATGCCGGCCGGGCACAGGTGAAGCGCGTGCTGCGGGACCAGGCGGTCATCGCCGGCATCGGCAACGCCTACTCCGACGAGGTGCTGCACGCGGCGAAGCTGTCGCCGTTCAGGCCGGCGGCCAACCTGACCGCCGAGGAGATCGCCACCCTGCACGCGGCGATCGGCGAGGTGCTGCGCGACGCCGTCGAGCGGGCCCGCGGGCTGGCGGCCGCGGAGCTCAAGGCCGAGAAGAAGCTCGGCATGCGGGTGCACGGCCGCGCGGGGCAGGTGTGCCCGGTGTGCGGCGACACCGTGCGCGAGGTGTCGTTCGCCGACTCGGCCCTGCAGTACTGCCCGGCCTGCCAGACCGGCGGCAAGCCGCTGGCCGACCGGCGCATGTCGCGGCTGCTGCGCTGACGGAGACGTACGCCGATCGGCGCCGGCTCGCCGGGCGCTCGGGGCAGGCATAGAGTCGGACCCGTCGCGGGAGCTCGGACCGACCGGGCTGAGAGGGCGGCTGGGTGCGCCGGCGCACAACACCGGAGCAACAGCAAGGGCCGCCGACCGCTGAACCTGTCCGGGTAATGCCGGCGTAGGGAGCGCACATGGCCGTCGGCGCCGAACCCACGATCGTCGAGCCGGCCGCCGAGCGGCCACGCTCCTCCGAAGCACCGCTGACGCTGGCCGAGGAGGCCCCCCGCGTCCTCGGTTTCTTCGACCAGCTGGGCCTGTGGGCCAACCTCGGGGTCAGCCTGCTCGGCCCGGTCGGCGCGATCGGCGTGCTGGCACCCGCCGGCTTCCCGAAGCTGCCGCTCGTCGGTGCCTTCGCGGCGGTGGTCGTCGGGACGGTGCTCGGGACGCTGCTGGTCTCCGCCTCCGCGGTGCCCGGTGCGCAGACCGGTGCCCCGTCGATGGTCCTGCTGCGCGGCCTGTTCGGCGTGCGGCTGTCCTACCTGCCGACCGTGCTCAACGTCGTGCAGCTGGTCGGCTGGGGCGTCTTCGAGATCGTTGTCATCTCTTCGGCCGCGCAGCAGCTCCTGCCGTGGCACCACGTGCACTGGCCCTACGTCGTCGTGGCCGGGGTCCTGACCACGCTCATGGCCATCCGCCCACTCGGCGCGGTGCGCATCCTGCGCCGTTACGCGCTCGTCGCCGTGGTCCTCGCGACCATCTACCTGTTCGTCCAGCTGCTCCGCCACCCGCTGCCCGACCTCGGCACCGGGTCGTGGAGTGGCTTCTGGCCCGCGGCCGACGTGGCGATCGCGGTGTCGGTCTCGTGGGCACCGCTGGCCAGCGACTACAGCCGGCACGCGCGCTCGGCGCGGTCGGCGTTCACCGCGTCGTTCCTCGGCTACACCGTCACGCAGGTGGCCTACTACACGCTGGGCCTGGTCGCCCTCGCGACCGTGGTGCGCGCCGGCGACACGTTGCAGCACGACATGTTCGCGGCGTTCATCGCGGTGCCGGTCGGCTGGCTGGCCTTCGGGGTGCTGGTGCTGCGCGAGCTCGACCAGTCGTTCGCCGACACCTACTCGACGGTGGTGTCGATCCAGAACCTGCGCCCGCTGGTCGACCGCAGGCTGCTCGCCGTCGCCGTGGGCGGCCTCGCGACGGCGCTCGCCCTGGTGCTCGACATCAGCAACTACTTCGACTTCCTCTACCTGCTCGGCTCGGTGTTCGTGCCGCTGTTCGCCGTCTTCGTCGTCGCCTACTTCCTGCTCGACGGCCGGCATCGCTGGGACGTCACCGCCTCGGCACCCGCGCGCCCGGTGATGCTGCTGCCCTGGGCGCTTGGCTTCGCGGCGTACCAGCTCGTCTACCCCGGCGGCATCGGGTGGTGGGCCGACGGCTGGGGCAGGGTCGCGCACGACATCGGCTTCACCCCGGCGAGCTGGATGAGCGCGTCGGTCGTGTCGTTCGCCGCCGCCGCCCTCGGGACGCTGGTGGTCGGTGGAATCCGCAGGCTGGTACGCCGGTGAGCCTGAGCTCGCGCATGTGGTCGGCCGGCGAGCCGGTCTACGCCGCGATCCTCGACCACCCGTTCCTCGCCGGGCTGACCGATGGCAGCCTCGACCCTGATCGATTCGCCTACTACCTGGCGCAGGACGCGCGCTACCTCGCCGACTACGCCAAGGCGCTGGCCGTCGTCGGTGCCAAGGCGGCCGACCCGGCGGACACGGAGATGTTCACGCGGCACGCCGCGGGCGCCCTGGCCGTCGAGCGGGCGCTGCACGAGTCGCTGCTGCCCGAGCTCGGGGTCGACCCCGCAGACGTGGCCGCGACGCCGATGTCACCGACGACCTGTGCCTACACTGCGGCGCTGCTCGCCACGGCCTACGGCGGAAGCTACGCCGAGGGCGTGGCCGCGGTGCTGCCCTGCTACTGGATCTACTGGGAGGTCGGTCAACGGCTGGTCGAGGAGGGTTCGCCGGACGCCCGGTACCAGCGCTGGATCGACACCTACGCCGACGAGCAGTTCGGCGCGCTGGTGCGCGAGGTGCTCGCCGTCACCGACCGGCTCGCCGGTGTCGATGACGACCACCTGGTGGAGGTCTACGTCACGACCAGCCGTTACGAGTGGATGTTCTGGGACGCCGCGTGGCGCCGCGAGGCCTGGCCGGTATGAACCCGCCCGAGGCGAGCATCTCCCGGTAGGGAATCGTCACACGATCGCGAATACTCGGGTGCGCGCAGGTGCCTGCGCCGGACAGGGAGACCGTTGATGAACCGCCGGCGACGTGTCGCAGCGGCCGCCATGGGCGGGTTGACGTTGCTGGCGACGGCCTGTGGCACCCGGTTGCCCGACAGTGCCTTTCAAGCGGCGCAGGGCAGTGCGGCCGCAGTCGACCAGGGCGCCGGCGACAACGGCGGTGTGGTCGGACCCGAGTCGTCGGCCGGACCCGGTGGCGCAGCAGGCGGCGGCGCGAACACCGGCAGCGCAGCCGGCGCACCGGCCGGCGGCTCCGACGGGTCGCGCACCGGCGGCCAGTCGGGCAGCGGCAGTGGGTCGACCAAGACCGCGACCAAGAACACCGCATCCGACGTCGGGGTCACGCCGACGATGATCCGGGTCGGGGCCATCGACTCGATCTCCAACCCGTTCGACCCCGAGGCGTTCGTCGGACCGTTCTACGGCGCGAAGGCGTTCTTCCAGGACCTCAACGCGCACGGCGGTGTCAACGGCCGCATGGTGCAGCTCTACTCCTGCGACGACCGGGCCAACGGCGCGCGCAACCAGTCGTGCGTGCGCAACCTCATCGACACCACCAAGGTGTTCGCCTTCGCCGGCAACGCCATCTTCGACTACTCGGGTGCGCCCTACGTCCAGCAGAAGGACGTGCCCGACATCGGTGGCCAGCCGATCGACAACGCCTACAGCCAGTACAGCCACATCTACTCGATCTACGGCGGCCTCGGCTACCCGCGCAACGGCCAGGTCGGCTACAACGGCACGCTCTACGGCGGCACCGAGAACTACCGCTACTTCAAGGTGAAGTTCCCGAACGTCGCACGCAAGGCCGGCGTCGTCTACTACAACCAGGCGGCGTCCGCGTCGTTCGGCAAGCACATCGCCGACGGCCTGCGCAAGGAGGGCTACCAGGTCGACGAGGAGCAGGTCGACTTCGCGTTGCCCGACTTCAACTCTGCCGTCATCCACATGAAGTCGCAGGGCGTGCAGTACGTCTACGACGTCATGGACGTCGGTGGCAACGAGTCGCTGTGCAAGGCCATGGACCAGAACAACCTCGACGTGAAGGCCAAGGTCACCACTACCCAGAGCTGGACCGCCAACATCAAGACCGGCTTCGCCGACTCGCCGCACTGCCGCAACTCGCTGTGGGCGATGGGCAACACCTTGAACTACGAGGACACGCAGTACCCCACCGTCAAGGAGTTCCGTGCGGCGATGAAGCGCTACGGCTACGACGGCCCCGACAAGATGTCGGAGTGGGCGCTCGAGGGCTGGGCGTCCGCGCAGTGGCTCGCCGACGCGATGTCCTCCTGCGGCGCCGACCTGACCCGCAAGTGCGTCGAGGCCTACATGGACCGGTCCACCCCCTACACGGGGCACGGCCTGCTGACCCCGCGTGACTTCACGGTCGTCGAACCGCCGCCGACGTACAACTCCGACGCCTGCATCAACGTCGTCCGCTGGCAGGACAGCGCCAACGGCGGTCAGGGCGGCTGGGTCACGCAGGTGGCCGACATGAACAAGAACTGCTTCGCCGTGCCCTACATCCCCTACCAGCCGTAGCGCACCGGCTCAGACGGTGGCGTAGCCCGGCAGCGCCTTCCGGTGGGCCAGCTCCGCCGGCTCGCCGGCAAAGGCGACCTCGCCCCGCGCGAGCACGTAGACCACGTCGGCCATGCGCAGCGCCTCGCCGAGGTACTGCTCCACGAGCAGCACCGTCGTGTCCTGACGGGCGAGCTCGGCCACCACCTCGAAGAGCTGGGCCGTGATCCGCGGCGCCAGTCCGAACGAGATCTCGTCGAGCAGCAGCAGGCGCGGCTTGCGCAGCAGCGCCCGCGACATGGCGAGCATCTGCTGCTCGCCGCCCGACAGGCTGCCGGCCCCCTGGGCCAGCCGGCCGCGCAGCACCGGGAAGGCGTCGTAGGCGGGGGTGAAGTCGTCGTCGTGCGGGCCGCCGTGCGCGAAGATCGCGAGGTTGTCACGCACGGTCAGGTCAGGAAAGATGCCGCGCTTCTCCGGGATCAGCACCATCCCCGCGTGAGCCCGGTCGTAGGTCGCGACCCGGTTGACGACCTGCCCCGCCCAGCGCACCGCGCCTGCCCGCACCGGCAGGGTCCCGGAGATGACCGCCATCGTGGTGGTCTTGCCCGCGCCGTTGGCGCCGAGCAGCGCGGTCACCGCGCCGCGCGGCACCTGCAGGTCGACCCCGTGCAGCACCTCCACCGGGCCGTAGCCCGCGTGCACCTGCTCGAGCGACAGCTCGACGCCGGGCCCGTTCATCCCCGCCCCGCCGGGTCGAGGTAGACGTCCTGCACCCGGTCGTCGAGCTTGACCGACTCGGCGTTGCCGTGGGCGAGCAGCCGCCCCTCGGCCATGGCGTAGACGTCGTCGGCGGCCTCGAAGACGAGGTCGACGTCGTGCTCCACCAGCAGCACGGCCACGCCCATCGCGGCGACGTCGCGCAGCACTCCCTGCAGCTCTTCGGTCTCGGTGGAGTCCAGGCCGCTGGCCGGCTCGTCGAGCAGCAGCACCTTGGGGTCGGTGCACAGCGCCCGGCCGAGCTCCACCAGCCGCAGCGTGCCGGTCGGCAGCGCGCCCGCGGGCGTGTCCTGCACGCCGCGCAGGCGCAGCTGGTGCAGCACCTCGCGCACCCGGCGGCGGTCGGCGGCCCGGCTGGGCTCGGGCAGCCCGAGCGTGCCGCGCAGCAGCGACCCGGGCGTGCGGCCCTCTGCCCCGACGAGCAGGTTGTCGCGCACGGTCATCGTCGCGAAGACGTTGAGCCGCTGGAAGGTCCGTGCGACGCCGAGCCGCGCGCGTTCGTCGCTGGTCGCCCGGGTGATGTCGCGGCCGTCGAGAAGCACGGTGCCGGCATCGGGTATCTCCATGCCGGTCAGGCAGGCGAACAGCGTCGTCTTGCCCGCACCGTTGGGCCCGATCAGGGCCGTGACCCGACCC
>DASSKO010000077.1:0-24027 GCA_035690425.1 Nocardioidaceae bacterium
CGACGGACGCGTGCTCCCCGACCCCGACCACCCGCTGCGCGCCGCCATCAGCCAACTGGAACTCGACTGGCCCACCCGGCGAAAGCACAGCGAAAACACTCCCCGACACCGACACGAATGGCCACCCTGGCCCGCCGACCACCCGCCGCCCCCAGCACGGGAGTAGAACCGGCAGGGGCGCAACGAGAAGATTCCACCGCAGAAGCTATCGGGTGGGTCGGGACCCTCCGTGCCCGTTCTCCGCAAACGTCACGCAGTGCTGACGGCAGGTCGCCGGCAACGCATCTCGCGCTGGGGTCTGGCATCTCTGCCCAGGACCGACAGCGCTGCAACCAGGACGGACTCATAGGGCCCCGGCAGACCTCGAACGTGGCCTCCTGCCGAACGTGGCCCTCCTGCCGTCCGTGGCCGCCGGCGTTGGTGACCGTCGTCCCGCTGACGTCGAACACCGGGAGAGCGGCGCGGACATCATCCCCACCTGTGTGGCTTCGCGACGTGACGAGCTTCATGTGGAGCCATCACGCCCGACACCACACAACTCCACAGCAGCCCTCTCAACGCGCTGAGCGCGAGAGCCTACGTACCGTCCACGGTCAACGCGGCCACGTCCTTCCGCCGGCTGCGCATCCGGTGTGCGGCTGTGGGCATGTCGAGAATGCCTCGGCGCCTTGTCCTTGGACCAAAGATCGGACAGCACTGGAGGATGGACGTGATGTCACATATCAGGCAGTTCGACCACGTCGGAATCACCGTCGCCGACCTCGACTCGGTGACGGCGTTCTTCGCCGACCTGGGTCTTGAGGTCGAGGGCCGCACGTTCGTGGAGGGCGAGTTCATCGACACGGTCATTGGCATCCCGGACTCGCGGACCGAGATCGTCATGCTCGGCCGCCCGACGGAGGAGCCGGGGTCGAGCTCGCGAGCTTCGTCAGGCCCGACCACGGGCCCGGATCGCCCACCGCGATGGCCAACGAGCTGGGTCTGCGCAGCATCTGTTTCGAGGTCGACGACCTCCAGGCGACGGTCGACGGTCTGGCCGCGGGTGGATACGGACTGGTCGGCGGGATCGGTCAGCACGAGAACACCTGGCGGATGGCCCATGTGCGCGGGCCGGAGGGAATCGTCGTCTCGCTGACCGAGCGGATCGACTGACGCCGAGTGGTCGCCCGCTACCGGAGTTGCCGGTGTTGGTGATCGGGTCGGTCGTCATGCCGACCATCGGGTGCCTCCGGAGAAGGGGGCTGCTGCGCCGCGACGGGCTATGGACTGCGCTGTCGCACTCCTGAAGAATCCGTGCCGGGGTTACGTCCTGGTTGGCCGGCTCCCCGGCATCTCGCGCCGGCGTCATGGGCGCCGGTCAGCGGAACGAGTACCGCGCGAAGTCGGCGACCGGCTCGAACCCGATCGCCGCATAGATCTTGTTCGAGGTCGGGTTGTCCAGCTCGGTGAACAGACAGACCTGCGAGCCATGCCCGCGCTGCACCGCTGAGATATGAGCGGTCAACGCGCTGGCGTACCCGTGCCCGCGCTGCTCCGGTGGGGTGTAGACGGGGCCGATTCGGGTGACGCCATGGCATGGCAGCTGGTGTGCGGCCAGGCTCACCGGCCGGCCATCGTCCTCCCACAGCCACACCCGACGTGTCTTGGTCCAGCCGCGTACGGCGGCGCTCGAGATGCCGCCGGCCATGCCGAGCTCTCGGCCGAAGGCGTCGACCCAGGCCGTCAGCAGGTCGACGTCCGCCTCCGTGCCGCGCCGCGGACCCCCGGCCGCTGCCGCACCATGTAGCTCGCGGAGCAGGTGCAACCGGGTGCCGCCGGCCTTGCTGACGCCCACCCCCAGCAAGGTCTGCCAGCGCTGTACGAAGACCGACGCAGTCGAGGTCAACGCCTCCAGCGTCGCCGCATCGGGTGAGGTCGCAGCGAACGCGTCGGCGACCGCACCGGCGTACTCGCGCTGCAGGCCGCCCAAGAAGATGCCATGCGACCTGGTGTGCATTGCCGCGGCCACCACGGCGCCGCCGTCGCCGTGCACCGATGCGAACGTCGGCGGGTCCTCGTCGACCACATCTGCGCCCGTACGGCTCTCGACGCTGGTCAGCAGCACGGTATGCAGGACCGGGTCATGTTGCAGATAGGGGAAGACCAGCTCGCGAAACCGCGCGGCGTCGCCGGTCACCTGCACCATCATCGGCTGCGACGTCCCTCACCACGAGGTCGCACCTGAGCGCCACTCAGGTCCGACTGTTGTCGCCGAGCAACGCGTCGACGAAGGCTTCGGCCTCGAACGGTGCCAGGTCGTCAGCGCCCTCGCCGAGCCCGACGAGCTTCACGGGTACGCCGAGCTCGCGCTGCACGGCCACCACGATCCCGCCCTTGGCCGTGCCGTCGAGCTTGGTCAGCACGATGCCGGTGACATCGACGACCTCGCCGAAGACACGGGCCTGGGTCATCCCGTTCTGGCCGGTCGTGGCGTCGAGCACCAGCAACACCTCGGTCACCGGGCACTGCTTCTCCACGACCCGCTTGACCTTGCCGAGCTCATCCATCAGCCCGGCCTTGGTGTGCAGCCGCCCGGCGGTGTCGATGAGAACCGTGTCCGCCTCGCGCTCGATGCCGGTCTTGACCGAGTCGAAGGCGACACTTGCCGGGTCGCCACCCTCGGGGCCGCGCACGGTGTGTACACCGACCCGGTCGCCCCACGTCTGCAGCTGGTCGGCGGCCGCCGCGCGGAAGGTATCAGCAGCCCCCAGCACCACGTCGGCCTCCTCGGCGACCAGCACCCGTGCGATCTTGCCGACCGTCGTGGTCTTGCCGGCGCCGTTGACCCCGACGACCAGGGCCACGCCTGGCTTGCCCTCCTGTCGTGAGACGTGCAAGGTGCGGTCGAGCGCCGGGTCGACCAGCGCCACCAGCTCCTCCCGCAGGATGCGCCGCGCCTCGTCACCGGACTCCGCTCCCTCGACGCGCACCCGCGCGCGCAGCTTGTCGACCAGCTCCTGGGTAGGGGCGACCCCGAGGTCGGAGGTCAACAGCGTGTCCTCGATCTCCTCCCAGGTGTCCTCGTCGATACGGTCCCGGGACAGCAGCGCAAGAAGGCCCTTGCCGAGGGTGCCCTGCGACCGCGCCAGCCGTGCGCGCAGACGCACGAGCCGACCGGGCACCGGCTCCGGACGCTCGATCTCCGGCGCCGTGGGCTCGACGAGGCCGACGTCGGGCTCGGCCGGCAGGTCGACATCCTCGACCGTGCGGGTCGACGTGTCGCGCGGAGTCTCGGCCTCGTCGCCGATCTGCGGCTCTTCGGTGGGCTCGATCCGGCCCTCGGCGGCCGACTCGGACGGCTGCTCGCGGCCGCGGCGGCTGCGCACCGTCCCCGCGACGAGACCCGCGACGGCGAGCACCGCGAGCACAGCGACGGCAATGATCAGATAGACGAAGTCACCCACGGTGTTTCATCCTCTCAGACGACGAAAAACCGGTGTCGCGGCCGTCAGCGGGCGCAGCCGTCACCGGCTTCGGCCAGCCGACGGTGTGCAGAGCTCGCGACGCGGTGTGCGAAGCTCCGGATCACTTCCGGCTGGTGGCCCGCCGCCCTTCGACGTACTCGTGCACCCGCGCCGACGCCGTGTTCATGGCGTCGGTCAGCCAGTCAGCACGCGGGATGTCCTTACCCTGGTGCGGGTATGCGACGAACAGTGCGACCAGGGCCGCGATGGCAAGGATGAGCAGCAGCGAGATCACGATCAGCGCCATCTGAGTGTCTCCCCCGGAGGAGTGGGATGGATCGTCACCTTATGTCCGATTCATTCGACTACCGACGATACATACTCGGCACCGTCCACCCCAGGCGCTAGTCGATGTTGGTGTCGGTATCGATCAGCAGACCGGTGCCGGAGCTGTTCGGAACCAGGCCGAACCGGTGGGTCTCGGTCGACGTCCGGCCGTCCTCCCTGACGAAGTTGAGCGTCGCGGTGACCGTGTGGTCCTCGGGGTCGGCCTCCACATCATCCACGCTGACCGACGCGATGCTGTCCCAGAAGTTGTCGTAGGACTCGAAGCCCTGTGACCGCAGGGTCGGGCCCAGCAACCGGAAGCCGGTCTCGGTGTCCTCGGGCATGATCGCGTAGTAGTCGGCGACCGTCTGCTCCATGGTGACCGGCGCGAACAGTGCGGCAGGCGGTGCGTCGGTCTGGGCCTCGTCGGGCGACGGGGACGGCGTGGGCGACGGCGACGGCGTGGGCGACGGCGTGGGCGACGGCGACGGGGACCGTGGCGCAGACGCCGCCGGCTCCGACGGCTCAGTGTCCTGGGCCACACCTTCCCCGTCCGGGCGGTCCGGGGCGACCAGGAACCACGCGATGGCGCCCACGGCGACCACGACCGCTGCGGCCAGCACCGCCAACAGGACGCCGCTCCGGCGCCCACGGGCACCATGCGATGCCTCGGCGCGACCGGTGCCGTCCACGGCCCCTGCGGCTGCCGGCCGCCTCGGCGGCGGCGCGGCACGGTTGTCGAGCGGGGGCCGATGCACGTCCCACAGCAGGTCTGCGGCTTCGGTCATCGTCGGACGGTCGTCCGCACCTCGATCGAGCAGCCGCGCCAGCACCGGGGCCAGCTCCCCCGCCTGCGTAGGAGGCGGGACCGGCTGATTAGCGATCCGGCCGAGCAGCACCATCGGGCTCGGGTCGGTGCCGTGCGGGGGCGTGCCCTCGACGGCGAAGTAGAGGGTGGCCCCGAGCGACCAGACGTCGGACTTCGCCGTGGGGTTGGCGCCGCTGGCCACCTCGGGTGCGAGGTACGCCGGTGTGCCCCACATCGTCCCGGTGGCAGTCAGCGTGACCTCGCCGTCCCCACGGGCGACGCCGAAATCGGTGATCTTCGCCGCACCCTCGTCGGAGATCAGCACGTTGGCCGGTTTGACGTCGCGGTGCACGATGCCGGCGCGGTGCACCTCCGCGAGCGCGGCGCCCACCTGGGCACCGATCTCGGCGGCACGGCGGGGCGGCACCGGCCCACCCTCGCTGACCAGCTCGGAAAGGTTGCGCGAGCGGACGTACTCCATCACCAGCCAGGGATGGGCCCCGTGCATCACCACGTCATAGATCGCCACCGCGTTGGGATGGTTGACCCGCGCGACCATCCGGGCCTCGCGCATGGCCCGCTGCTCGCCCTCGGTGTTGCCGGTCTGTCCCTCGACGAGCGGGCCACGGAACGACTTCACCGCGACCTCGCGGTTGAGTGCCGTGTCACGGGCGAGCCAGACAGATCCCATCGCCCCCACGCCGAGCTGGCGGATCACGTCGTACCGGCCGGCGATCGTCGCCCCGGGACCAGTCATCTGTCGTCCTTTCGTCGCCACGGACGGTACCCGTCCAGGCGTCGGCGCGGACGAGACATGTCCTGGGCCACCGGCCGGGCGGATCGCGTCGGTTGTCGACCGTCGCGCTCAGGTCACGCCGGCTCGGACTCGCGCAGCCGCTGGCTGATCACCGCGGAGACTCCGTCGCCGCGCATCGAGACGCCGTACAGCGCATCACCGACCTCCATGGTGCGCTTCTGGTGGGTGATCACGACCAGTTGGCTGGCGTCGCGCAGCTCCTCGTAGATCTCCAGCAACCGCCCGAGGTTGGTGTCGTCCAGCGCAGCCTCGACCTCGTCGAGGATGTAGAACGGCGATGGTCGGGCCGTGAACAGCGCCACCAGGAATGCCACCGCGACCAGCGAGCGCTCGCCGCCAGAGAGCAGCGAGAGCCGTTTGACCTTCTTGCCGGGCGGGCGGGCCTCGACCTCGATGCCGGTCCTCAGCATGTCGCCGGGCTCGGTCAGCACCAGCCGGCCCGCGCCGCCGGGGAACAGCCGCGCGAAGACATCCTCGAACGCGCTCGCGACATCGGTGAAGGCCTCGGTGAACACCTGCTCCACACGCCCGTCCACCTCGCGCACGATGTCGAGCAGGTCCTTGCGGGTCCGCCGGAGATCCTCGAGCTGCTCGGTGAGGAACTTGTGCCGCTCCTCCAGCGCCGAGAACTCCTCCAGCGCGAGCGGGTTGACCTTGCCCAGCAACGCGAGAGACCGCTCGGCCGAGCGCAGCCGCTTCTCCTGCTCCGCTCGCACGAACGGCACCGCATCGGCAACCGGGTCCGGCTCGGCCGCTCGCTCCTCCCCCGGTGCGAGTGGCGGCGGCGGCACGGGTACGTCGGGTCCGTAGTCGGCGACCAGCGCCTCCGGGTCCAAGCCCAGCTCGTCCAGCGCATGCTGCTCGAGCTGCTCGATCCGCAGCCGCTGCTCCGTGCGAGCCACCTCGTCGCGGTGCACGGTGTCGGTGAGCCGGCCCAGCTCGGCGGCGAGGTCCCGCACACCGGCACGGGCCGCCGACAGCCGCCGCTCGCCGTCCGACCTCTCCCGCTCCACCTCAGCCCGCGCCTCCGCGGCCAGCTGCAGCGAGCGGTCCAGCCGCTGGAGGACCACCACCGCACCGCGCCCGACGGCCTCGGCCACGGCAGCCTCGCGGCGCGCTCGTTCGCGCGAGGCCACCGCCGCCGCCCGGGCGGCGCGCTCCTCCCGCGCGGAGGCACGGAGCGAGTCGGCGCGACCGTGCAGTGCCCGGGCACGCTCCTCCGCGGTGCGCAGGGCGAGCCGGGCCTCGGTCTCCCCGGCACGGGCTGCCTTGGCCGCGTCGGCCAGTCGCTCGCGCTCGGCGGTGTCGGGCTCCTCGTCGGGGGCGTGCTCGGCGTCGGCGAGCCGCGCCTCGAGCTCGGCCAACCCGGCCAGGTCGCGGTCGCGGGCCTGCTCGGCCTGCTCGATCGACGTGGTGAGGCGCTCGGCCTCGTCACGCGCCGACCGCGCCTGCGAGCCGTACTGGCCCAGCTCCTCGGCCACCGCCGCGAGCGCGGCGTCGGACTCGTGCAGCTTCGCCAGGGCGACGCCGACTCGGCTGCCGGCCTGCTCGCGCTCCCGCTGCAGCTGCGCGATATCCACGCTCAGCCGCTCGCACCGGCGGGTCGCCTCCGCGAGGCTCTCGACGGCCTCGTCGACCGCGGCCTGCACCTCCAGCAGCGACGGCGTCGACGACGACCCGCCGGAGGCGAAGTGCGCGGCCAGCACGTCACCCGCACGGCTCACCGCGACCAGGTCCGGCATCTCGGTGACGAGCCGGCGAGCAGCAGGCAGGTCGTCGACGACGGCTACCTTGGCCAACAGCCGCTGCAGCGCGCCGGTGAGCGCTTCCGGCGCCTCCACGACGTCCAGCGCGTAGCACACGCCCTCGGGCAGCGCCGGCCAGTGCGAGTTGTCGACCGGCGTGCCACCCAGCAGCAGTCCGGCCCGACCGAGGTCTTCGCCCTTGAGGTGCGCGATCGCGGCCACCGCACTGCCGGTGCTGTCGGCACTGTCGACGGCGACGGCGTCGGCGGCCGACCCCAACGCACCGGCCACGGCAGCCTCGTAGCCGGCCCGTACCGACAGCACCGCAGCGACCGACCCGAGCAGCCCGGAGACTCCCGACGTATCGGAGGCCCCGGCGGCATCGCCGGCTGCTTCCAGCAGGGCGGCAGCACCGTCCTTGCGGGCAAGGCCCATCTCGAGCGCCTCGCGCCGGGCCGCCAGCGATGCCCGCTCCCGCTCGGCGGTCTGCGCCTCCTCCCGGCACTTGACCAGTCGCTCCTCGATGTCGTCGAGCGTCGACTGGGCACCCTCGTGCTCGGCGTCGAGCCCCTGCTCCCCGGCATCGAGGCTGGCGACCCGGGTCTCCAGCGCGGTGAAGTCGTGATCGGCCCTGCCTGCACGAGCGAGCGCGTCGGTGCGGGCCGTCGACAGCCGCTCGACCTCGTCGGCCGCGGCGCCCGCGCGGCTCTTGAGCGCGTTCACCTGCCCCACCAGCCGCGCCAGGCCCTCGCGCCGATCGGCCGCCGCGCGGGCCAGGCCGGCGACCCGGCGCTCCTCCTCCACGTGCTGGTGCTCCGCCCGCTGCCGGGCTTCTACTGCCGTCTCGAGAGCACGCCGGCCGGTGTCGACCTCGCTGTGGATCCGCGCCTCGTCGGCCTGCACCCGAGCGGCCTCGGCCTCGAGCTCCTCGGGGTCGCGTCCAGTGTGCTCCTCGTCGGGATGACCGCTGAGGTTGCGAACCCGTTCAGCGGCGAGCCCCTGGGTGCCGCGGACGCGCTCACGCAGCCCTGACAGGTGGTACCACGTCTCCTGCGCATCGGCGAGCAGGGGAGAGCTGGCGCTGAGACTGCGCTCGAGGTCGGCCTCGGCGGCGCGGACGGTGGCCAGCTCGGACTCCACCGCCGTGCGCCGTTCCTGCAGCGCCGACTCGTCCGCGAGCTCCTGCTCGAGAGCGCTGCGGGCCGTGACCAGGTCGTCGGCCAGCAGCCGGGCGCGGGAGTCGCGCACCTCCGACTGCACGACCGCGGCCTTGCGAGCGACCTCCGCCTGCCGGCCCAGGGGCTTCAGCTGCCGTCGGATCTCGCCGAGCAGGTCGGTCAGCCGGTGCAGGTTCGCGTCGGTGGCGTCGAGCTTGCGGAGCGCCTTCTCCTTGCGCTTGCGGTGCTTGAGCACACCTGCGGCCTCCTCGATGAAGCCGCGGCGCTCCTCGGGCGTGGCATGCAGCACGGCGTCGAGCTGGCCCTGGCCGACGATGACGTGCATCTCGCGTCCGATGCCGGAGTCGCTGAGCAGCTCCTGCACATCGAGGAGCCGGCAGGTCTCGCCGTTGATGGCGTACTCGGAGCCGCCGTTGCGGAACATCGTGCGCGAGATCGTGACCTCGGCGTACTCGATCGGCAGCGCGCCGTCGGCGTTGTCGATGGTGAGCACGACCTCGGCGCGGCCCAGGGGCGGACGGCCGGAGGTGCCGGCGAAGATGACGTCCTCCATCTTCCCGCCGCGCAGCGACTTCGCGCCCTGCTCGCCCATCACCCACGCCAGCGCGTCGACGACATTGGACTTGCCGGACCCGTTGGGCCCCACGATGCAGGTGATGCCCGGCTCGAGCTGCAGCGTGGTGGACGAGGCGAAGGACTTGAAACCCCGGAGCGTCAAGCTCTTGAGGTACAACGCGATGCTCCTAGCGACGGCGCTTGGGGAAGGCCAGGCCGCAGCCTACCGCCCGTCGGCGGGCGGGCGGTGCTGGCGCGCCGTGGGGCTTCGGTCCGACGGGCCACGCGCACGAAACGACGGGCCACGCGCACGAAACAGGGACGCCGTGAACGACGCCCCTGGGACCGAAAGGTGCACAGCGCGAGCGCTCAGGTCAGCGCCGGCTCTCGCTCGCTCTCGACCAGTGTCAGCAGCGGGTCCTGGTGGAGGGCGGCGGCGAGATCGTCGATCTCGCGCTGCATCCGCAGCACCTGGCTCTCCAGGTCCTGCACGCGTCGACGCAACTGCCGCGCCTCCTCGAAGATGCGGGGGTCTGGCCCACCGACGTACCCGAGGAGTGCCTTGGCCATAAACATGTCCTTCGTGAGGTTCTTTGCCACCTGCGCCAGTCCAGACACCCGGTCGGGGAGGACTCGAAATAGAGGGGATGGCGTCTTCAAGGGTCCCACTGCGGGGCGCTGCGGGTCAAGCCGACAGCTGGCGGGGCACAAGGGGCGACATGCCCCGGTGCGGCCGCGTCACCAGCGAGCCCGGCGAGGGCGCGGTTGGCACGTCGGGCAGCTGAACGCAGACCTGTTCATGAACGAGTCGCGGCGAATGGGGGTGCCGCACCGGGTGCAGGGCGCCTGCGCCTGGCCGTACACCTGCAGCGACCGGCCGAAGTACCCGCTGTCGCCGTTGACGTTGACATAGAGCGCGTCGAACGACGTACCCCCCTCCTCGAGCGCGGCGAGCATCACCGCTCGGACCGCTGCGAGCAGCCGCAGTGCCTCCGGGCGGCGCAGCGTCTCGGTCGGCCGGGCGTAGTGCAGCCGCGCGTGCCACAGCGCCTCGTCGGCGTAGATGTTGCCGATGCCCGACACCAGCGTCTGGTCGAGCAGCGCCCGCTTGATGCCTGTACGGCGCCGGCGCATGGCCGTGAGCCATGCCTCGCTGTCGAAGGCCGGGTCGAGCGGGTCCCGGGCGATGTGCGCCACCTCGGCAGGCAGCTGCGCCCCGCCCTCCGAGAGCGCCAGCCCGCCGAACATCCGCTGGTCACAGAACCGAAGCTGGGCACCGTCGGACATCGTCAGCAGCACCCGCAGATGCCGATCGGGTGGCGCGGCCGGTGACTGCACCAGCATCTGTCCACTCATGCCCAGGTGCGCGAGCACGGCGTCTTCGTCGTCGACCGGCAGCCACAGATACTTGCCGCGGCGACGGGCCGCCGTGATCTCGCGGCCGGTCAGCCGTGCCACGAAGTCGTCGGGGCCGGCCAGGTGACGGCGTACGGCACGTGGGTGGAGCACCTCGACAGCGCGCACGCGGCTTCCCACCACGTGGCTCTCCAGCCCGCGACGGACCACCTCGACCTCAGGCAGCTCCGGCACGGCTCAACGCTGGGCCTTCGGGTCAGTCACGGCCTGCTGCAGCGCGTGGTAGGCGACCTCGGCCGCCTGCTGCTCGGCCTCCTTCTTCGACCGGCCGGTGCCGTGGCCGTAACCCGCGTCGGCGATCCGCACCTGAGCCGTGAAGACCTTCTGGTGGTCGGGTCCGTCGTCGCTCAGGACGTACTCCGGCACGCCGAGGGCCTCGTTGGCCGTGAGCTCCTGCAGGGACGTCTTCCAGTCCAGCCCCGCGCCCATCTGTGAGGCGGCGGCGATGACCGGGTCGAACAGCCGGTGCACGACCTCCTTGGCCACCTCGTAGCCCTGGTCGACGAACACCGCGCCGATCACGGCCTCGACGGTGTCGGACAGGATCGACGCCTTTTCCCGACCGCCGGTGCTGTCCTCGCCGCGGCCGAGCAGGATGTACCGGCCGAGGCCGAGGGTGCGGCCGACGTCGGCCAGCGCACGCGCGTTGACCACGGCGGCGCGCAGCTTGGCCAGCCGGCCCTCGGAGAGGTCGGGGTGCCGGCGGTAGAGCGTCTCGGTCACGACCACGCCGAGGACGGAGTCACCCAGGAACTCCAGACGCTCGTTGGTCGGGATGTTGCCGTTCTCGTAGGCGTAGGAGCGATGCGTGAGCGCCCGCTGCAGGAGCTCGGGGTCGAGCGCCTCCGCGCCCAGATCGGCACGCAACTCCTCGTGGGAATCGCCCGGTTCCTCGGTCACGAGCTCTGCGTGGGTCAGAGGACCTGGCGGCGGTCTGCGCGGGCGCCGTACTGGCCGCACTCCGGGCACGCACGGTGCGGGAGGTGCTTGGAGCCGCAGGCCGGGTTGGCGCAGGTCACCAACGAGGGCGCGGTGGCCTTCCACTGCGACCGGCGGTGGCGCGTGTTGCTGCGCGACATCTTCCGCTTCGGAACAGCCACTTATCTACTCCTCGTCCGTGCCGGGTCGGTCCGCCGACCCGGCGAGTGCTTGGTCTGTCAGTGTCGTCAGCGCGGCCCATCGCGGGTCGATGGGTGCGCCGTGGTCGTGCTCTGGGTCGTCCGCGAGCCTGGCCCCACACTCGGGGCACAGCCCGGGGCAGTCCTCGCGGCACAGCGGTCCGAACGGTAGCGCAAGCACCACCGCGTCACGCAGCAGGGGTTCCAGGTCGATCAGCTCGCCCTCGACCCGGCCGAGCTCCTCGTCCTCGTCGGCACCGGGCCGGCGGCCCTCGTCGTCGTAGGCGAACAGCTCCTGCATGTCGACCTCGAGGTCTTCCTCGAGCGACTCCAGACAACGCGTGCACTCGCCGACCGGATGCGCCCGCGCCGTGCCGGTTACGAGCACACCCTCCATCACGGCTTCGAGCCGCAGGTCCAGCGCGATCGGGCTGCCCTCCGGCACTGCGAGTACGTCGATCCCGAGATCCGCCGGTGCCGGCACGGACCGGGTGACCCGACGTTGCGACCCTGGACGGCGACCCAGCTCGTGGGTGTCGAGCACGAGCGGCGCCTTGGGATCAAGAGTGCTCACCGTGATCACCGTACGTCGTCGTCGGGCACAACAAAATGGCCTCGTGCGTGCAGACCAGCGGCCAGCCTAACCGCTGCGCTGCTGCCCGGCCAAACCGCGTGACGCGAATCACGGGCCGGGCGTCCCGGCCTGCGCCAGCCGGGTGGTGAGCAGCCCCAGCACGTGCTCAGGCACCAGGCCGGACACGTCACCGCCGTGTGCCGCGACCTCCTTGACCAGGCTGGAAGCCAGGAAGGAGTACGCCGGACTGGTCGGGACGAAGACCGTCTCGACGTCGGCGAGGCTGGAGTTCATCTGCGCCATCTGCAGCTCGTAGTCGAAGTCGCTGACCGCGCGCAGCCCCTTGACGATCGCGGCGATGTCTCGCTCCCTGCAGAAGTCCACCAGCAGGCCCTCGAAGGAGTCCACCACCAGGTTGGGGAACTCACCGGTCGTGGCACGCAGCATGTCGATGCGCTCCTCGACCGAGAACAAGCCCTTCTTGTGGGGGTTGACCAGCACCGCGACGGTCACCTCGTCGAACAGCGTGGAGGCCCGTCCCACGATGTCGAGATGGCCGTTGGTCACCGGGTCGAAGGACCCCGGGCAGACGGCACGGCGCACGATCAGCTCCTCGCGGGTCGGGTGCGGCGACCGTACCAAACGCAGGTCTCTCCGTAGCGGCGTGAGCGAGTCGCCTCGAGGCCTGGGGGCCAGGCCAGGTCGGCGCTGCGCGACGATCGCTCGACGACCATGAGCGCATCCAGCGCGAGCCAACGGTTCTCCAGCAGCAGCCGCAGCACCGCGACGACCTCGTCGTTGCCGAGCGGGTACGGCGGGTCAAGGAAGACCACGTCGAAAAGCCGGCCGCGCGGCGGACCCGACGCCACCACGCGCTCAACCCGGCCGAGCCGCAGCGTGGCGCTGCGCAGGTCGAGTGAGGCGATGTTGGCGCGGAGGGTGTCGCCGACCCGCCGGTCGTGCTCGACGAGTACGGCGCTGGTCGCCCCCCTGGAGACCGCCTCCAGGCCCAGCGCGCCCGACCCCGCGTACAGGTCGAGAACGTGCTTGCCGGCCAGCGTGCCGAGCTGGTGCTCGACGGCCGAGAAGACGGCTTCGCGCACCCGGTCGGCCGTCGGCCTGGTCGTGGTGCCGCGCGGGGTCGACAGCCGCCGCCCGCCCGCCGTACCCGCGATGATGCGGGTCACGGCCGGCCCAGGTGCGGCATAAGTGCGATCTCGCCGCGAGTCACCCGGGTCCCGCAACCCATCCCGCCGAGATCGCGGTTCTGCCTCATGTCATCTCCAGGTAGTCGCCGCGGGTGGAACCGAGCGTGGCCGAGACCGCCTCGGCCAGCGCCGGATGCCGCGCCAGCTGCGGATCGGCGCGCACCACGCGCGTGGCGATGTCACGGGCCTGGGTGATGACGTCCTCGTGGTGCAGCACCGACAGCAGCCGCAGGCTGGTCTGCGTGCCCGACTGGGCGACGCCGAGCACATCTCCTTCGCGCCGCGTCTGCAGGTCGACCTGGGACAGTGCGAAGCCGTCGGTGGTGGCGGCAACCGCGTCCAGCCTGGTGCGCGGCGCCGAGCCCGCCGGCGTGGAGGTCACGAGCAGGCACAGCCCCGGCACCGACCCACGACCCACCCGCCCGCGCAGCTGATGCAGCTGCGAGATCCCGAACCGATCGGCGTCGACGACCACCATCATCGATGCGTTGGGCACGTCGACACCCACCTCGATGACCGTGGTGGCGACAAGGACGTCGACCTCGCCGGCCGCGAACGCCGCCATCACGGTGTCCTTGTCGTCGGCAGCCATCCGGCCGTGCAGCATCTGCACGCGCAGCCCGCGCAGCGGGCCGTCACGCAGCTCCGCGGTCAGCTCTACGACACTTGCCGGCGGTACCTCGTCGGCCTTGGGGGAAACCTCACCGGTGTCCCCGACACGCGAGCACACCACATAGGCCTGGTGGCCGTTGGCGACCTCTTCGCGCACCCGCTGCCAGCCGCGATCCAGCCAGTCGGGCCGTTCGGTGGCCGGCACCACCGCGGTCTGGATCGGGGAACGGCCTGGCGGCAGGTCGCGCATGGCGGAGACGTCCAGGTCGCCGAAAACCGTCATCGCCACCGTGCGAGGGATGGGCGTGGCGGTCATCACCAGCACATGCGGCGGCGTGTCCCCCGCCTTCGCGGTCAGCGCGGCACGCTGCTCCACACCGAAGCGATGCTGCTCGTCGACGACGACCAGCCCCAGGTCGGCGAACTGCACCCGCTCCTCGAGCAGCGCATGGGTGCCGACGACGATGCCCGCAGCACCCGAAGCGGCGTCGAGCATGGCCTCCTTGCGAGCCGCGGAACTCAGCGAGCCGGTCAGCAGCGCCACCCGGGTGCCGTCGTCGGCACCGCCGAGCATGCCGCCCTCGGCGAGGTCGCCCAGCATGGAGCGGATCGAGCGATGGTGCTGCTGGGCCAGCACCTCGGTGGGCGCCAGCAGAGCCGCCTGCCCGCCGGAGTCGACCACCTGCAACATGGCCCGCAGCGCCACCAGCGTCTTCCCGGAGCCGACCTCGCCCTGCAGCAGCCGGTGCATCGGGTGCGGGCGCGTGATCTCGGCGGCGACCTGCTCCCCCACCTCTCGTTGGCCGGTGGTGAGGGTGAAGGGCAGGCCGGCGTCGAACCGCTGTCGCAGACCGTCCGAGCGACCACGGCGCGCCACCGCGGGCATGGCCGCCGTCTCGGCGCGCCGCTGCGCCAGGGCCACCTGGGCGACGAACGCCTCGTCGAACCGGAGCCGGTGGCGCGCCGCGGTGTAGTCGTCCCGATCATACGGCCGGTGGATCTTCTCCAGTGCCTCGGCCAGCCCGAGAAGACGGTGCTCGCGACGCACGTCGGCCGGGAGGGGGTCGTCGAGCGGCCCCATCACATCGAGCACCGTCTGCACCGAGCTCGCGATCTGCCAGGACGACAGCTTGACCCGGCTGGTGATGGAGTAGATCGGGATCACCGGGCGCATCCGGCTCGCGTCGTCGGCGTCGTCAGGCAGCAGGGCACAGTCCGGATGGGTCAGCTGCCAGGTCGTCTTGTGCCTGGTGGAGAAGAGGGTCACCTTGCCGCTGAACATCGCCCGGACACCTGGCCGCAGCTTCGACTCGAAGAGGTTGACCATCTTGTGCCCGAAGAAGGTCACCGTCACCTGCCGCGCGCTTCCCGGCTCGCCGACGACCACCTCCAGCCGAACCTGCTTGGGAGTCCTGCCGTACCTGCGCGCGGACGACCGCACCGTCGCGACCACCGTCGCCATCTCGTCGACCTTGAGCTCGCGCAGATCGCTGACCTTGCCGCGCTCGACATAGCGATGCGGGTAGTGCCGGAGGAGGTCGCCGACCGTCTCCATCTCGAAGCCGGCGGCGAGCTTCTTCGCACCTGACCCGAGGACGCGGTCCAGCCGCTGCTCGAGGAAGTCATTGGCTGCCATGGTCACTCCACCGCGATCAACAGCGGATACCGTTCCTGCCCTCCGTCGTAGACGACAGCGTCGACGTCGGGGCGGGTGGCGCGCAGGTGACTGACGAGGTCGTCGACGAGGGCGTCGTCGCACGCGTGACCGCGCACCAGCGTCACCATCTCGCCCCCGCCGCCGAGCAGCCGTCCGACCACCGCGGCGGCGACGGCGGGCAGGCTGTGGCCGACGACGGCGAAGTCGCCCTCCACCACACCGAGAGCGTCGCCGGCCGCGCACGGCCCCGCCGTCGTGATGGCGTCGCGGGCCGCGATCGTGACAGCGCCGTGCCGGGCGTGCCCCCCTGCCGCGGTCATCGCCACCACGTCGTCGTCGAAGCTGCGGGCGGCGTCGTGCACGGCGAGCGCGGCCAGGCCCTGCACCTGCGCGCGGGTAGGCACGACCGCCACCCGGATGCCCTCCTCACGCGCCGCCTGGGCAGCCGCCTCGGCGACGGCCAGGCTGTCAGCGTCGTTGGGCAGCACCACGACCTCCGCCGCGCTGGTGGCACGCACGGCCACCAGGATCTCGGCCGTGGAGCAGCGACGGCCGGGGCCGCCGGTGACGACCTCGGCGCCGGCTGCTTCGAAGAGCGCCGCGAGTCCGGGGCCGGCAGCCACGACCACCACGCCGCGGGTGTCGTGGCGCTGGTGCGGGCGGCGCTGGATCTGATCGGCGAAATGGGTGACGCGGATGCGGTGGGGCCGGCCGGCCTCGATGCCGGCCTCGATCGCCGCGCCCACCTCGTCGACGTGCACGTGCACGTTCCACAGACCGTCGCCGCCGACGACGACCAGCGAGTCACCGAGCCGGCTGAGGCGGTCGCGCAGCAGCGGAATGGCCGCGTCCTCGGCGTCGAGCAGGAACATCACCTCCGACGAGGGCCCGCCCGGGTTGAGGCCGCCACCGCCCGAGCCCGCGCTCGACCCGGCCGCCACGGGCACGGGGCGACGGCGCACCACCGGGCCGGCGCGGTGCACTCCGGTCAGCAGCGTCTCGGCGACGTCGAACAGCACGCACAGCCCACGCCCGCCCGCGTCGACGACACCGGCGGCGGCGAGTGCGGGCAGTTGGTCGGGCGTGCGTTGCAGGGCTTCTCGGGCCGCGGTCGCTGCCGCCGTGATGGTGTCGGCCAGCGCGCCGGTGTCCTCCGCGGCCTGCCGGGCGGCCTCTCCCGCCTCCCGCGCGACGGTGAGGATGGTGCCCTCGACCGGCGTACCCACCGCGGCGTAGCCGGCGTCGGCCGCGGCGACGAGGATGTCGGCGAGTACCCGGGCCGGACGGCCCGACCGCGATGACCTGGCGGCGGCCAGCGTCTCCGCGCCGGCCCGCAGCAGCTGGGAGAGGATCACGCCGGAGTTGCCCCGGGCACCGAGCAGGGCTCCGCGGCCGAGCGCCTCCAGGGCGGCCATCGGGTCGGCGAAGTCGGCCTCGCGCAGCGCGTCGCGGGCGGCCTCGAAGGTGAGGTAGAGGTTGGTGCCGGTGTCGCCGTCGGGCACCGGATAGACGTTGAGGGCGTCGATCTCCTCGCGAGCCACGCCCAGAGCCTGCAGCGCCTGGTCGCACCACGTGCGTACCAGGGTGAGGTCGGCAGGTGCCGACGTGCTGCTGCTCACGCCACTCCGTTCGTCGGTCGTCGGCGGCTCGGGCACCCGAGTCCTCAGCGGGAAGGGTAGTAGCCCCCGGCACGCAGGCGTCGATTGGCCTGCGTCGGTGCGGATCGGATAGGCTGGCCGGGTTGCGTTCACCGCGTGCTGCGCGAGTGGGGCGACCCGATCACACTTCCACGACCTTGAGGAGCACCGGTGGCTGCCGTCTGCGACGTTTGCGGCAAGGGGCCTGGCTTCGGTAACAACGTGTCCCACTCGCACCGGCGTACGCGCCGGCGTTTCAACCCCAACATCCAGCGGGTGCGCGCAGTGGTGGGCAAGACCCCGAAGCGGCTCAACGTCTGCACCTCCTGTCTAAAGGCGGGCAAGGTCAGTCGCTGACCTGCCGCTGACCGGCTGAGGCGGGCCGACGCCAGACCAGGCGTCCGGCCCGTTTTTCGTGTGGCCAGCCGGGTCGTACGCCCCGTCGCTCGGGGAACGGAGTGCGGCCAATCACGGCCAATCACCGAGTCAGCGGAAGTGCTGATGACCGGGGGCGCTGGTGTACTCGCTGCCGTCGACGGTGACGCCGGCGCCCGCACCGACATCGCCGACGACCAGCCAGCCGGCCGGCAGCAACACGTCGGGCGGGAAGGTCGCCGCGAGCGCGTGGTCCTCGCCACCGGTGAGGATGAACCGCATCGGGTCGACGCCCAGCGCCGCACCGACGGCCTGCATCGGCTCGGCGACCTCGAACACGCTCGTGCGCACGTTGATCGCGACACCGCTGGCCCGCGCCACATGACCCAGATCTCCCAGCAGGCCGTCGGAGACGTCGATCATCGACGTCGCGCCCAGGGTCGCGGCCTCCGGCCCGGCCGAGTACGGCGGTGCCGGGCGCCGGTGTGCCTCCACGACCGCCCGGGGCGAACGAAAGCCACGGCCCAGCACGTGATAGCCGGCCGCGGCCCAGCCGATCCGGCCGCGGATCGCCAGCACGTCACCCGGCTGGGCCCCGTCCCGCAGCACCGGTGCGCCGTCGCACTCCCCCAGCACCGTCAGCGACACGATGACCACGTCCGCCGCCGTCACATCGCCACCGACCACGCTCGCGCCGACCAGGTCGCACTCCTCGGCGATGCCACGTGCCAGGTCGACGGCCCACGCCGTCGGCAGTTCGCCGGGCGCCCCGAGACCGACGACGACCGACGTGGCACGGCCGCCCATCGCGTTGATGTCGGAGAGGTTGGCCGCGGCGGCCTTGTGCCCGACGTCGACCGCTTCGGACCAGTCGCGCCGGAAATGCCTGTTCTCGACCAACAGGTCGGTGCTCACGAGGA
This sequence comes from Nocardioidaceae bacterium, assembly GCA_035690425.1. GTDB lineage: Bacteria > Actinomycetota > Actinomycetes > Propionibacteriales > Nocardioidaceae > DASSKO01. The sequence continues at coordinate 18,391 of DASSKO010000077.1, forward strand.
CCCGTCCGGAGCGGTTGCGCACCACGGCCGAGTCGTCGCCCGGGCCGACCTGGACCAGCTCGTTCTGGCTGAAGAAGGGGCGGATCGCCTCGATCAACCCGAACTCGCCGACCTCGGCGACCGTTCCGGACTGGGGCTGGGTCATCGGCTGCCTCTCGAGAACACGTGGACCGTGTTGCCCGGCCCCCGTGGCCAGGCGGTAGTTTGATCGCTGACCGACCAGGCCCTTGGCAGCCGCTGGGGGGCGTAGACCGAGCCCGGAGGACAACTGTGGTGGTTCAGGCTTACATCCTTATCCAGACCGAGGTCGGCAAGGCTGCCGAGGTCGCCCAGTCCGTCTCCGGCCTGCAGGGCGTGACGCTGGCGGAGGACGTCACGGGTCCCTACGACGTGATCGTGCGTGCCGAGGCCGGCAACGTCGACGAGCTCGGCAAGCTCGTGGTCGCCAAGGTGCAGACGCTGGCCGGCATCACCCGCACCCTCACCTGTCCGGTCGTGCACATCTAAGGCGGGCACAGTCACCGCAGGCCCAACGGCCGCTGCCTGGCCAGGGTGAGCAGCCGGTCGACCAGCGCCCGGTAGTCCAGGCCGCTCGCCGCCCACATCCGCGGAAACATCGAGGTCGGCGTAAAGCCTGGCATCGTGTTGATCTCGTTGATCACCACGGAGCCGTCGGGAAGCACGAAGAAGTCAACCCGAGCGAGTCCTTCGGCCCCGATGGCCTCGAAGGCGCGCACGGCCAGGTCACGGATCCGCTCGGTCGCCTCGTCGGCGACGTCGGCGGGTACGTCGAGCTCGGTCGCCTCCTCCGGCAGGTACTTCGCCGCGAAGTCGTAGAACTCGTGCTCGCCGGTGATCTTGATCTCGGCGACGACGCTGGCCTGCGGCGGGTCGTCGCCCCTGCCCTGCAGCACGCCGCACTCGATCTCCCGCGCTCCCGCGGCGAACGCCTCGACCAGCACCTTCGGATCGTGCCGCTGTGCCTCCGCGACGGCGTCGTCGAGCTCGCTGTGGTTGCGCACCTTGCTGATGCCGAAGCTGGAGCCGGCACGGGCCGGCTTGACGAACAGCGGGAACCCCAGGCCGGCGGCCGACTCGCGGCACACGGCGGGGTCGCGGCGCCACTCCCGCGGGGTGATCACGACGTACGGCGTCACCGGCAGGCCGGCGGCCTGGAACACCAGTTTCATGTAGTGCTTGTCCATGCCGACAGCGCTGGACAGCACCCCGGCGCCGACGTAGCGCACACCGGCCATCTCGAGAAGGCCCTGGATGGTGCCGTCCTCGCCGAACGGGCCGTGCAGCAGCGGGAAGACGATGTCGACCTCGCCGATCTGCCGCGGTACGTCACCGGGATCGGTCACCACCAGGTCGCGGCTGGAGAGCACGACCGGCGCCCCCTTCTCGTCGACCTCGGGGAGCTTGCCGTCGGTGATCTCCAGCCGCGCGCTGTCGTCGGCCTCGAGGACCCACCGGCCGTCGGCGGCGATGCCGATCGGCACGACGTCGTAACGGTCCCGGTCGATCGCAGCGAGCACACTGCCGGCCGTCACGCACGAGACGCCGTGTTCGGCCGACCGACCGCCGAAGACGACGGCGACTCGGGGCTTCGCACCGGGCCGCTGGTGGCCCTCGGGACTGTGCTCTGGCTGCTCTGGCTGCTCAGACATCGGCCCTGACCCTACCGTGCCGGACGTCACGTGCCGGGTCGGCTGCAACAATCACGGCATGCCAGCACGCGATCCGCTCTCCCCCGCCACCGTCGCCGTCACCACCGGCCGCCCGCCGCACGAGTCCGACAACCCGCTGAACCAGCCGGTGGTGCTGGCCTCGACCTACGTGGCCGGCGGGGACCGCGAGTACGGCCGCTACGGCAACCCGACCTGGGAGGCGTTCGAGGCGACGCTGGGCCGGCTCGAGGGCGGCAGGGCGCTGGCCTTCTCCTCCGGTCTCGCGTCGGTCGACGCGCTGCTCAGCCTGATCACCAATGGCGAGACCGTGGTGGCGCCTCGGCACTGCTACCTGGGCACTCTTGCGCAGCTCGCCGACCTCGAGCAGCGTGGCCGGGTCAACGTCCGTCTGGTCGACGTCACCGACACCGCCGCGGTCGTCGAGGCCTGCGACGACGCGGCCCTGATGTGGCTGGAGTCACCCACCAACCCGGCGATGGAGGTTGCCGACATCGCGGCGATCTGTCAGGGCGCGCACGGCCACGGTGCCACCGTCGTCGTCGACAACACCTTCGCGACGCCTATTCTGCAGCGCCCACTCGACGACGGGGCCGACGTCGTCGTGCACTCGGCCACCAAGTACCTCTCCGGCCACTCCGACGTGCTGCTGGGTGCGGTGGTCACCCGCAACGAGGCGATCTACGCCGCCGTCGACCAGCGCCGCCGCAGCGTGGGCGCCGTACCCGGCACCTTTGAGACGTGGCTAGCGCTGCGGGGGATGCGCACGCTGCATCTGCGGGTGGAGCGTGCGCAGGCCAACGCCCAGGCACTGGTGGCGCGACTCCGCGAGCACCCCGCGATCGAGGAGGTCCGCTACCCCGGCTTCGGTGGCATGGTGGCGGTCGTGCTGGCAGGCGGCGCTGCATCCGCCGACCGGCTGACGTCATCGACCGAACTGTGGGTGCATGCGACCAGCCTTGGCGGGGTGGAGTCGACGCTGGAGCGCCGCCGTCGCTGGGCCGGCGAGCCTGAGACGATCCCGGAGGGCCTGGTGCGGCTCTCGGTCGGCGTCGAGGACGTCGAGGACCTGTGGGCGGACCTGGAGCAAGCCCTGCGCTGAGTCGACGTACCCGCCTTTCCCATCTGGCTGGGTCAGTGGCGCTCCGGCTTGGCCGCCCGCGAGATCAGGCTGGACAGCATCTCCCGGGGACCGACGTCACCGCTGACGACGGCGGCGACGGCCTCGACAATCGGCATCTCGACACCGTGAGCGCGCGCGAGCGCGAGCAGCGAGTGGCAGGACTTCACGCCCTCTGCCACCTGACGGGTCGACTGCACGATCCCCTCGACGCTGTGCCCTTGCCCGAGCCGCTCGCCGAACGTCCGGTTGCGCGACAGCGGCGACGAGCAGGTCGCCACCAGGTCACCGAGCCCGGCCAGCCCGGCGAACGTGTACGGGTCGGCGCCCAGAGCCAGGCCGAGGCGCGTGGTCTCGGCCAGCCCCCGGGTGATCACGGTTGCCTGGGTGTTGTCGCCGAACTCCAGCCCGGACGCGATGCCGACGGCGAGCGCGATGACGTTCTTCGTCGCACCGCCGAGCTCACAGCCGACCACGTCGGTGTTGGTGTAGGGGCGAAACGACGTGGTGTGGCAGACCCGCTGGATCCACTCCGCGACCGCCGCGTCCGCGCATGCCACCACGCTCGCCGCCGGCTGCCTGGCGGCGATCTCACGGGCGAGGTTCGGGCCGGTGACGACACTGATCCGCGCCGCGTGCGCCCCCGTGACCTCGGCGATGACCTCGCTCATCCGTTTGGTGCTGCCGATCTCGATGCCCTTCATCAGACTGACCAGGACGACGTCGTCGGCAATCAGCGGCGCCCATGACGTGAGGTTCTCCCGCAACGACTGGGACGGGACGGCGAGCACGACGGCCTCCGCGCCAGCGAGTACGTCCGCAGGCTCGTGGCTTGCCGCCACCGTGTCGGGCAGCTCGATCCCGGGGAGGTAGTCGGTGTTCTCGTGCTTGGCGTTGATCGCCTCGCACAGGTCCTCACGACGCCCCCAGATGTGCACATCGTTGCCGGCGTCGGCGAGGACGATCGAGAATGCCGTGCCCCATGAGCCCGCACCGAACACCGCAACCTTGGTCACGAGCCTCTCCTCCTGCGTGCGCGCTTCGCCCTGTTGGGGTTGCCGGTCGCGGGCACCTTGTGTACCCGCGGATCGAAGCGTACGGCGGGTGCCGACTCGCCACGGATCTCCTCGAGCAGAGCGGTGATCGACGTCATGATCCGATCCGTCGCCTCCCGCAGCACCTCGGGAGTGATCGGGCCGGAGCGCAGGTCGTCAAGATCGACGGGATCGCCCGCGCGGACCCGGATCGTCTTGCGCGGCAGCAGTCGGGGCTTCTTCGCGTACGGCGCGAGGATGTCCTGGGCCCCCCACTGGGCGCTGGGAATCACCTGCACTCCTGCCTTCAGCGCGATCCGGGCAGCACCGGTCTTGCCGACCATCGGCCACATGCGCGGGTCGCGGGTGATCGTGCCCTCGGGATAGACGATGACGCACTCGCCCCGCTCGACCGCCGCGACCGCGGCACGGAAAGCGACGGAAGCATCGCGCGACTCCCGATAGACCGGTATCTGACCGGCGGAGCTGAGCAGCCACTTCAGGCCCTTGACCTCCAGGATCTCTGCCTTGGCGAGAAACCGGGGAAGCCGGCCGCTGTCGTAGACGAAATGGGCGTAGACCAGCGGGTCCGCGTGCGAGATGTGGTTGGCGACGATCACCCCGCCTCCAGAGCGCGGCAGCTTGTCCCCGCCGTGCCAGTCGCGTCGGGTGAGTGCCATCAAGGGTGGTCGGAGCAGCGTCACGCAGACCCGCAGCCCCCACCCCATGTTCGGCCCGGCCACGCCGCTCCCTTCCGTCACACGCCATCCCGTCGGCGGCGAGTGCTCAGTCTGACTGGGTTTTCATCCGAGTGTCGAGCCCACCGGGACCGACACGGCCACGGGTGGGAAGATCATGGCCGATGAGCCTCCACGCAACGCCGTCGTGGGCTTCCCCGCGGCCCTGGGTCGTCGTGCTTCCGATCAAGGACAGCGCCACCGCGAAGTCGCGGCTGACCGCTGTCGCGGGCGACGAGCGGCTCGCCCTCGCACGTGCCTTCGTGACTGACTGTCTCGCGGCGGTGCTCAGGTCCGACGCGGTCACGGCGGTCCTCGCCGTCACCGACGACCCGGTCGCTGCCGAGCTGCTCGACCGCGCCGGCTGCGGTATCGTCAGCGACGGCCCGCGCGATGGCCTGAACCGTGCGGCCGAGCACGGCGCCGCCGTCGCCCGTGCGCGCTGGCCGGGCTGCTGGATCGCGGTGCTGCCGAGCGACTTGCCGGCGCTGCGCCCTGCCGACGTCGACCAGGCGCTGGCCGTCGCCGGACGGCACGCTCGTGCCTTCGTCCCCGACGCCGCCGGTGTCGGCACCAACCTGCTCACCGCGGCTCCCGGCGTACCCCTCGAGCCGCGGTTCGAGGGCCTGTCCTGCGCGGCGCACGCGGCTTCGGGCGCCATCTGCCTCGACGTCGTTGCGCCGGGTCTGCGCCACGACGTCGACGACGGCCGTAGCCTGCACGACGCGCGCGTGCTCGGGGTCGGGCCCGCGACGCGCGCCGTGCTCGCCGGAATCGACGGCTGGTGCGGTCACTACGATGGCCTCATGCAAGCCACAGTCGCGTCCTACGACGACCAGACGGGCTCGGGCACCGTGCTGGCCGATGACGGAGTGGAGCTGCCGTTCGCGGCCGCCGCGCTCGAGGGCAGCAGGCTGCGGCTGCTGCGCCCCGGCCAGCGCGTCCGCGTCAGCATCGGCGCAGCCGGTGCCGTCGACCGGCTGCAGATCGTGACGCTGTCGGGCTGACCCAGTCCGACAGCTCAGCTCTTCTTCGCGGCGCTCTTCTTGGCCGTGGTC
>DASSKO010000078.1:0-14205 GCA_035690425.1 Nocardioidaceae bacterium
GACGAATGCCCCGGCCGTCCGGCTCGGGGCATAGCGGTACCGCCAAGAAGCGATCGCCGCACGACCATTAGACCACACCGCCCCGAACCGCCGCGCGCATCTGCCGTATGTCGCGCTCCTGTCGCGCGGTCAGGTGCTGGATCCACAGGTCGGGCCACCACGTCAGCGTGCGGTGGGTGCCGACCTCGCAGTAGGCGCGCACGATGGCTTCGCGGTCGCCGCGGTAGATGGTCTCCAGCTCGCCGCCGCACTCGGTGACCTCGCCGTGGTCGAGCACCTTGCGCGGGCAGGCGGCGTACTCCTGATGGGCCCAGACCTCGCCGCACTCGGTGCAGCGGTGCTTGGGTCGCAGCGGTTCGACCCAGCGCATCACGGTGCGCTCCTGCCAGCCCTGCACGGTGAGCGCGTCGACGGCCTCGCGCAGCTGCACCCATCGCGCGGCGCCCTGGTTGTACATCTGCTTGGCGAGCGCGGCCTTGAAGGCGTGCTCGTCGTAGTCGGCGCGGCAGAAGGGGCAGCGCCAGTGGTCGGCCTCGCCGGTCTTGCCGTAGACGCGGATGAGCACCTTGGGGTTCTCGCATGCCTTGTTACGGCACACGACTCGCGACCTGTCGGGGCGCACGCCGGCGCGCAACAGGTTCTCCAGACGGGTGCGCGTGTCGCGGATGTCGGTGGCGAAGTCGTCCCACTTGCGCTCGTTGTCCCACATCCAGTCCAGCTGCCAGCGGATGAAGTTGGCCTCGCTGGCGATCGTGGGCCGAGGCCTGTGCGGCGTCGGCTCAAACTCCTGGTCGTGGACGCGGCGCAGATCCTCCGACCAGAACAGGAGCGTCTGCAGCGGTGGCTCCCAGTCGGCGTCGTCGGACTCGGGTGGCTGGTCGTCGTGGTCGAGGGCGTACCGCTCGGCGGTGTCGACGAGGTTGGCCCAGGCTTCGAGGTTGGCGACTCCGGCAAGCGCGACGGTGGCATGTCCGCCGGGCATGAGCCTGTCATTGGCCCGCCGGATGGCCTCGACGTCGAGCACTTCGGCGAGGGCGACGATCGCGGTGAGGTTGGTGGCGACCTTCACCGTGGGATGCGCCGCGCGGTCAGGTGACGCGGGCTCGGTCCAGCGGCGTGGCGTCCGGAATCGCTGTGCGCCGTTCTGCGGGCCGCAAATCACATCGGTGTGGTTCTGGTCCACTTTGGCGCCCAAAGTCGCTGAGAGCGCGATTCTGGCAGCCTCGCGGGTATCTGCGGGGCAGTGGTCACACTCGTAGACCGGCAGGTCGGACCAGCCGCAGTGGACGACGGGCTCAGGCATCCTCGCTCCTCTCGGCCCACCCTTTGGCGAGCTCCACGTCCCGGCGCATCGCGGCCAACGCCCCGGTGCGCATGTCGTCGCTGGCGGTCTCCCACGTCCTCGGCGGCGAGGCGGTCGGCTCGTCGTCGTAGCCGCCCTGCCCTTGCCGGTCGGCCGCGCAGCCGCCGCAGTTCTCGGCCCACTGGCCGGGGTGGTGCGGGCAGTCCTGGCCGCGCTTGGGTGGCTGGACGGGCTGGCGACGGGCCTCGGGCACGAACGGCCTGTTGATCGCTCCGGGCGTCTTGGCCTCGGGGTCGGCGGCGTGGCGACAGACGCGCTCGATCGTGTCGGCGAGCTGGCGGCCTTCGAGCTTGCTGACGGTCGCCCAGATTCCGGCGTCGTCCCAGCGGCAGGCGCCGTGGGTCTCTTCGCGGAGTCGCTTGGCGAGGTAGGTGAGCGCTTGGGCGTCTCGGGTGGTGGTGGGCATCAGCGCGGCTCCCATCGGATCGGGATGCACGAGTACGGCAGCATCAACGGGTGCCCGGGGTGCCCGTCCCTCGTGATCGACAGGGCGTGCAACCGGCCTGCGCCGGGCAGCGAGCAGAGCCATTTCACGCGGGCGGGGTCCTTCGCAGCGTTTGCGCCCCACGCGGCCAGCATCAGCCGGTCGTCGCGTGCGGCGTCTCGTAGCGCATCCTCGAGGATGCCGTTGCCCTTCCGCCCGCCGGTGATATCGGCTCCGGCGCGCCGCGCGCTCCACAGGTCGGCAGGCTTGGTTGCTCGCCATGGGTAGAGGTTCACGACCTGAATGCCGCTGAACCCCAGCCGGGCAGCGAATCCGAGGCACTTCGTGATCGTCGGGTCGTCGGCCAGTGCGTCGGCCGTCGACGGATTGAGCATGATGAACGTGAGGACTTCACCGCTGCCGGTCCGACGGTGCAGCGTCCAGCGGTACAGCGGCTCCGGAGACTCGTCGGAGAGCCATGCGGTGCGGAGCGTGTCGGCCGGGTCGTAGCCGAGTCGGCCGGCGTCCGGGTGGCGAAGATCGACGCCGCCGGCATCTCGGATCGGGAACAGCGCCTGTTCGCTCATCACCGGCCACCGCCAATCGCGGCGTCAGCCGCCATCCATTCGCGGCGTCTCGCGCCGGAACCTAGAGACGCATGGATGGGTGACCTACACGTGGAGTGGAGTGGAGTAGCGTAGATATGGAGCGCGCCCGCGCGCGAGGCTTTTGGAGTCCGCGTGGATTCCGTTTGGATTCCGTTTGGAGTGCTCACTTCTTTCCTTCCGCCTTCCGGTCGGCATCGCGTCGTTGCTTCTCTTGGATCTGCGACTTGGTGAGGTTCCATTTCGCCCACGCCTTGACGACGTAGCCGATGCCCTCGGCACCGAGCAGATCCGGCTGCGACTTCTCCCACAGGCCGACGAGCACGAGGCGTTCGGCGTGCTTGCGCGGGTTGGAGATGCCGACGCCGACGAAGCGGGTCAGTTGCGTGTCGGAGATGAAGCCGTCGCTGAGCACGTCGGCGCAGAACGCGAGCCCTCGGACGTACAACAACTCGGCCATGGGTCCGGCCTCGGCGATGGCGTCGTCTTTGTAGTAGTGCGCCGATAGCGGCGCGTAGGACCCGTTCCGCCTGACCTGGTTGACCGGCATTCAGTCCTCCTCCTCGTTGTCGTCGTGGCACCCGCAGCCGCACCGGACCGCGCGTCCGTCTGCGGTGGGCGTGACCCGGCAGGCGTCGTGGTGGCCGTGTGCGCACCAGTCGGAGCGGGTCATGCCGGTGTCTCTTCGAGGTCGAACAGGCTGGGCATGCTCGCGTTGATCTCCTCGGCTTTGAGGTAGGACACCGAGTCGCGCCAGTAATCGCTGCTCAGCTCGACACCACGACCGCGACGACCCATTCGCAGCGCCAGCATCGGCACCGTCCCGAGTCCGGCGAACGGATCGAACACGGTCTCGCCCTCGTTGGTGAAGCGCCGGATCAGTCGCTCCACGATGTCGAACTGCAGCGGGCACAGGTGCATCTGCAGGTTGCGCTGCCGCTGCTCGCCATTCAGCGTGCGCATCCGGTTCACGTCGTGCCAGACCCATTCGGAGTGTGACCCGGGCGCGAGGCTCATGAACGTGGCGGGGAGTGCGCCGCGGCCGTCGAGCGTCTCCCCGATGCGCACGTGTGTCTCGTGGTCGTAGACCTGCCGCAACGTCTGCTCGGTGAACAGCCGCGAGCGCACGTCGACGGGCAGCCGTTCGAGTTCCTCGGGGCTCAGCAGCCGGTCGCCGGAAGATCGCCAGAACGCGTGCGCGTCAACTTGCCAGCGAGCGCGGGTGTAGGTGGCCTTGTCCTTGGTGACCGGCGTGTCCGCGTAGCCCTTGGTGCGGTCGCTCTGGGGTTTGTGGAACAGCAGGATGTACTCCGGTGAGCCGACGCCCATCTTGGTGGCGTCCTTGCATTGCTCGGACCAGCCCAGCCGATAGGTCTGGTTGTTCTCGCGCACCACGTCGGTAACGACGGTGATCATGCCCAGGTAGTCGAAGCCGTGCTTGACGCCATGAAACAGCGCCTCGGCATGGAATGGGGAGACGGTCGGGATGCCGGCGCCGGTGACGGCACCGAAGTTGATCCGGTCCTTGACGTGGCAGGCGTAGATCCGCCCCGGTGCGAGCACGCGGTGCAGCTGCGGGGTCAGGTAGTCCATCTGCGCCCAGAAGTGCGCGTTGTCGTCGGTGTGCCCGAAGTCGGCGTAGTTGGGGCTGTACTCATAGTGGTTGGCGAACGGAATGGACGTGCAGATCATGTCCACCGATCCGGTGCCCATCGTCTCGACCTCGGGCACACAATCGTTGTGCGCGAGCGTCCAACCGTCACCGGAGGCCTCCACTCGTTCCGTACCCATGGCACGTCGTAGCGCGTCAGCTACGTCGGTGCGGGCCAGCCCGTGCTCACGGATGATCTGGGTCATGGTCTCGGTCAGCTCCTCGTGACGGGCCCACTTGTCGCGCAGTGCCTTGACGACCTCGCGCTCAGCCTCGGTGTGGATGATGTCGATGCGCACCTGTTCGGTCTGCAGGTAGCGGTGCAGCCGGTGCAGCGACTGGTAGAAGTCGTTGAACTTGAACCCGACGCCGACGTAGATGGCGCGGTGGCAGTGGCGCTGGAAGTTGCAGCCGGAGCCGGAAAGGATCGGCTTGGTCAGCAGGACCTTCTCTTTACCTTGCGAGAAGTCGATGATCCGTTGCTCGCGCTCGTCCAGGTCGAGGCTGCCGTAGACCTCGACGGCCTCGGGTATCGCGGCCTTGAGCGCGCGGCGCTCGTCTTCCAGGTCGTGCCAGACGATGAAGTGTGCGTCGGGATCGGAGCGGATCAGCTCGACGGCCTTGGCGACGCGTGCGGCCATGGTGTCCCGCTTCTCCCGGCTCGCGGCCGTCACTCCGAGACTGGTGGAGCGGATCAGCCGCGCCTGTCCGTCCCGGTCGTACTGGACCTCGCCGTTGGGGTTGTCCAGCTCGTGCCAGCGCACGTCCAGCGGCGGCATCACATAGCCGTCGTCGGGATAGCCCAGGTCGGAGGGAGCCTGCAGGAAGATCGCCCACGTGGACAGCCAAAGCCAGAACTCGCGTTCCTTGTGCGGGTAGAGCGTGAGGTTGTTGGCCTTGGTGGAGTCGCGTTGGAACCAGCGGGTAAGCGCCGATCCAGTGTCCATGATCCCGAGGAATCCGGCGTAGTGGATCAGCTCTTTGTAGCGGTTCGGGCTCGGTGTGGCGGTGGCGACGAACCGATATCGAGTGTCGGCGAACAGGGTCAGGAACGTCTGAAAGGTCTTCGAGCCGTAGGAGCGCAGCACCGACGCCTCGTCCAGCGACACTGCGTCCCACAAGCCGGGGTCGAGCCGGCCATCGCGCAACGACTCGTAGTTGGTCAGATAGATCCCGGGTCCAGTGACCCCCTCGGTACGGCGTACGAAGGTCACGTCGATGCCGAGCATCCGGGCGTCGTGCTTGAACTCCTGACGGACCCCGAGCGGGCACACGATCAGGCAGTGCGCGGAGCCGCCGAGCTTGTGGGTGATCTGGCGCATGATCTCCAGCTGCTGAAGCGTCTTGCCCAACCCGAACGCCTCGAACAGTGCGCGCCGGCCGCCGTGGAGCGCCCAGAGCACGATGTCGCGCTGGTGGGGGAGCAGGACCTCATGCACGTCGGCGGGGTCGATGTCGAAGCCGACCGCGCTCTCGAAGTCGACCTTGGCCGCGAGGAACTCCATGTAGGGCTTCACTTCTCGCACTCCTCCTCGTGCTCGCGTAGCCGCTGCTCGACCACGCGCCGTGTCTGGGATGTGGTGCGCCATCCGCAGTCGCAGGCGGCGACGAAACCTGAGCCGGTGGACTGGATGCTCATGCGGCTGTCCTTCCGTATCGGCCAGCGCGCCAACCCATCCGTCTGCACAGTTCGGCCTCAGACCCGCCAGCAGCACGCCAGCGGCGCATCGCCTCGTCGCGCTCGGCCTTGGTGGCGCGGATGCTCTCCCCGGCGAGGATGCGCGCGACCACGGCCTCGTCGAGCACGACCGTGGGCGGTCGGCGTCGTGCGTGGGTGCGCTTGTCGGGGTTGGGCCACGCGAGCGTGCCGGGGTCGTCCCATGCGAGCGGCGGGAGGTGTCCGGCGTTGCGTGCGCGGGTCATGGTGTGCCGGTCGGGGCCGACCTTCGCCTCATGTGCGCGGTAGTAGTCGCGGATGGCGCGGGCGGTGCCGATGTTCAGCCGCTCGCGGGTGCGCCAATGGCCGTTGTTGTTGATCGGCATCGCGTTGAGCCGGTGTCCGGCCGCCATGAGGGAGAAGATCCGCTGCTGGGTGAGTGCGGCGAGGATGGGCGCGCCGTCGGCGAAGTCGTCCTCGGTGATCGCGGCGAGTCGCTGGAAGGTGCCGCGCCGGACGATGCCGTTCTCGCGCAGAACCGAGGCGATGCGGCCACCGCGCTGGGTGTCCATGCCCGCTGCGGTGGCGATCGCCGTGGGCGTGATGCCCATCGCCAGCCACGGGCGCAGCAGGGTGCGCACCTCCTCGGCGGTGTAGAGCATCTGCACGCCCGAGAGACGTTCGAGGTGGACGCGCTTGCGGAACCGGAAGCGGGCCACATCACAGGCGTCACAGACGGGCTCATGGTCGTGCCAGTGGGCCAGGTATCCGGCGTTAGTGCCGTGGCGGGGGTCGTCGGGGCTCACATCTCCCCCAGCCCGAGCGCCTCGAGCAGCCATGCGGCGTCGTCGCTGTCGGCGGCAAGCCGCGCGATGGCGCGTCTCGCGGCCTCGGTGTCCTCGCGTGGCGTGGGCGGCACGGCGCCGACGTTGAGGGTCTGTCCGTCGCTCATGGGCGGTCCTCTCTGATGGTGAGCCACATGCCGGCGGGCATGCCGGGCAGCGGCGGGTGGATTCGCTGGGTGGTGGCGGTGACGTAGCGCCAGTCGTCGCCAGGCAGCAGCCCTTCGCGCACGAGGGCGTCGAGTGCGATCTTGAGGGTGGGTGCGATGCCGTCCGAGTCGCAGACGCGGCGTGTGGCGGGCCGGTAGTGCAGGGTGACGGTCACGGGCGGGTCGAAGGGCTCTGGGTGTTCGGCGCGGATCGTCCAGCGGGCCTCGTCGGACATGCGGCGCTTGGTGGCGGCCTCGAGGTGGTGGTGCATGCGTCGGAGCTGGTTCTGGGTGAGCGGCGTGGTCCAGGGCAGGCCGATCGAGGTTGCACTCACGGCCGCCCACCCCGCGAGAATTCCCAGCCGATCTGGACCGCCCACGCGACCTGCTCGACGCACACGCGCCTCGTGTCGGGGGAGAGGTCGGCCCAGGGCAGCGAGTAGGTGCGGGCGGCGTAGCGGCGTGCGGCGTAGGCGGTGGCGGCGTTGAGGCGGTCCCGGTCTGCGGCGGTGGCGTAGTCGCCGGTGCCGTCATCGAGGGCGTGTGCGAAGTCAGCGCTCATTGGTGGCCTCCTCGGGTGCGGCAACGGTGCGCTTGCAGTAGCGCCACGCGGTGCCCTTGTGCTCGGTCGGGAACGACGCGCCGGCCTGGATATGCATCCACTGAGCACCGAGCGCGTAGGTAATGCGCTGGATCGGCTCATGGCAGTGTCGGCAGTGTTCAGTCATCGCAGCCGCACCTTCCGTTGCTTGCGGGGATCTGGAAGCAGCGCGGGCACGGGTCGGGCAGCGCTACGGGCTCGGGGCAGATGGCGTGGGCTATCTCGTCGTCCTCGTAGGTCGCGAGGGTGCCGGGGCGGATCGGCTCGTCGCAGACGCCGCAGTGGCCGGGGTAGCGAGCCTCGAAGATGCTCATCGGTGATCTCCGTTCGCGATTTCCAGCAGCACGTCTCCGTGACACGGAGAATCGAGTGGGCACCAGCAGGCGAGGTCGCGTCCCGCGAGGGTTCGGACCGCCGCGCGCAATCGCTGGTCCCACTTCATCCGGCCCCCGAGCCAATAGGTCATCTCGTCGTTGTAGAGCCGGACGGCCTCGCGGTTCGCCTGCGTCCGGGTGGTCCACGTCGCGCGGTTGGCGCGGACGTCTGGTCGGCGGACGTAGGCATGGTTCACGAGGTAGGTCACGTCGTTGTCGTCGCGGACGTCCCAGTAGCCGCAGCAGTCGCACTTGTACGCCCGGAACGGGTTGCCGAAGATCGTGGGCCGTCCGACGTACACCGCGCCTTCGGGCATCCGCCAGCCCTTGGTGCGCTTGCGCTGGATTCGCTCAGGCATGGTCATCCTCCAGGTACTCGATCTGGGCGCAGGCGTGGTCCCCGGCGTGGCCTGCGGGCAGGGAGCACGCGAGCCGGATGCCGTTGGGTGGGACTTCGGGCCACGTGGTCACGGCGGCGCAGGCGTCACGCATGGTCGCTCCCGGTGATCGCGTCGAGCGCGGCACGGGCGTCGCGGTGAGCGTCGGTCGGCGCGGCACCCGGCGATGCCGACTCGGCCCACACCTCCTCCGCCACCGTCTCGACCAGTCCCTCGTCGGCGCGGATCGCGGCGGTGACCTTTTCGGCGACGTGGGCACGATGGGCGTCGGGTTCGTACTCATCGCCGAAGGTCCATCCGCAGGCGCACTGCCAGCAGAAGGCGTCGAGTGGAACGTAATCGTGCTCGGCCATCACGCGGGCGACGATCCGCTCGACGGGGCTCACTGGTCGGCCCTCCGCATCTCGCGCCGACGGGCGTCGACATAGGCGGTGAAGCCCGAGTCGATGGCGCCGATGATGTCGACCTGGCCTTCGTGGAATCCGTCGATCCAGGCGATGCGGATCGGCTCCGCTCGGGCGCTGTGCGAGTAGGTGGCGCCGTGGCCGCCGCTGGCGCGGCATCGTTGGCCCGGCTGGGCACCGCAGTAGGGGCAGCCGATGGCCCGGGCGAGTTGGTCAACGGTGTCGCTCATGCCTGCCTCCCGTGCTCGGCGAGGATGGCGCGGAGTTGGTGAGCGCAGAAGTTGAGGGCGCGCGCGGTCAACGCTTGCGCGGGTGTGACCGGCTCGTCAGTCTCCCAGCGGTCCGCCAGCGCCTCCACGGCGGCGACCAGGGCGTCGTGACGGGCCTCGACGGTGAGGATGCGGTCCGCCACGATGTGGTCTACGACGGCAACTAACTCGGCAGTGGCATTAGCCTGCACGTAATCAAGTGCGGCCATCTGGAGTTGCAGAACCTCGGCGTCGGTGAGCCTGCTCACTAGTCCTCACCTGCCTCGATGGCAGCGACGACCGCGCGGGCGGCCGCGAGGGCAGGAGCGGTCGGCGGCTCGATACCGAACCGTTTCCGATACTCCTGCTGGGTTACCCACGCGAGCCGCTGAGACATGCGGAGAGTGACGGACTCCGGGTCGCCCACGATGCCGCCCTCGAACTCCGGTGGGTGCTCGACAAGTACCGGCCATGCGTCGTGCACTTCGCGCACCGCGTCCAGCACCCGCCGCGCTGCCGCCACCTCGCGGTCGCGGATCAGTCGCGCCACGGTGCCGTGTAGGTCGCGGGCGAAGTCGCCGAGGTCCTCGCCATCCTGCTCGGTGAGCCTGCTCACGACTCGTCCTCTCGGTAGGGGTTGTCTGCGAGTGAGACGGCGCCGCCGTCCGGGTCGCAGTCGAAGCAGTGGGTGTAGCCCGCGTCCCACGCCGCTGCCTCGTGCTTGCGGATCAGCGCGGCGATGGCCGGGTCCGGGTGCGCGTCGTGGCGCTTCCTCGCGTCGCCGCGTGCCCCGTCGTGGGCGGTCATCGGGCACCCGCCATGATCTGGGTCCACGCGGTCAATCGGTCCGACCGGACGAACGTGGGCCAGTCGGGATACACGTCGACCTCAGGCAGCGTGTGGAAGATGTTCTCCCTCGGGCCGACGATCACCAGACGCTTGCCCCATGCCAGCGCCATGCCGAACTCGATGTGTCGCCCACCCTTGCCGCCACCGTCGGGCGACGTGAACGAGATGACCGCCTCGGCCTCATCGAGATCTTCAATGTCGTCCTCGCCGAAGTGCGCGACGGATTCGGGGTCGATGTTCAGAACCTCGGCGGTGGCGGACTCCAGTTGCTCGCCGCCGTGCTGGTCGATCCAGCGGGAAGTGACTGTGTGCCCCAGTGCTTCGAGCACGGCGCGCACGCCCTGCATCTCGTCGTGGCGGCTGTAGCGGGCCGCAAGGTAGATCTTCATCGCTCGTCCTCCTCGGACAGGTCGTTGGACAGTCGGCAGACCTGACGGTCGGCCCGGTCGAGCAGCCACGAGCCGATGCGCGCGGCCGCGTTGGTCAGGGCGACGAGGAACCTCATGACGCCTCCGTGTGGTTGATGGCCCGCGCGACCGCGAGGGCGGCGTCGTCGTCTGCAAGTCCTCGGCCACCGACGGTGACCGCGTATTCGTGCGCCTGAGCAGCGGCGTCGAGTAGTTCCGCGACCGCCAGCGCGACGGGTGGCGACATGGCGGCGATGTATGCGGCGTCGGCCTTGTCGGACTCGAACGATCCCCACGTCACCGCCGAGACGCGCGGGCGGCGTGGCGGGTGCCGCTCGTCCAGCCCGCAAGGGCCGAAGACGTGCCAGCCCTCAGACCCGACACACTCGGTGCGCCATGGCCCCGGCGTCGCGGCCTCCGCCAGCGCCCGCAGCCGGGACGCGGCGGCGGTCAGTTCCTCGGCCGCGTTCACAGCCACCCCCACCACACCGCGACCGCCACGAACAGCACCGCGCAGAGCAGCATCACTAGCCCCGACACGTCCCGCACCCGGCCCGCCTCGCTGTACCAGGGGAACCGCGCCCGTGTCCGCTCCACCGCCCACGCCCGCAGGTCCGCCAGCGGCGATCCCCACAGCCGCTCGCACGCCGACCGGCAGTCCAGCCCCGCGCTCGTCAGGTCCCACAGGCGCGGCAGGTCCGCGTCCTCGCAGGAGCAGTCGGAGGAAAGCGGGTCGTTGAAGGTCGTGTTCATGACTCGACCACCTCGGCGTCCACCGGCTCCTCGAACGGGCGGGCCTCGCGGTCCTCGAGCGCGTCGATGATGTCGCCCGCCTCAGCCTTCGTCAGGTGCTTGGACGACTCCACCGGATGACCGATCACCGACTCGTAGAACGCCAGCGCCTCGTCACGGTGGTCGGCGTCGCCCATCCCGAGGTTGCTCAACACCGTGTGCAGTTTGGTCAGCTGGGCCTTGGTGATCGCCTCGCCGGTCTCAAGCGGAGGTTCCTCCGGCGTCGGCGCGGGCTCGTCGGTCGCGGGCTGGCTCGTCGCCTCGATGGCGGGCTCAGGCGGTGTCGGCTTGACCTTGCGAGTCACCGTTCGCTTGGGTTTGTTCGTCTCCTCAAGCTCCAGCTCCTCCACGGCGTACGGGATGCCGGTGAGCACGTCGGCGGCGATGCGACGACACACGGTGGCCGCAGCGCGCGCGTAGAGCATGTCCTCCGGCGCGGTCTCATATTTCTTGTTGTTCGTGTAGCCCGCGCGGCGTGCCCGGTCGATCGTCCACTCGGACTTCTCCACGTGGTCGGTTCCGGCGCGACGACCACAGACGGTCACCTTCGTTGTCGACTCGGCCTCGGTCCAGACCTCGTGTCCGCGTGACTGCACCAGGGCCACCATCGTCTTCGCGTACATGCCGGGCGTGCCGCCGATGACGAAGATGGACCGGAGCGCCGAGACGGGCGCGAGGCCGAGCTCGTCGCCGAGCATGAGTGCGGCTGCCGCTTCCTCGGGCTTGCCCATGAAGTGACGCGGCACGAACGAGGTCGTGCACAGCGCGGTGGCGATCTGGTGAGCGGAGCCGAGGGCGCGTGCCCACGTGATGAGGTTCTGGCCGGGTTCGATGGTGGCGAGTCCGGTGCTTGGCTCGATGGTTGCAACGGTCATGCGACTGTCTCCGGTTCGGTGATGTGGTTTCTAATTGCGTCTGTCTGGGATGCGACCCACGCGACGTGCCGGAACTGCCGCCACGCGAGGTCGGGATCAGCGACCCGGTAGAGGTCGGTGCCGGTCGGTGTGATGTGGATTCCGGCGAGTCCGTCGACCTCGGGCATTGGCTGCTCCTGGCCGTTCTCGTCTACGTAGAACTCAGCGTTGCGGTAGGCCGCGAGCTGGAGCGCGACCTCGCCGTAAACGCGCTTGCCTGTCTTGTAGTCGACCAGGAGGCGCTCGCCGCTGGGCAGTGTCAGCGCCGCGTCTCCGGTGCCGGCGAACCAATGTTCACGGGACGCGCACGGCCGCTCCGTGATGATCTTGGTCGGTTGCCACTGGTCGAGGAACCGGGCGAAGCCCTCGACGTAGCCCACAAGATGCTCGGGCACGTCGACCTCCTCGCCGTTGACCAGCCGCTCGGCGAGTGCGTGCACGTCGGTGCCGCGAACGGCAGCCTTGTCGCGGTGGCGGTTGTGCGCAGACCTGAGCAGGTCGTATCGCGCGTCGGCGTCGTCGAGGGAGTTGAGCACCTCGAGGTTGTCGGCGGCGAACCGGGCGACCTCGCGGGCTGCCCAGTCGATCAGGAACGGCTTGGCGATTCCCTTGCCCAGCAGGGTGGTCACGCCGGGCACCCACGTGCCGTCGAGTTTGTAGCGGTGGGACTTGGGGTAGAACTTGAGTCCGGTCAGCACTTGCACCACGGCCATTCCTCCTTGCAGTACGGGCAGAAGTCGGCGGCGGTCAGGTGTTCGTCGTGGGGCATCGGGTTTCGGTGGCTCATGCGCTCCACCCCGTCCCGGCCAGCGAGTCCACGCCCTCGAGCTGCTGAGCGAAGTCGGCCACGAGGGAGTCGATCAGGAGCGCGCGGTACTCGGCGCGTACGGCGTCGTAGATCGGGCTGTCGCTCATCGGGTCGGCCTCCCGTCGTCCCACGGCACCCCGGCCATCCGGCAGTGGTGGCGCATGGTGGCGTTCTCGGCCTCCACGACGGCCAGCCGCTCGCGGAAAACCTCGGTCTGCTCGGCGTCCTCTCGCCAGTGTTCACAGGCGGACGCGACGATGTACGCGCCGATCAGGCCTCCGAGGATCGCGGCGAGGACGACCATGGCGGCGATCACGACTGGCCCCGATTCGCGTAGTCCTCGATCGCGGCAAGGTCATCCAGCTCCTCGCCGGTGTAGGTGACCGTGACCCCGTTGACCGCGAGCAACGTTTGCAGCGCCACGAACCGCGACTGCGCGACCCGGAGTTCCTGACACGCTTGCTGGTGCATCAGCCGGTACCCGTCGCGCTGCTTGCGGTGGGCGTCGTTGGCAGCACCGAGGACGAACCACAGGAACGTCATGCACAGCGCGGCCCACCAACCGGCGACTGCGAACCACGCCAGCGCGCTCACGACGCGGCCTCAGCCTTGATTGGCTCCCCGTCGATATCGACCTCGCGGCACGCCCGCACCACACGCGGCACCTTGCACTTGGGCGCGCCACCGGGGATGACGCGCATCTCGGCGACCTTGACGCCGACCGCGACGTACCGTGTCGCCTCGGGATGGTAGGTGCGCGCGTGGATCGGTGTCGGGCCGAAGTGCAGGCCACCGCCACATGCGGCGGTGTCGGTCCAGTCGAGCGCGGAGGGCTTGGTGCCGGGGCTGTAGTCGGTGCCGCGCGGCGTGGTCCAGTTGTCGTCCACGGCCTTGTAGAGGGTCGCAATACCGGCCTTGGTGACCTTGACGCCGTGGTAGTCGCACCACGATTCCGGGTCGGAGCCCGTGTCGATCACGCCGATGACGACACCACCCGCGACCCGTGCCGCCTTGGAGTGCAGATGTACTGCGACTGTCGATCCAGCCGTGACCGTGCTGCTGCCGTAGGCCCTGACCGTGCTGCTGCCGGTGGCAGTGACCGTGCTGCTGCCGTAGGCAGTGACCGTGCTGCTGCCGTAGGCCGTGACCGTGCTGCTGCCGGTGGCCCTGACCTTTAGCCACACCCCATACTTGGAGCGAATCTCGATCCAGTCGACGTGTGCGGATAGCGCGGAGTCGAGCTCGGCTTGGGTGGTGACGACGACGCGGGTACTCATGACGCCGCCTTGCTGACCGCGTGCAGCGTGACGGGTGCGGACCAGGTGGACCATGACCACTGTCGGGTGGCGATGGTGCGGGTGCCGTCCGGCCAGACCTCCAAGAGGTACTGCAGACCGTGGCGTGTGTCCTCGCCGGTGAAGGTGGCGGGGGGGCCTTGCTCGTCGGGCAGCCGGTAGCGGGCGGCGTGGGCGTGTGCCTGGATGGGCTGTGGCATGATTTCCTCCTAAGGTTGTGAAGCCCGGTCCTCCCATGTCCTTGGGCCGGGCTTCCGGCTTCTCTCGGTTCTGTTGTCTGGGTCGGGGCCGGGACACGCTCCCGGCCCCGTGCGCTCATCGGGACGTGTGCGTCCCGGCTCGCGCGTCTGTGGGGGCAGCGGGGCCGGGGTCTGCCGCCCGACCCCGCTGCCGGGGTCCCGCGCCGGGAGAGGATCCGGCGCGG
>DASSKO010000079.1:0-24074 GCA_035690425.1 Nocardioidaceae bacterium
GCGCTGGCCCGGGCATCGGCCGGGCAAGGTGGTGCTCGGCATGTCCTGCGGCTCGGTCTGCCAGACCAGGGAGCAGCAGCTGCGCCAGGAGTACGGCGTGCACCGGCAGTTCCGCAGCTGGGGCAACTGGCGCGGTGTCGCCAAGGACATCCGCGAGGACCAGGCGCACGGTCGTCTGCCGTGGATCTCGGTGAAGGGACCCAACGGCGGTCCGTCCGGCTGGCGTGCGGTGGCGTCCGGCCGGCGCGATGGGGCCATTCGCGCACTGGCGCGGACGCTCAAGGCGCACGATGACAAGCCCGTCCTGATCACCTTCCACCACGAGCCGTCCAACGACGGCACCGAGGCGCAGGGCCGCCTATGGGCACGCGCCTACAACCGGTTCCACGACGTCCTGAAGGCCCGCGGTGCGCTGCGCAACGTGGCAGACCCTCCGATCCTGGGCGAGTGGCTGTTCAACCAGCGCAACAAGAGGCAGAACCCCGCCAACTGGGTCACCCGGGGCGTGTTGAAGCGGGCCCCGTTCCTGGGGGTCGACCTCTACGAGAACAACAGCGGCGAGACGTTCGCCCAGCGGCTGCCGCGAGTCCTCAGGTGGATGGCACGTCGCGGCTTCCCGCACAAGATGGTGGGCGTCGGCGAGTCGGCCGCCACCAGCAAGAGGTACGCCGCCAAGTCCGCTGTCCGGTGGATCAACGAGTCGCTGAACTGGGCTCGACGTCACCCCAACCGGATCGGCGTGGTGTCGTACTTCAACTCCACCCACAACTCGCGGGCCAAGGTCTACTGGCCGCTCGACGAGTCGCCCCGGAAGCTGCGCACGTTCCGCCGCTGGCTGTCCGACCGCGTCATGGTCTCCTGACCGGTATGCACCAGCACCCGCGCCGGCGGGGCGCCTCGCACTCAGCCAGGTGCCTCGCCGGGGTGGACTACGGCGCGGTGGTGCAGCCGTTCGGTGAACACTGCTTCCACCCCGGCGTCGAGCTTCCAGCTGCCGTCGGGCGAGTTCTGGTGGGAGTTGAAGTACGACATCGACACCACGTTGTGCGCGCGAGCCTGCTCGAAGGCCGCGCGCATCCACCCGGCACTCCTCCCGGCTCGCCCCGAACGGCGCCCAGGTCTTGCCGTTGGTGGGTGACCACGGGTTGTACAGATCGAGCCCGAACACGGCTGCAGCGTCGACGACCCAGTCGGCCGGGTCACCGTGGACGTTCCTCGGCTCGAAGCTCCAGTATCCCAAGACCGGCACGACCGTGACGCTCGGCGCGACCGACTCGGCCTGGTCGATGAGGTGCTCTTGCATGGCCACGAAGTCGGGCGCGCGCATACCGTCGGCGCCCGCGTCGTTCTCCGGCTCGTGATGGACGGTGAGGAGAACGGGCTGGCTCCCCGGATGGCCTCCCGGCTGGGTCCGCGCTGCCAGCCCGGCCAGCAACGTGTGCAACCACCCGTCCTGCCGCCCGGAGGCCACGTCCTTCCACGTCTGCGGCGGCTTGATGGAGACGTGTGGCAGTCGCCGGTTGTGCAGGTCGCTGCCGACCTGCCACAGCAGCTCGCCGACCTCCTCAGCGCGGAAGTACGAACGGTGCACGGACAACGTCGTGCCGAGCCTGGACTCCCACTCGGGAAGGCTCCTGCTCGCCGGCAGCGACGCACCGTAGTACAGACGTCCACTCCCGGGATCCCCGGCGAAACGGGGGTTGTGCGGCTCGCCGGGCAGATCGGCATCTCGGTCGCTAGGTTGCTCATCGGTGCTTCCGACCGCGCATCGGCTGGCGGACAACAGTCCGATGCCCGAGGCTGCCGCGGCCCCGAGGTTGATGAACTGCCGCCGCGTCAGCGACACGATCTGCTCCGAGCGGCGGCGGCCATTCCTCGAATGGTAGGGGCGTGACGCACAGACGTCCGCGTTTGTCGGCGAAACGCCGCCGGGCAGAAGCCCGTATTGGTGCACTCGCGTAGCCTGAGCCCAGCATTGACCACCCCCACTCCATCGGATCGGGGGTTGCCGTGCTGTGACCCAGCCGGTGACTTCGAGGGATGACCATGACCCTGCGCGGACTCACGCCGCTGCTTCTCGACGATCCCGTGCTCTCCGGTGCGATCGACGCCGCCCGCGACGACACGCTCGCTGCTCTGGACCTGACCGCGCCGACGGCCCTGCGCCCCTTCGTGGTCGCCGGCCTGGTCGGCAGCGCCGGCAAGGCCGTGCTCGCCGTCACCGCCACCGGGCGGGAGGCCGAGGACCTCGTCGAGTCACTGCACTGCCTGCTGCCGCCCGAGCAGGTCGCGCTCTACCCGGCGTGGGAGACGCTGCCGCATGAGCGGCTCTCTCCGCGCTCGGACACCGTCGGCCGCCGCCTCGCCGTCCTGAGGCGGCTGGTGCACCCGGACGAGGCCGGCATGCCCGAAGGGCCGATCAAGGTCGTCGTGGCGCCGGTGCGGTCCGTGCTCCAGCCGCAGGTCAAGGGACTGGCCGACCTCGAGCCGGTGTCGTTGCAGGTGGGTGACGAGGTGGACCTCGAGGACGTCGTCCGCAGGCTCGCCGAGGCCGCCTACCACCGGGTCGACCTGGTCGAGCGCCGCGGCGAGTTCGCCGTACGCGGCGGCATCATCGACGTCTTCCCGCCGACGGAGGAGCACCCGCTGCGGGTCGACTTCTTCGGCGACGAGGTCGAGGAGGTCCGCAGCTTCTCGGTCGCCGACCAGCGTTCGCTGGAGGACGCGCCGGCGGGGCTGTGGGCGCCGCCGTGCCGTGAGCTGCTGCTCACCGACGAGGTCCGGCAGCGGGCCCACGCACTGGCCGAGGCGCAGCCCGAGCTCGCCGAGATGCTCGACAAGATGGCCGAGGGCCACGCCGTCGAGGGCATGGAAGCGCTTGCGCCCGTCCTGGTCGACGAGATGGAGCTGCTCGTCGACCTGCTGCCGGACAGGGCCGGGATCGTCGTCTGCGATCCCGAGCGGGTGCGGGCCCGCGCGCACGACCTCGTCGCCACCAGCCAGGAGTTCCTGCACGCGTCCTGGGCGGCGGCGGCCGGCGGCGGTACGGCGCCCGTCGACCTCGGGAGCTCTGCGTACCGCAGCATCTCCGACGTGCGCGAGCACACGCTGGGCGTCGGCCACAGCTGGTGGAGCGTGTCGCCGTTCGGTCTCGACCCCGACGCCACCAGCCCCGAGCTGCGCGACGTCACCGGTGCCGTGGTCAGGGCCGAGGTCGACGTGCAGGTGGGCAGCGTCGAGTCGCGCAACGTGGACGCGCGTGCGGTGGGCACCTACCGCGGTGACACCGAGGAGGCGGTCGCCGATATCCGCGCCTGGCTGCGGTCCGGCCACCGGGTCGCGCTCGTCACCGAAGGCCACGGCCCCGGTCGGCGGATGGTCGAGCTGCTGGCCGAGCACGACATCGCCGCCCGCTTCGACGAGGACCTCGACCAGCCGCCGGCCCCCGACGTCGTACACGTCACCTGCGGAACCCTCGACCATGGCTTCGTGGCGGCCAGCGTCGGCCTGGCCGTCCTCACCGGCGACGACATCGCCGGGCAACGCTCGTCCACCAAGGACCTGCGCCGGATGCCCGCGCGGCGCAGGAAGCAGATCGACCCGCTCGAGCTCCGTGCCGGCGACTTCGTCGTGCACGAGCAGCACGGCGTCGGCCGCTACGTCGAGATGGTGCAGCGCACGGTCGCCGGGGCGACCCGCGAGTACCTCGTGCTCGAGTACGCCTCCTCGAAGCCCAGAGGACACAGTCAGCCGGACAAACTCTTCGTACCCACCGACCAGCTCGACCAGGTCACCCGGTACGTCGGCGGAGAGCAGCCGAGTCTGGACCGGCTCGGCGGCTCCGACTGGGCCAAGCGCAAGGGCCGCGCCCGCAAGGCGGTAAAGCAGATCGCGGCCGAGCTGATCAAGCTCTATGCGGCGCGCCAGGCCACGCAGGGTCACGCGTTCGGTCCCGACACCCCGTGGCAGCGCGAGCTCGAGGACGCCTTCCCGTTCGTGGAGACGCCCGATCAGCTCAGCACGGTGGACGAGGTCAAGCACGACATGGAGCAGTCGGTGCCGATGGACCGGCTGGTCTGCGGCGACGTCGGCTACGGCAAGACCG
Organism: Nocardioidaceae bacterium; assembly: GCA_035690425.1. Classification (GTDB taxonomy): domain Bacteria; phylum Actinomycetota; class Actinomycetes; order Propionibacteriales; family Nocardioidaceae; genus DASSKO01. The sequence goes on from DASSKO010000079.1 coordinate 4,106, forward strand.
AGATCGCGGTCCGCGCGGCGTTCAAGGCCGTGCAGGACGGCAAACAGGTCGTGGTGCTGGTCCCGACAACGCTGCTCGTCTCGCAGCACTTCTCGACCTTTGCCGAGCGGTTCGCCGGCTTCCCCATCAACGTGCGGGCGCTGTCGCGCTTCCAGACCGACACCGAGGCCAAGGCTGTGCTCGAGGGCCTGCGCGACGGCACGATCGATGTCGTGGTCGGCACCCACCGGCTGCTCAGCCCCGAGATCAAGCTGAAGAATCTCGGCCTGATCGTGGTCGACGAGGAGCAGCGCTTCGGCGTCGAGCACAAGGAGCAGATGAAGCAGCTGCGTACGGCGGTCGACGTGCTGAGCATGTCGGCGACGCCGATCCCCCGCACGCTGGAGATGGCGATCACCGGCATCCGGGAGATGTCCACGATCACCACGCCGCCGGAAGAGCGCCACCCGGTGCTGACCTTCGTGGGGGCATACGACCCCGCGCAGGTCACTGCGGCGGTCCGACGGGAGCTGCTGCGGGAGGGCCAGGTCTTCTTCATCCACAACCGGGTGAACACGATCGAGAGGGCCGCCGCCCGGTTGCGTGAGCTGGTGCCCGAGGCTCGGGTGACCGTGGCGCACGGGCAAATGGGGGAGCACCAGCTCGAGCAGGTGATGGTCGACTTCTGGGAGAAGAAGTTCGACGTGCTGGTCTGCACCACGATCGTCGAGGCCGGCCTCGACGTCTCCAACGCCAACACGCTGCTGATCGAGCGGGCGGACCTGCTCGGGCTCTCTCAGCTGCACCAGCTGCGGGGCCGGGTGGGACGTGGCCGGGAGCGCGCCTACGCCTACTGCCTCTACCCGCCGGACAAGCCGCTGACCGAGACCGCACACGACCGGCTGGCGACGATCGCCCAGCACTCCGACCTCGGTGCCGGGATGGCGGTCGCGATGAAGGACCTGGAGATCCGGGGCGCCGGCAACCTGCTCGGCGGCGAGCAGTCGGGCCACATAGCCGACGTGGGCTTCGACCTCTACGTCCGGCTGGTCGGCGAGGCGGTCGCGGACTTCCGTGGCGACGGGCAGGACGCCGGACTGTCCGAGTGCAAAATCGAGCTGCCGGTCGACGCGCACCTGCCGCACGACTACGTCCCCAGCGAGCGGCTGCGGCTGGAGATGTACAAGCGGCTGGCCGAGGTCGGCAGCGACGACGATGTCGCCGAGGTCGGCGGCGAGCTGCTCGACCGCTATGGCGAGCCGCCGAGACCGGTGGCGACTCTGCTGCAGGTGGCGCGGTTGCGAGCGCGGGCACGGGCGGCCGGGCTTACCGACGTGATGGTGCAGGGCAACCACATCAGGTTCGCGCCGGTGCAGCTCGCCGAGTCGGCACAGCTCCGGCTGCAGCGCGTCTATCCCAAGACCCTGGTGAAGCAGTCGTCCGGATCGATCCTCGTCCCGCGCCCTGCCACTGCGCCGGTTGGTGGCAAGCCGCTGCGTGACGAGGCCCTGCTCGACTGGTGCCGTGGTGTGATCGATGCCGTGCTGCCCGGCTCCGGCTCAGCCTGACCCGGTGCTCAGTCCGACTCGATGCGGACGTAGTCCATGTCACCAGCGAAGTAGTCACAGGTGACCCTGATCTGGTCGCAGTTTCGCTTGCCTCCAAGGGTCAGCGGGACCTTGTTGGCGATGGTTCCGGTGGGGCCCCAGGCGCGACGCGTCCGCTCGCCGTCGATGGTCATCGTCAGCCGGTCCGACGTCCGCGCGCAGCGGACGACGTGCCAGTCGCCGTCGTTGAGCGGCACCGCGCCGGAGTTGACGGCCTTGCTCTGCCGGTTGCCCTGCGCGTCGTAGCCCCGGAACAGGCAGGTCAGCTTGCCCTTCGGGATCTGCCACTTGAAGTAGCCGCCCTTCGAGCCGGCCTGGCCCTTCTGGAGCATGTTGCCGAACGAGTGGGTGGTGCGGAAGCGGATCGTGATCGCGAAGTCCCCGCTGCCCGGGTTCATCCGCGGGTCGTCGATGGTCACCAGACGCTCGGGCTTGGCCGGCGGTTCGTTCGGACGGACGAAGGTCCAGCGGTATCCAGTGGCGCCGGCGACGACCGTGTCGGTCACGACCGCACTGCCGATGACGCCGTCGATGCCGTTGCCGCTGCTGTCGGCCATCACACCAGCACCGGCCGGTTCGTTCAGCTGCCACTCGGCCACCGTGGTGGTGAGCGCGGCGCTGCCGGGTGCGGCAGCGGTGACGGCAAGCGCTCCTGCGGCCATGGCAGCCAGGACGGATCGGGCAACGTGCATCGGTACCCCCTCGCAGCGGGACGTCGAAGCCGTCTAGTCGGTGGCTTCGGCCATCCGGAACAAAGAACAGCCCCCCGACGCAAGTGTGCTCCGCGAGGCCCGACACAGCGAGCAAACCGGGCAACGTGGCAGTTATTTTGACCTCGGGCATCTATCCGGCCATTCGGGCTCGGCGCGGATCCAGCAGACGGTCCGGGGACGGGTCGTGCGGGGGCGCCCGCCGGTGACTCGCTGCGCACAAGTTGGGCCATTTCTGTGACAACACGAGCCGGGCGATGGCAGTATCTGGTCATCGGGCAACCCCGCCGCGCACAGACGACACCGTCGTTCGTGCGCGCGAGAACCGCCTCGCCACCCCCTCCCGGCGAGGCGGTTCTTCCATCTGGCCCGACGGGCACCGCACGAGCCGGCGCCGCGCGCCGAGGTGGTGTCCCGTAGCATCCTCGGTGACTCTTCGGTCGACAAACGAGGTGTGTTGTGAGTCTTCGTCGTGTGGGCGCCGGCGTCGCGTCTGCCGTTCTGCTGTGCGGCGTGCTGGCCGGCTGCTCCGGTCTGCGTCCTGGCGCGGCCGCTGTCGTCGGAAGCGAGACGATCAGCGACGAGGAGCTCAGCGAGGCCACCGACAACTTCTGCACGGTCCTCACCGTGGCCCAGCAGGCGCAGGCGCAGCAGGCGCAGGGAGAGACGGCCTCCAGCCCAAGCATCCCGGTCCGCAGCGCCGCGACCCAGGCGCTCGGGCTGCTGGTGATCAACAGCGCTGCCGAGCAGCTCGCGGCGGAGGAGGGCATCGAGGTCACCCCCGCCGAGACCAAGGCGTGGATCAGCTCGCTGCCGCCGATCTTCGAAGGCGTCCCGGCCGATGAGCGTGATGACGTGGATGCGGTGACCGAGCTGATCGCCCGCACCAACATCTTGATCGGCAAGTTCGGTCAGAGCGGGAGCGGTAACCTGACCGCCGCCGGTCAGCAACGTGTCCGCGACTACCTCGACGAGGTCGGCTACGAGATCGAGCAGCGGTACGGGCAGGTGCTCGACCCGCAGGCCGCGCTCGGCACGGGTTCGCTGTCGGTGCCGGTGTCCGACGACGCCGTGCGGAGCTTGCAGATCCCTGAGGGCGGCGTCCCCACCGAAGCCGAGCTCTGCTCCTAGCGCGTGACTCGACTGGTCCTGCTGCTCACCAGCCCGCGGGTCGCTCCGGGGCTGCTCACCGCCGACGCCTGGCAGGCGCTGCGCACGGCCGACCGCATCTGCAGTGCCGACGTCTCCCACGACCTCGCAGCGGCGGTCTGCGCTGCCGGGCTGCGTGTCGAGGAGCTCACCGGCTCGCCGGCCGACCTGCTCGACACCCCCGGCGCCAGCGTGTGGCTGGCCGACCCTGGCGAGGACCTCGAGACGGCGTCCCGTCCGCTGGCTGCCGAGCTGGTACGTCGCAGTGAGGGCGGAGCCTCGACCGGCAGCGAGGTCGAGGTGCTGGTCGGGTCCTACGACCTGCCCGGCGCACGGCTGATCGACCTGGTCGAGGTGATGGACCGGTTGCGCACCGAGTGCCCCTGGGACCGGCAGCAGACCCACCGCAGCCTGCTGACCTACCTGGTCGAGGAGGCCTACGAAGCCGTCGAGGCGGTGGAGTCCGGCGACACGCCCCACCTCCGGGAGGAGCTGGGGGACCTGCTGCTGCAGGTGGTCTTCCACGCGCGGATCGCCGAGGAGCACGCCGACGGCGACGCCTTCGACATCGACGACGTGACCGGCGGCATCGTGGAGAAGCTGGTGCGGCGCCACCCCCACGTCTTCGCCGACACCGCGGTCACCGGCGCCGCGGACGTCGAAGCCAACTGGGAGACGATCAAGGCCGCCGAGAAGCAGCGGTCCTCGGTGCTCGACGGCATCCCCGCCGCGCTGCCGGCCCTGAGCCTCGCGGCGAAGACGCTGAGCCGGGCGGCGCGAGTCGACGACGTCGCGCTGACGGAGCAGACCGACGAGCTCGGCGACCGGTTGCTGAGGCTGGTCGTCGAGTCACAGACCGCCGGGCTCGATCCCGAGCAAGTGCTGCGCGACGCCGTACGCCGGCTGGCCGAGCGGGTCCGTGCGACCGAGGCAGGCTGAGCCTCAGCAGGCCCGGCGGAGCACGCCCGGGCGGAGCACGCCCGGCATCGGCGGGCCGTGCAGGCCGCTGCACGGCGCCGCCGGACCGGATCTCGCGGCCGGTCGGTGGGCGAGGCATCCACCGGCAGGCTGATCGTCCTCGATAGGGTGGTCGCGCCCCCTTTCGTCGTACCCCTAGGAGTGATCAGTGGCCTCGATCGACGCTGTCGGCGCCCGCGAGATCCTCGACTCGCGTGGTAATCCCACGATCGAGGTCGAGGTCGCCCTCGATGACGGCACCATCGCCCGCGCCGCGGTGCCCTCGGGAGCCTCGACGGGCCAGTTCGAGGCGATGGAGCTGCGCGACGGCGACGACCGCTATGGCGGCAAGGGCGTCGAGAAGGCCGTCGGCGGCGTCCTCGACGTGCTCGGCCCCCTGCTGGTCGGCATGGACGTCGCCGAGCAGCGGCTGGTCGACCAGGCCATGCTCGACCGCGACGGCACCGCCAACAAGTCCAGCCTCGGCGCCAACGCCATCCTCGGTGCCTCGCTCGCCGTCGCACGGGCGGCCGCCGACTCCGCGGAGCTGCCGCTCTACCGCTACGTCGGCGGCGCCAACGCGCATGTGCTGCCGGTGCCCATGCTCAACATCCTCAACGGCGGCGCGCACGCCGACTCCGACGTCGACATCCAGGAGTTCATGATCGCGCCGGTCGGTGCGGCGACCTTCCGGGAGGCGCTGCAGCAGGGCGCGGAGGTCTACCACGCGTTGAAGTCGGTGCTGAAGGACCGCGGTCTGGCCACCGGCCTCGGCGACGAGGGCGGCTTCGCCCCCCACCTGCCGTCGAACCGCGACGCGCTCGACCTGATCGCGGCGGCCGTCGACCGGGCCGGCCTCAAGCTGGGCGACGACATCGTGCTGGCCCTCGACGTCGCCGCGAGCGAGTTCTACGACGGCAAGGCGGGCCGCTACCGCTTCGAGGGCACCGAGAAGACCGCCGAGCAGCTGACGGCCTACTACGCCGACCTCGTCGACGCCTACCCGCTGGTCTCCATCGAGGACCCGCTCGACGAGGAGGACTGGGACGGCTGGAAGGCCATCACCGCCAGGCTGGGGGAGACCGTGCAGCTGGTCGGCGACGACCTGTTCGTGACCAACGTCGAGCGGCTGCAGCGCGGGATCACCGAGTCGTGCGGCAACGCGCTGCTGGTCAAGGTCAACCAGATCGGCACGCTGACCGAGACCCTCGACTCGGTGGCCCTGGCCCAGCGCAGCGGGTTCGGCTGCATGATGAGCCACCGCTCGGGCGAGACCGAGGACACCACGATCGCCGACCTCGCGGTCGCCACCAACTGCGGCCAGATCAAGACCGGCGCCCCGGCGCGCTCGGAGCGGGTCGCGAAGTACAACCAGCTGCTTCGCATCGAGGAGGATCTCGACGACGCCGCCCGCTACGCCGGTCGGGCTGCCTTCCCCCGCTATCGCGTGGAGGCCTGAGGTACCCCGTGTCCAGCCCAGCACGCGGCTCCGGCCGTAACTCTCGGTCCCGAGCCACCGCCGGCCCGGGACGTGGCCGTGCGCCCGCCAGATCGCAGCGCCGCCTCGCGCCGGGCCGCTCCGCCGTGCCGCGACCTGAGGGGCGGCATGGTGGTCGAGCCGGGGGGTGGCCCGGACAGCGACCCGGAGAGCGATCCGGACAGCGAGCCGGAGAGCGAGCTGGGGACCGGGCGGCACCGGAGCCGCAGCGGCGCAGCCGGCTCACCGGTCGGTCGGTGCTGCTGTTCGTCGTGCTGGCCATGCTGTTGGTGTCCTACGCCTCGAGCATGCGCGCCTGGCTCGACCAGCGTGCGCACATCGACTCCCTCGAGCAGCAGATCGCTGCCGACCGGGCCAGCGTCGAACGGCTCACCAACGAGAAGCGCCGCTGGAACGACCCTGCCTATGTCAAGGCACAGGCGCGTGAGCGGTTCGGCTACGTGCTACCGGGCACCGTCGGCTACCGCGTGATCGGGGAAGACGGCGAGCCGCTCGGTGGCACGGGCGAGCTGAGCGAGCCGACACCGGCCGTGGAGGAGCAGGTCCCCCCGTGGTGGGACCAGGCCTGGGGCAGTGTCGAGGCCGCCGGTGCCGGCTCGGAGGAGTCCGAGGAGGAGTCACCGGCGCGGTTCATCGGCCCGACAGGCCAAACGCGGTGAACCTCCCGGCGAGCGAACCCGCTGGTGCCGCCGATGTCGAGGCCGTCACCAGGCAGCTCGGTCGTCCCGCGCGGTCGGTCGCCGCCGTCGCCCACCGGTGCCCGTGCGGCCAGCCCGACGTCGTGGCGACCCAACCTCGTCTCGCCGACGGCACGCCGTTTCCGACGCTCTACTATCTGACCTGCCCGCGCGCGGCCTCGCTCGTGGGCACCCTGGAGGCGTCGGGGCTGATGCGGGAGATGTCGCAGCGGTTGCGTACCGACACCGGGCTGGCCGAGTGCTACCGGGCCGCGCACCGGGCCTACATCGCCGAGCGCGACGCGTTGCAGCGGGTGCCGGAGATCGCCGATGTCTCGGCCGGCGGGATGCCCGACCGGGTGAAGTGCCTGCACGTGCTGGTCGCTCACGCGCTGGCCGCCGGGCCCGGCGTCAACCCGTTGGGCGACGAGACCATGGCGCTGCTCGAGCAGTGGTGGTCGGCCGGGCCATGTGCCCAGCCGGCTCCGGCCGAGGTCGGCCGGTGACCACGGTCGCCGCACTCGACTGCGGCACCAACTCGCTGCGGCTGCTGGTCGCGGAGGAGACCGATCGTGGGATGCGCCCGCTCCAGCGGGAGCTGCGGATCGTGCGCCTGGGCCAGGACGTCGACGCCACCGGACGGTTCGCCGACGAGGCGCTGGAGCGGCTGTTCGCCGCCTGTGACGAGTACGCCGGGATGATCGAGCGCCACCGCGTCGACGCCGTGCGGTTCTGTGCCACCTCGGCGGCACGCGACGTCGACAACCGTGACGTGTTCGCCGCCGGTGTCCGTCAGCGGTTCGGCGTCGACCCGGAGGTGATCTCCGGCGATGACGAGGCCGGCCTGACCTACCGCGGCGCCACCTACGAGCTCGGGCCCGGTCGCACCCCGCCGTACCTCGTGGCCGACATCGGCGGCGGCTCGACGGAGCTTGTGCTCGGCGACGAGGAAGGCGCCGTGCGCGCTGCCCGCTCGCTCGACATCGGATCGGTCCGGATGACCGAGCGGCACCTGAGCGCCGACCCGCCCACCGCGGCACAGGTCGAGGCCGCCACCCGCGACGTCGACGCTGCGTTGGACTCCGTCGACGTCCCCCTGGGGGCTGCCCGGACCCTCATCGGCGTCGCCGGCACGGTCACCACCGTCGCTGCGATGGTGCTCGACCTGCCGCGCTACGACTCCGACCGGGTGCACCATGCCCGGCTGCCGTTTCCGGCGGTGCATGAGGCGACCGCGCGGCTGCTGACGATGACGCGGCAGCAGCGCGTGGATCTGCCGTTCATGCACCCCGGACGTGCCGACGTGATCGGTGGCGGCGCGCTGCTCCTCGACCGGCTGCTGGCGCGAGTGGCCGGCACCCTGGCAACGCCCGAGGTCGTGGTCAGCGAGCAGGACGTCCTCGACGGCATCGCGGCGAGCCTGCTGCGGTGAGCAGACTCCCGCACCCCCTCTCGGGCGAGCTGTTCGACAGTCCGGTCCCGGCCGGTGCCGGCTGGCCGGGCGAACCGGCCGACGCGCAGACACCGGTCGCGCACGGCCCCGATGACGTCACGGCGTTGGCGTCGACCGCCGACCTGCCGCTGCTCGATGCCGAGGTCTCGGTGTGCCGGGCCTGCCCACGGTTGCTGCGCTGGCGCGAGGACGTCGCCCACGACAAGCGGCGGTCCTTCGCCGGTCAGCCCTACTGGGGGCGGCCGATCGCCGGCTGGGGTGCGCCGGAGCCGCAGGTGCTCATCATGGGCCTGGCGCCGGCCGCGCACGGCGGCAACCGCACCGGCCGGATCTTCACCGGCGACCGCTCCGGTGACTGGCTGTTCGCCGCGTTGCACCGGGCCGGACTCGCCGCTCAGCCCACCAGCGAGCACGCCGGTGACGGACAGCGGCTGATCGGCACCCGGATGATGGCGGCGGTGCGCTGCGCGCCGCCCGACAACAAGCCGACGATTGTCGAGCGGGACACCTGTGCCCCCTGGCTGCATCGTGAGCTCGAGCTGGTGGCGCCGTCGGTGCGGTCGGTGGTGTGCCTCGGTTCCTACGGGTGGGCCGCCGCGCTGCGCGCCTTCCGCCACCTCGGGTACGTCGTACCCCGTCCGCAGCCGCGTTTCGGGCACGGCGCCGAGGCCGACCTGGCGGCGCCGGACGGCGGCGTCGTGCAGTTGCTCGGGTGCTACCACCCCAGCCAGCAGAACACCTTCACCGGCAAGCTCACCGAGGAGATGCTGGACGCCGTGCTCTCGCGCGCTCGGGACAGCATGGCCTGACATCGCCGCAGTCGGTCATGGGCTCCGAAAGCCGGGAGGATCGTCCGTGCTCGGACACGGACAATCCTCCGCGGTTCGGCGATAGCGCCAACTCGTAGGATCGACGCGTCGCCCCCGTGGCCCAATGGCAGAGGCAAGGTGCTTAAACCATCTCCAGTGTGGGTTCGAGTCCCACCGGGGGCACGCGCACGAATCGATGCCCCGCCGCCGGCCCGCGCCAGGTCCGATCACAAGTTCGCAAATTCCCGGAATCCTCTTCCGGGCTGCGGCGTTGAACAGGTGACCGACCGCTACGATCGGTCGTACAACCCCGCCCCTGGGGGTCACGGAGGAGACCATGCAGAGCAACAACCCTGTCTTTGCCCGATCCGAGGGCTTCAACGGCCGCTCGCGTACGCCGACCTACCCCGGCGCGGGCGCCTACACCGACCCGTCGACGTGGCGCACCGGCGGCCCTGCCGGTGGTGGTGGTGCCGGCACCGGTGTGCAGGAGCGGATGACGATCGACTCGGTCGTGCAGAAGACCGCGATCACGCTGCTGACGGTCATCGCTGTCGCCGCGGCCACCTGGGTGGTGCTGCCCGAGCCGACCGCGGCCGGCGTCAGCGGTTCGACCATGGGCGCCTGGATGGCCGGCGCCTTCGGCGGCCTGGGCGTCGCGCTGGTCATCTCGTTCAAGCGGACGGTGAGCCCCGCGCTGGTGCTGGTGTACGCCGCGCTGGAGGGCCTGTTCATCGGTGCGATGAGCATGGTGTTCGAGGCGATGTGGGACGGCATCGTGATGAGCGCGGTGATCGGCACCTTCGTCGCGTTCGCGGCGACCCTGGCCGCCTACAAGATCTTCAACATCACGGTGACACCGAAGTTCCGCAAGGTCGTGACGATCGCGATGTTCGGCTTCGTCGGTGTCGTCCTGCTCGACTTCGCGCTCAGCTTCTTCGGCGCCGACTTCGGGTGGAACGGCCTGACAGGCATCGGCTTCATCGCCACCGTGATCGGTCTGGTGCTGGGCGTGCTGATGCTGGTGCTCGACTTCGACTTCGTCGAGCGTGGCGTCGAAGCCGGGCTGCCCGAGGTCGAGTCGTGGCGTGCGGCCTTCGGCCTCACCGTCACGCTGATCTGGCTCTACATCGAGATGCTCCGGCTGCTCGCCGCCCTGCGCGGCGAATAGCAGCACCGCGCGGCGGCGAGTACCGCCGACAGCAAACGGCCCCCGGAGCGATCCGGGGGCCGCTTGCGTGTCGGTTGGTTCTTACTCGAACGAGCGGTGGGCCTTGTGCAGGTTGTGCTCATGCACGATCGCGGTGGCGTGACCGTGCGCGATGCCGTACTCGTCGCGCAGCCAGCTCACCCGGTCCTCGAACCGCAACATGCCCGGCCCCTCATCGAGCTGACCGAACCACTCCTGCAGATCTCTTCCGGTGGCCGAGGGTATGCGCTCGACCAGTTGCCGATGGGTCTCTTCGGAGTGGTGTAGGGCCATGGGTACCTCCGGAAGCATTGTCGGTCTTTGCACGAGCGTGCCTCAAACCGCTGGGTGGCACAAGAGCCTCGAGGACGCTGTCGGCACCTGGGTCGGACGTCGCGTTGTGTGGCCGTCGTCGAGCCGGGACACTGGTGTGATGGACAAGGACGACGACCAGCCAGTTGCCGGAGCGGTAGGCGACGGCGACGACACCGCGGAGGCGCTGTCGCCGCCCGAGCGCCATTCGCGACTGAGCCGAAACCGGGCGATGATCACCGTCATCGTGGTCGTCGTGGTCGCCGTCGTGGTCTTCCTGGTCATCGCCGCCATCGGTTGAGCCCCACGCGGCCGAGCGCCGGCTCAGCGTCGGCTGCTGTCGGCGTCCGCTGTCTCCTCGACCCGCTCGACGTCGGGCAGCGGGCTGCGACGACGGTGCCGCAGCGAGACCCATCGTCCCCGCGGGCCGCGTTCGTGGCCGCCGATCTCCGTCGGCGCGACCTCGGTGCCGGCGTCGCGGGATGCTTCTGCCGCAGCGTAGGAGACTGGCAGAATGCCCTCGCCGCGGAACGTCTCCGGCAGGTCCTCGCCCTCCGGGCAGAACCCGAGCGACGCCGCCAGCGAGGGCAGGATCGCGGCAGCCACACTGGCGTAGCCCTGGCCGGAGGGGTGAAACCGGTCCGGTCCGAAGAACTCCGTCGGTGCGGCATCGAACTCCGGGCCGAGCAGTGCACCGAGCGACACCGAGCGGCCGCCCGCCTCGACCACGGCGATCGTCTGTGCAGCAGCGAGCCGGCGGCTCCACAGCCGCGCGACCTGGCGCAGCGGGGGAGCGATCGGCCGGATCGTGCCGAGGTCGGGACAGGTGCCGACCACCACTGCGCAGCCGGCGTCGCGCAGCCGGCGGACCGCGGTGCCGAGCGTGCGGACCGACTCCGTCGGGGGCCGGGTGTGAGTGACGTCGTTGGCCCCGATGATGATCACCGCCGCGTCGGGCTGGCTGTCCAGCGCCCTGTCGATCTGGCCGCCCAGGTGACGGGCCTCGGCGCCGACGACGGCGTCGACCGTGAGCCGGACCGGCCTGCCGGTCATCTCGGCCAGGCCGGCCGCCAGGATCGCCCCCGGTGTGTGGTCGGGGTCGGTCATGCCGTAGCCGACTGCGCCGGAGTCACCGAGCAGGGCCAGCCGGATGGGCGGACCCTGGAGCTGTCGGCCGTATGCCCCGGAGGCGTCGGGAGTCGGTGCCGAGGTCGGACCGATGACCCGGCGAGCCATCGACGCCTCGGCCCTGAGCAGGCCGTACAGCGATGCGCCGACCACGCTCAGGCCGACGCCACCGAACGCTGACGCAGCCGCCAGCTTGCGGGCGGCACCGGCCTTGCTCACGGCTTCTCCCTGTTCGTCTCAGTGATCCAGATCTTAGGTGGGAGAGGCAGCCGGGCGCCTGAGTTGTGCAATCTCGAGACCACGTTGTGACAGGCGCGGAGACGGCGTGGTTACGCTGAGGCCGTGAAGTATGTGGACTCCCTCCTCGACCTGGTCGGCAACACCCCGCTGTTGCGTCTGCAGCAGGTGACCGACGACGCCCGCCCCACGGTGCTCGCCAAGATCGAGTACCTCAATCCCGGCGGCAGCGTGAAGGACCGGATCGCCGTGCGCATGGTGGAGGCCGCTGAGGCCGACGGCTCGCTGCGGCCCGGCGGCACCATCGTGGAGCCGACCTCCGGCAACACCGGCGTGGGCCTGGCGATGGTCGCCCAGGCCCGGGGATACCAGTGCGTCTTCGTCTGCCCCGACAAGGTCAGCGAGGACAAGCGCAACGTGCTCACGGCCTACGGCGCACGGGTCGTGGTGTGCCCGACCGCTGTCGAGCCGGACCATCCCGACTCCTACTACTCGGTCTCCGACCGGCTGGTCACCGAGATCGAGGGCGCCTGGAAGCCGAACCAGTACGCCAACGAGAACAATCCGCGCTCCCACTACGAGACGACCGGGCCGGAGGTCTGGGAGCAGACCGACGGCAAGGTGACTCACTTCGTCGCCGGCGTCGGCACGGGGGGCACGGTCAGCGGTGCCGGGCGCTACCTCAAGGAGGTCAGCGGCGGCCGGGTGCAGATCGTCGGTGCGGATCCGGAGGGCTCGGTCTACTCCGGCGGCACCGGCCGTCCGTACCTGGTCGAAGGCGTGGGGGAGGACTTCTGGCCCGAGACCTACGACAAGCAGATCTGCGACCGGATCATCGCGGTCTCCGACCGCGACTCGTTCGGCACCAGTCGCCGGCTGGCCCGTGAGGAGGCGCTGCTCGTCGGTGGGTCGTCGGGCATGGCGGCGGCCGCGGCGGTGCGCCTCGCCCATGAGGTCGACGACCCGGCCGCGGTGATCGTCGTACTGCTGCCGGACGGTGGCCGCGGCTACTTGACCAAGGTCTTCGACGACGCGTGGCTGGCGTCGTACGGCTTCCTTGCTCCCAGGGGCGACCGCACCATCGGCGAGGTGCTCCGTGGCAAGGCCGGCGAGCTGCCCGCGCTCGTGCACACCCACCCCAACGAGAGCATCGCCGAGGCCGTGCACATCCTGCGCGAGTACGGCGTCTCGCAGATGCCGGTGGTCCGTGCCGAGCCACCGGTGATGGCCGCCGAGGTGGCCGGGGCCGTGGTGGAGAAGGACCTGCTCGACGCGCTCTACGCCGGGTCGGCCAGGCTCGCCGACCCGGTGGAGGCGCACATGTCGGCGGCCCTGCCGACCATCGGCTCCGGCGTCCCGGTCGAGCAGGCCATCGTCGCCCTGGAGTCGGCCGACGCGCTGCTGGTACAGGAGGACGGCAAACCGGTGGGCGTCGTCACCCGCCAGGATCTGCTCGGTTTTCTCTCCAAAGCCTGACGGGCGGGTACCCGAGCGCTGTTTCGGGCCCCGCGCAGACGACGGTGTTGCAGTTTCGGGCCGCACAGGTGCGCCTGCGTCGGGTGGCGCGCGGGTTGTCAGCCGATGTTGCAGGTGACGCCGGTGGCGTGCACCGGGCAGTAGCCGTAGGGGTTCTTGTGCAGGTACTGCTGGTGCTCGGCCTCCGCGAACCAGAAGGCCTCCAGCGGCACGATGCTCGTGCTGATCTCGCCGTAGCGCTGGGCCGACAGCGACTGCTGGAAGACGTCGCGCGACTTCTCGGCCTCGGCCTGCTGGTCGGCTGACGTGGTGAGAATGATCGAGCGGTACTGGGTGCCGACGTCATTGCCCTGCTGCATCCCCTGGGTCGGGTCGTGGTCCTCCCAGAAGGTCTTCAGCAGTTGCGCGTACGACACCTGCGCGGGGTCGTAGACCACCCGCACGACCTCGGCGTGCCCGGTGCGGCCACTGCACACCTGCTCGTAGGTCGGGTTCCTGGTGATCCCGCCGGCGTACCCAGCGGCGGTCGACCACACGCCGGGGGTCTGCCAGAACACCTTCTCCGCACCCCAGAAGCAGCCGAGACCGAACACCGCCTCCTCGAAGCCCTCCGGGACCGCGCCTTCGATCGGGTTGCCGAGCACCGCATGCCGGTCTCCCACCGCAAACGTGCGGGTGTCGCGACCGGGCAGCGCGCTCTCGGCATCGGGCAACTGGCTCTTCTCGCGTCCAAACAGCATGTGGGGTCCAACGCGCCCGTACACGCCCGCATTCCCCGATCCGTCTGTGGTGACCGGGGGTATTCCGCGGAGGCGGACCGCAGACGAGTCGGGATGGGAGGTGGGTGGCGACTAGCCTTCGGGCATGACCAACGCTTCTGCTCACGACCCCGGCCACGACCCCGGCCACGACCCCGGCCACGACTCCGGCCACGACTCCGGCCACGGCTTCGAGACTCAGGCGATCCACGCCGGCCAGGACCCCGACCCTCGCACCGGCGCGGTCGTGCCCGCGATCTATGCCACCAGCACCTACAAGCAGGACGGTGTCGGCGGCCTGCGCGACGGCTACGAGTACTCCCGGACCGCCAACCCCACCCGCAGTGCGCTGGAGGAGTGCCTGGCAGCGCTGGAGGGTGGCACCCGGGGCTTTGCCTTCTCCAGTGGCATGGCGGCCGAGGACACGTTGTTGCGCGCCGTCTGCAGACCCGGCGACCACGTGGTGATCCCCAACGACGCGTACGGCGGCACGTTCCGGCTGTTCGACAAGGTCCTGCAGACGTGGGGGCTGGACTACTCGGTCGCACCCGTGGCCGATGTCGATGCGGTGCGCAGCGCGGTCGAACCCGGCCGCACCAAGGTGGTGTGGGTCGAGACGCCGACCAACCCGCTGCTGGGTATCGCCGACATCGCCGCCCTCGCCGAGGTCGCGCAGGAGGCCGGCGCGCTGCTGGTGGTCGACAACACGTTCGCGTCGCCGTACCTGCAGCAGCCCATCGGCCTGGGCGCAGACGTCGTGGTGCACTCGACCACGAAGTACTGCGGGGGCCACTCCGACGTCGTCGGCGGTGCCCTCGTCGTCGGTGACGCCGGGCTGGCCGAGCAGATCGCCTTCCACCAGAACTCCGTCGGCGGAGTCGCCGGGCCGTTCGACGCATGGCTGACCCTGCGTGGGCTGAAGACCCTCGGCGTGCGGATGGACCGGCACTGCGACAACGCCGAGCGGGTGGTGGAGTTCCTGGGCAGCCGGCCGGAGGTCACGCAGATCATCTACCCAGGGCTGGGTTCACACCCGGGGCACGTGGTCGCGGCCGGGCAGATGAAGCGCTTCGGCGGCATGGTGTCGTTCCGCCACCGCGACGGCGAGCAGGCTGCGGTCGACGTGTGCAACGCGGCCCGCATCTTCGTCCTCGGGGAGTCACTCGGCGGCGTCGAGTCGCTGATCGAGCACCCCGGGCGGATGACGCACGCCTCCGCCGCCGGATCTGCCCTAGAGGTGCCGGCCGACCTCGTCCGGCTGTCCGTGGGCATCGAGACGGTCGACGACCTGCTCGCCGATCTCGCACAGGCGTTCGACGCTGCCAACAGCGGCCGGTGACCGAGCTCGCCTGCTGCGTCGACTTCGGCTCGACGTACACCAAGGCGGCTCTCGTCGACCTGGCCGGCGGCGGCTTGGTGGGCAGCGCGACACATCGCACCACCGTCGACACCGACGTACTCGACGGCTGGGACGCTTGTCTGGATCAGCTCGCAGCCGCTGACCGCGCTGCCAGGTCGGCGCCCGTGGTCGCTTGCTCCTCCGCCGGTGGGGGCCTGCGGATCGCCGTTGTGGGCAACGAGGAGCTGGTCACCGCCGAGGCCGGCCGCAGGGTCGCGCTGTCTAGCGGCGGCCGGGTCGTCGCCGTCGTCTCCGGTGGGCTGTCCAGCACCGGGTACGCCGCGGTGCGGGCCGCCGACCCCGACGTCGTGCTGCTGGTCGGGGGCACCGACGGCGGCAACGCCGAGACCATGCTCGACGCCGCGGCGACGCTGGCCGCGCACGAGTGGGCCGCGCCGGTCGTCGTCGCCGGCAACGTCGACGTCCAGCCCGACGTCGCCGACCTGCTGGCCGGCGCGGGCACGCCCCATGTGCGCACCGACAACGTCGTTCCCCGGATCGGTGTGCTGCGCCCGGACGGGGCGCGGGCGGCGATCCGCGAGATGTTCGTCAACCACGTCATCGGTGGCAAGCAGCTGTCGCGGCGCGCCGACTTCACCGCGATGGTCCACGGCGCCACACCCGACGTGGTGCTCACCGCAGTGGAAGTGATCGCCCAGCACGTCGGTGACGTCGCCGTGGTGGACGTCGGCGGCGCCACCACCGACGTGCACTCGGTGGTCGAGGTCGACCCCGAGGATGCCGGGCTGGGCCGGCAGGTGGTGGCCGCCGTGCCCGTCAGCCGGACGGTCGAGGGGGACCTTGGCATGCGCTGGAGCGCCGTCGACACGGTCCGAGCCGGCGACGAGGCCGGTCTGGTCACGTCCGCCGAGCTGCACGGCCTGCGCGACGCCGCGCACCGGCGGCATACCGACCCCGCTCTGCTGCCCGGTACGCCCGCAGAGCACCGGCACGATCGCCGGTTGGCCGAGATCGCGGTCGGAGTGGCGCTGCGTCGCCACGGCGGTCGCCAGCAGGTCAGTTTCGGTCCCGACGGCCGGCTTGTCGAGCGCAACGGTAAGGACCTGCGCGAGGTCGGGCTGCTGATCGGATCTGGCGGCGTGCTGCGTCACCACGCGCCCGACGCGGGGCACGATGTGCTCAGGTCTGCGTGTGGGGAGCACATCGCAGGTGGATGGCTGCTGCCACGCGACCCGCGGATCGTGGTCGATCGCGACTATGTGCTGGCGGCCGTCGGTCTGCTCGCTGACGAGCACCCGCAGGCCGCCGTGGCGCTGCTGGCGCCGCTGCTGGAGGGGCGGACCGTGGAGACGGGGCGATGAGCACGACGGTGCCGCCGGGCGTCAGGTGTCCGACGGGCAGCTCCGGAGCGTCAGGCCGAGTCGGTCGATGCTCCGGTGGCGGCCTGGGCGACCGGCTCCTCAGGAGTCGACGGCCCCGCGGCCGGGCCACGGGCGCCCAATGGCCGCTCCTTGATGAACCAGGCGACGACGAACGCCACGACCATCAGCGGTACGCCGGTGAGGAAGGCCTCGCCGATCGACAGCGAGAACGCCTCGATGACACGTTCACGGATCGCCGGGGGCAGCCCGCGGATCGCCGTCAGGTCGTTGGTGTCCGGCATGGCCGATGCCGCCGTGCCCGGCAGCTGGCCCAGGTGCGCGGCGACCCGGCTGGTGATGATCGCGCCGAACACCGCGGTGCCGAACGACCCACCCATCTGCCGGAAAAAGGTCACCGAGCTGGTGGCCGAGCCCATGTGCCGACGGTCGACGGTGTTCTGCACCACGGTCACCAGCACCTGCATCTGCAGGCCGAGGCCGGCACCGAGCAGGTACATCGCGATGGCCGCCTGCCAGTAGGGGCTGGCGCTGTCGAGCTGACCGAAGGTCACCAGCGCGACGACCATGACCACGGCAGCAGCGATCGGGAACACCTTGTAGCGCCCGGTGCGCGACATGAGCTGGCCGGCGGAGATCGAGGTCGAGAAGATGCCGACCACCATCGGCAGCATCGCCAGGCCGGACTCCGTCGGGCTCATCCCCATCACCACCTGGAGATACATCGGGATGAAGATGAAGGCGCCGAACATCACGAACCCGGTGATCAGCGTGTAGACGATGCTCAGCGAGAAGACGCTGTCACGGAAGAGCTCGAGCGGGATGATCGGCTCACTTGCCCGTGACTCCACCAGCACGAACAGGCCGACCAGCACCGCGCCGGCGACCAACAAGGCGATGGCCGTCGCCGACCCCCACCCGTAGTCCGGTCCGGCCCACGCGGTGTAAAGCAGCAGCGACGTCACCGCCGCGACGACCGTCGCCGCCCCCAGGTAGTCGATGCGGTGGTCGCGCCGCACCACCGGCATCTTCAGCGCCATCGAGGTCACGACCAGGGCCGCGATGCCGATGGGCACGTTGATGAAGAAGATCCAGCGCCAGCCCGGCCCCTCGGTGAAGCCACCACCGAGGACCGGCCCGAGCACGCTGCTGGTCCCGAAGACGACGCCGAAGTAGCCCTGGTAGCGCCCCCGCTCCCGCGGCGGGATCACGTCACCGATGATCGCCAGCGCCAGCGCGAACAGCCCGCCGCCGCCCAGACCCTGCACGGCGCGGAAGGCGATCAGCTGCTCGATGTTCTGCGCCACTCCGGACAGCATCGAGCCGAGGATGAAGATGATGATCGCGGTCTGGAACATCGGGCGCCGGCCGTAGAGGTCGGAGATCTTCCCCCACAACGGCACACCCGCGGTCGAGGTGAGCAGGTACGACGTGACGACCCAGGAGAGCTTGTCCAGCCCGCCCAGGTCACTGGTGATGGCCGGCAGCGCGGTGCCGAGGACACTCTGGTCGAGCGCGGCCAGGAACATGCCGGCCATCAGCCCGCCCAGCACCACGAGGATCTGCCGGTGGCTCAGGTAACCGTCGCTGTCCGGCACCTGGGCAGCCGGGGTGTGGCGGCTCATCGAGCGCCTTCGGGGTCGAGAATGTGGTCGAGGTCGTCGGTGAACCGGCTGGCGAAGGCGGCGAACGCATGCACGTCGGCCTCCGGCCACTGTGCCAGCACCTGGGCGATCTGGTCACGCCGACGCTGCCGGCCCTGCTCCAGCGCCTTGTGGCCGGTGTCCGTCCCACGGACCCGTGCCGCACGCCGATCGTCGGGGTCGTCGGTGCGCTCGACCAGGCCACGGTCCTCGAGCTGCCGGACGTGTCGGCTGACGGTGGAGGCGTCCAGGTGCAGCTTGGCAGCGAGATCGGACAGTCGCAGGTCGCCGTGGCACTGCAGCATATGCAGGACCGGCCAGCTGCCGACGTCGACCTCGTCACCGGTCTGGCGCTTCCGCATCATCCGGCCGAGCTGCGCCGCAAACAGGTAGACGGCCTCTTCCGGGGAGGCCGGCGAGCTTGGTTGCATGCTGCAAGCATACGCTTAACTGCGTGGCCCATGCAAATTTACTGGGAACGATTGTGCCACCTCGCGAGAGGAGGGCAGCAGCAACTCTGGCGCCTCGCGAGCGGGTGGAGAGGAGCCTTTCCGCGCACGCCGGGCACGTTGCAGGTAGAACTGTCGGGTGACTTCAACGAACGCGCCGGGCGGACCGCTCGTCCTCGGCCCCCTGCTTCGGTACGTCGACGAGGCCGCGGCCGCGATCTGGGTGGAGGTCGCCGAGCGTGGAATGGTCACCGTGGAGGTGGCCGGGCGAGTGCACGAGAGCCACACCTTCACCGTGCACGGCCACCACTACGCCCTCGTCGACGTGGACGGCCTGCCGGCGGGGTCCACCCATCCGTACACGGTGCACTTCGCCGGGGAGCAGATCTGGCCGCGCACTGGCTCGGCGTACCCGCCGCCGCTCATCCAGACGCTCGCGCCGGACCGCGGCCTGCAACTGGTCTTCGGGTCGTGCCGCACCAGCGTTCCCCACGACGCAGCCACCAACCGCTCGTACGGACCGGACGTGTTGCGCGCGTTCGCGCTGCGGATGGCGGACAGCGACCCCGGCACCTGGCCGTCGCTGGCGCTGCTGCTCGGTGACCAGGTGTACGCCGACGAGACCTCGGTGCAGATGCAGGAGTTCATCGCGGCGCGCAGGGACATCGACCACCCCCCGGGAAAGGAGCTGAAGGACTTCGAGGAGTACGCCCACCTCTACCGGCTGGCCTGGACCGACCCGGCGATCCGCTGGCTGCTGTCCACCCTGTCGACGGCGATGATCTTCGACGACCACGACATCCGAGACGACTGGAACACCTCGGTCGCCTGGCAGCGGGAGATCCGGGCGACCCCGTGGTGGCACGACCGGATCGTCGGCGGGCTGGTGGCGTACTGGATCTACCAGCACATCGGCAACCTCTCCGCGGCCGAGCGGGGAGCCGACGACATGTGGTGTGAGGTGCTGCGGGTAGGGCGCGACGGCGACGCCGGCGCCATGCTCGACACGTTCGCCGAGCGCAGCGACCACGAGCCGGCCTACTACCGCTGGAGCTACCACCGCGACCTCGGCTCGACGCGGGTGCTGATGCTGGACACCCGTGCCGCCCGGGTGCTCGGAGCCGGCGTGCGACAAATGGTCGACGACACCGAGATGGGCTGGGTCGACGACCTGCTGGACGGCTCCTTCGACCACCTGC
>DASSKO010000080.1:0-2810 GCA_035690425.1 Nocardioidaceae bacterium
CTGCGGGCGGTCAGACGGTGACGACCAGCTTGCCGCGTACGTGGCCTTCCTTGCTCTGCGCCAGCGCTTCACCGGCCTGCTCGAGCGGGAAGGTTTCCGCGATCCTGACCGACAGCTCACCGTCGGCGACCAGCTGGAGCAGGTGCGCCAACCCGGCTGCGTCGGGGCGGACGAACACGTAGGCGCCGCCGATCTCGTCCATCGTGGCCGGGTCGATGACCGAGGCGACCCGCCCGCCGTCGGCGAGGAGGTCGCGGGTGGCGTCGAGGGCCTCGCCGCCCACCAGGTCGACCACCGCGTCGACGCCCTTGGGGGCGATCGCACGAACACGGTCGACGAGCCCATCGCCGTACTCGACGGGCTCGGCACCCAGCTCCCGCACGTAGTCGTGGCTGCGCTTGCTGGCCGTGCCGATCACCGTGGCGCCGCGCAGCCGAGCCAGCTGGACGGCGAACGAGCCCACCCCGCCGCCGGCCGCATGCACCAGGACGGTGTCGCCCTTGGTTACCTCGAGTCGGTCCAGCAGCTGCAGTGCGGTGAGGCCGGCCAGCGGGACCGCTCCGGCGACCGACAGCTCGACGCCGTCGGGCACCCGCGCAACGGCCCGCTCGGGTACGGCGACCTGTTCGGCGAAGGTGCCGTGCTGTACGTGATCCTTGCGGGCGTAGGCCGCCACCCTGTCGCCGACGGCGACGCTGGTCACGGCCGGACCGACCGCCTTGACCGTGCCGGCGACATCCCAGCCGGGAATCAGCGGCAGGTGGTGCGGGAAGGCGCCCTGCAGGTTGCCCTCCAGGACTTTCCAGTCGACCGGGTTGACGCCCGCGGCCGCTACCTCGACGAGCACGAAGTCGGGGCCGACCACCGGGTCGGCCGCTTCACCGACCTTGACGGTATCGGGCGGTCCGAAGTCTGCGATCTGTGCTGCTCTCATGCCGGGTGGTCTACCCGCCAGCCCGGGCCGCCATGCCTGACGTCGGCCGCTTCAGCAGCAGTGCGCTGGTGGGAGCGCCTGCCGTTGCGGGTTGCCTCGGTCGTCTACGCCGGAGAGATGACCCTGACGCCGAGCGCGCGTGCAGAGTCGCTCATCCGGGTGTCGTAGGTGACGAGCTGGTCGACGCCGATCCGCACGGCCGCCGCCAGGTGTAGTGCGTCGCGCGACCTGAGATTTGGTCCGGGAAGAAGGCCCGCCTCTCGGGACAGCGACGCGGGCACCTCGTAGAGGTCGATTCCGTCGAGCAGATCGGACACGACGTCTTGAGTGAGGGCGGTCTCACGTTGAGCAGCTCGACGCAGCTCGGTGTCCAGGAGCCAACAGCCGACCAGGTCGGGGGGCCGCTCCATCGATGGCTCGTGCGAGTGCGTCAGACTCCTCCTCCTCGACCAGGAGCTTCAGGGCGGCGGAGGTGTCCAGGTACCACCGACTCAACGGTCTCCTCGCAGATCGTCGAGCAGATCGGCAGGTCGTCCACCTTGAGGTTGCGGCCGCCGCTGTGCTTGCCGATCTGGTCGGCAATGAAGCGCTCCACCGGGGGCCAGCCATCGTCGAAGGGCCGTCTGCGTTCTAGCGGCTTGCCCCGGCGCTTCGGCCTGCGACCTTCGACTTGGCTTCGACTGCCTTCGAACTCGCCCATTGGGCGTAGACGCGAAGATACAGGCGGATCGAAATGCGCACGACATCGGTCACTGACTTCAGGCCCTGTGCCCGCCGGTGTAGTCGGCCGCCTGCTGGAACCGAGCGCGATGGGACTGGGTCAGCGGGGTTCGACGGCGGCGTTGTGGTTGGCGAGGACGCGTTCGAGGTCGACGAGACCTGCCTCGCTGTCGAGAGATCGGGTGTCGGGCTTGGCGCGTAGCGCGCCGTGGGCACGGCCGGGTGCGGTGTGGCTGTCGTCGAACAGCGCCCACGCCATCCTGTCCTCGTCGTGGCGGCACCGATACTCGAAGCCATCGATATCTGGAAGTAGCTGGAGGAGTCTCGCTGCCCACGCGCGCGTTGCCTCGTACTGATCCGCGCCGCTCTTTGTCAGCCACAGTCCCGCACCCACCTGGGTCAGCGCAGCGCCGTGCAGCATCAAGATGTTGAGGTTCCGTACGACCTCGACCGATGTGATGCGGCGGCCGAGGATCCTCATACGTGGGACCAGGCGTGCGGTGCCATCCAGTGGGAGGTCTCGACAGAGGGTCTCTGCGATGGCACTGTCGTCATCAGCTCCGAGATAGACGTAGGCGTAGCCGCCGTCGAGGGAGTCGAATCGTCCACCCGCGAGCCGGCTTGGTTGAGCAGTGGAGTTGAATGCATCGGCATCGAAACCACCGTGTATCCGGCGCAGGACCGTCCCAGCGGGCAGGGTCGTGATCTGGGGGGTGCCGGGCAGCGTTGTTGGCGGACCAGGCACTGTGACGATGCCGAGACGTGCGCCCCTGTGCCCGGATTCGCTCACCGTACGGCGCGCCCGCGCAATGCCCCGCGCGGTGGCGTACCCATCGCAGAGATCAGCTTCGGCGAACTCACTCGGTGGCCTCCCCATGCGCCAGCACGGGCAGATCGGTCTCCTCATCTGTGCCGATCAGGTCACGAGGTGCGCGACCGCCAAGACGAGGGCTATCGCTGATCCACCACGACGCGACTCCCCACGGGTCACCCGCGGCATCGAGCAGTTTGTTGACCTCAGCGACAGCCGGCGGCACCTGACGCTGGGCGAGATCGAACTGGAAGGCCGGGTACAGATATCGGTTGCCCTGCTTGATGCCGACCAACCGACTAGATAGACGCAGCCTGCTTGCCGCCTCCCGGCCGTTGCTTCCCG
>DASSKO010000081.1:0-4063 GCA_035690425.1 Nocardioidaceae bacterium
GGAACCCTCGGCTATTGCATCTGATGCATAATTCGCGGCTTTGACAATTCGTTGCGCCGCAGGGAATCCGCCGTTTCGGTGACGGTAGCGGCGCGGCGGTTGGTTGCTGGTATCGCCACGCCGCAGAAGCGAACCCGCTCAGAGGCTTGCATCTGATGACTGATACGTTCACCGCCGTTTGCCGTCGTGGAACGGGGTGGGGATGCGGCCCGAGCGGGTCAATGTCGGGCCGGTGGAGGGCGCGGCCGCGCAGGTACTGGCGGCGGGCGTGTCGTTCCTGCAGCCGGACGACGCGGTGTTCGAGGCGATGCTGTCGGGGTGGGAGACCCAGCAGCGGTCGCGGCTGTTGGCCGGGCACACGATCGAGCAGCGGTCGCTGACGGTGCGCCGGTTCACCGGGTTCACCAACGACTTCCCGTGGCGGTGGCGTCCGGTGGATGTCGAGGAGTGGACGTCGGAGATGGTCGGCCGGGGCCTGACGCATGCGACGGTGCGCAACTACCAGCAGGTGGTCGCACAGTTCTGCGACTACCTGATCGACGTGCGTTACGGCTGGGCCGGGGTCTGCGAGAACCGGTTCGGTGCGCACCCGGTGCAGGTGTTCCACGAGTGGAACACCGCAGTCCACCGGGCCGAGTTCGAGGCCCGGCCGGGCAACCGGCCGCTGTCGCGGGAGGAGTTGCAGGCCTTCTTCGATCACTGCGACGACCGGGTCGCCGCACTGTCCGTGGGCGGCCGCAAGGGTTGGCTGGCCGCCTACCGGGACGCGGTGCTGTTCAAGGCCACCTATGCGTGGGGGCTGCGCCGGCGGGAAGCAGCGATGCTGGAGGTCGCCGACTTCTCCGCGAACGCCGCCGCACCCGAGTTCGGCCGCTACGGCGCCGCCGCGGTCCGCTACGGCAAGGCTCTGAAGGGAAGCCCGCCGCGGCGCCGCACGGTGGTCTCGACGATGGTGTGGGCAGCGGAAGCGGTCGGCGAGTGGGTGGAGGAGATCCGCCCGGCCTACCAGTGCCCAGCCGGCTGGTTGTGGCCGACCGAACGGGGCCGGCGGATCACCGTGGAGCAGGTCAACGCTCGCTTCGCCGCTTACCGGGACGCGCTCGGGTTGCCGGGTGAGCTCGGCCCGCACTGCCTGCGGCACTCCTATGCCACCCATCTGCTCGAGGACGGCTACGACCATCTGTTCGTGCAGCAGCAGCTCGGGCACGCGTGGGGGTCGACCACCGCGATCTACACGACGGTGGGCACCGACTACATCAACCGGGCGTTGCGCCGTGCGTTGGACCGCGCGTTCACCGACCCGCAGCAGTGAAGGGAGTGCGCTGATGGCCGGCAAGGCTCGCAAGCTGGGATACCACTGGCAGCTACGGATGCGGATGGCCGAGCACGGCCTGTTCGCCACCACCGACCTAACACCGTTGCTTACTGAACGCGGGATCGTGCTGTCCGCGGCGCAGACGTATCGGCTGGTGACCGGCACCCCGGAACGGTTGAGCCTGCGCATCCTGATGGCGCTTTGCGACATCCTCGACTGCACCCCGAACGACTTGATCGAACCCGCCGCCGAACCGGCCCGGAAGAAGGCCACCGGCACCGGCGGCGCCACACCTTCGCTGCGCGGCCGCACCCCGCGGCGCGCGGAGATCACCCGCAGCCGATGAGCCAACCGGCATGCGCGGGTTGCGGGCGTGTCGTCGCGTTGCGCGGCCGCAGCGAGCTCGGACCGATCTGTTCGGCGTGTTGTGCTCGCCGCCGGGTCGGGACCTGCGCCAGTTGCGGCCGGTCCGGGCAGCGGCTGGTCGGCCGCAACATCGAGGGCCGGCCGTGGTGTCAAAGCTGCCAGGGTGCGCACCGCCGCGCGAGGATCCACGCGCACGCCACCGCGATGATCGTGAACGCGGTGTGTGACCTGAACGGCTCGGTGTCGGCGCAGCGGGTCGCCGATGTCGTGGATCGGGTGGTGATCGGGCACCGCAAACTGCATGCACTCGCCGCGCACCTGCAGTTGAACCCGGACGTGCTGCGGGTCGGGCCGACCAGCACCCTGCCGGTGCTGGACCGGTTCACCCGCGCCCTTATCGACGCCGACGTCGCCGGTGTCCGAGTGATCCACCCAGCATGCGTGGACTGTCAGCGTCGGCAACGCCCGCACGTCCGTTGCGATGACGGGTGGCTGTGTTCGCGTTGCCACGCGCACCGGCGACGCACCCCGTGCTCGCGCTGCGGCAAGCCGCGCCCGCCGAACCGCCGCGACGACGACGGCCGACCGGTCTGCCATCAATGCGTGAAGAAGGGAGTCGACCGCTCGCAACTCGACGCGTGGACCGAACTCGCCGTCGCCGCGGTTCTCGCAGTCGCCCCCGACACCGACGCAACCGCGGCCCGGGACGCGATTACGAAGGCGGCGCCGCACCGGGCGCAACGCAAGACACTCGCCGACCAGCTCACCGTCGCCGACTGGCTCAGCACGCCGACACCGTTCCTGCTCGCCCGGCTGCTGCTCGAACTGCATCGCCGCGGCGCGACGCAGCTGCCGGCACCGACCTGCACCGGCTGCGGGCGTCGCACCGAACAACCAGCCAGCCTCCGCGGCGGTCGAGTGTCCTGCACCGACTGTCTGCAGCCCTGCGCGCTTTGCGGCCGGCGTCGCACCCCGGAACGCATCTGCGTGTTGTGCCGGCACGACCGAGCCGCCCGCCGGCAACGCGGACGATGCCGCGACTGCGAGCGAGACCACCGACTGCTCGACGACCAGAGTCGGTGTCGATGGTGCCGGGAACGTGCGAACCAACCGTGCGCAACCTGCCAGACAACAGCAACGCCGTTGACGATCGTCGACGAGCAGCGGGTCTGTCACACCTGCGCGTTGCGGCACGACCTGGATGCACTGCTGCCCGACAACGTGGACGGTCGGCTCACCGCGCTGCGGCCGGCGATCCTGGCCGCGGAACCGTTCACCACCCGACGCTGGCTGACCAACAACCGGACGATCCTCGCCGACCTGCACAACGGCCGGCTGCCGCTGACCCACGACACGCTCGACCGCCTCGACGCCGGCCGCGGCATCGAGCACCTGCGGGCGATGCTCGTCGCGGCCGGGTTGCTGCTCGACGACCCGGAGCGACTCATCACCCGGCTGCACGCGGCGCTGCCGCAGCTGCTCGCCGGTATCAGCCGCGACGACCAGCGCATCGTGACCAGCTGGGTGCGCTGGCAAGTGCTCCCCAAACTGCGCCAGCCGACACGACGGCGCAGTGACCTGGCCGATGCCATCACCAAAGCTCGGGTGACCATCAAGCATGCGGCCGCGTTCATCCGCACCGTCAACGCCGACGGCCGCACCCTGACCGGCACCTGTCAAGACGACGTCGACAACTGGTTCGCCAGCCCGAGCACGATGCGGCAGTTCGCCCGGCCGTTCCTGGCCTGGGCCCGCCGGCGCAGCCACATCCCCAAAGACCTGCAGCTGCCGTCCGGACGCCGGAGCCCCAGCACCGGACCGCTCGATCCGCAACAGCGGTGGGCGCTCGCCCGCCGGCTCGTCACCGACGACACCCTCGACCCTGCAGACCGCGTCGTCGGTGCGCTGCTCGTCCTCTACGCCCAGCCGCTGGCGCGGATCGCTTTGTTGACGACCAACGAGGTTCAGCGTCGTGACGGCCAGGTCAGCATCAGACTCGGCCGGGAGCAGCTGCAGCTCCCCGAGCCGTTCGCCACCCTCGTCCAGCAGCTGCCCCGACCACGGCGGCGTGGCGTCGCCGAACAACTGCCCACCCAGTGGCTGTTCCCGAGCAGTCACGCCGGTCGGCACGTCAGCGCCGCCACCCTTGCGTGTCGGATGCGCGCCATCGGCATCGATCCGCGGCCGGCTCGGCTCGCTGCCCTCACTCAGCTCAGCGCCGAACTTCCGCCGTCCATGCTCGCCGCGATCCTCGGCATCACCGCCGACACCGCGGCCCGCTGGTCCACCCAGTCCGGCGGCAACTGGACCGACTACGCCGCGGCCCGAGCCACCTGACGAAGCCAATTCACGGGGTTCGAATATCCCTACTGCGCCAGAGCA
>DASSKO010000082.1:0-16248 GCA_035690425.1 Nocardioidaceae bacterium
GACCGGTCGTCGAACGCCACCGGGAGCGGCAGTGCCAGCGCACGCTCGAGCATCGTGAGGTAGCGGCGCCGTGGCACCTCCACGCATCCGAGCGACTCCAGGTGCGGCGTCGCCCACTGCACGTCGAGCAACCGCTCCCCGAGACGGTCTGCCGACAGCAGCTCGACCAGCCCCATCAGGGCGACCTTCGAGGCATCCGGAGCGGTGTGGAACATCGACTCCCCGGCGAACAACCCGCCGATCGCGAGTCCGTAGAGACCGCCGGCCAGGTTCCCCGCGGCGTCCCAGGCCTCGACCGAGTGCGCCCAGCCGAGGCGGTGCAGACCGAGGTAGGCGTCGGTGATCTGCGCGTCGATCCAGCCGCCCTCGCGGCCAGGGTCGGCGCACGCGTGGATCACTGCCGCGAAGTCGCGGTCGACGGTGACCTCGAGCTTGCGGCACGACTGGCGCAGCGACCGCGAGACCACCAGGTCGTCGAGGTCCAAGATGCCGCGGCACGCCGGCGACCACCACAGCATCGCGTCGTGGTCCTCGACCGGCATCGGGAAGATGCCCGACCGGTAGGCCGCGAGCAGCATCCCCGGCGAGAGATCGCCACCCGCGGCCACGATGTCGTCGTCACCGGCTGCCTCCGCAGGTGGCAGCGCCCAGGAGGTGGGCGGTGGCTCGATCGGCACGGGCAGCTCAGCAGGCGTCGGCGTGGGCGGTCGAGTCGCCGGAGCCGATCGAGCCGCCGTAGCCGTCCCGGAGCCCGCAGACCAGGGTGTCGACGAAGGCGGGTACGTCGCCGGCCGGCAGCCGGAAAGTGCCGGCGCAGGTATTGCCACGCCACAGCGACAGCACGACCAGGTCGGACTCGTGGTGCCAGCCGACGCGCAGCGCACGATCGGGGCTGCGGGCGTCGAGGAACACCTCGCCCGCTGCCGGCGCAGGGATCGTGAAAAGGTCCGCCATGGGTGCATGATGCCTGCCCGCAGCGTCGGACGCCAGACCCAGCACCGCGGCCCGACTACCCCCGTGGCCGGACCTACACTGATGGCTGTGCCCGAGCTGCCCGAGGTGCAAGCACTCACCGACGACCTGCGCGGTCGTCTCGTCGGCCACGCGGTCGCGCGGGTGGAGGTGGCGGCGTTCAGCGCGCTGAAGACCTTCGACCCGGCCGTCACCGCACTGCCCGGACTGTTCGTCGAGGACGTCTCCCGGCACGGCAAGTTCATCGACGTCGGTCTCGACGGCATGCACCTGGTGATACACCTGGCTCGCGGCGGCTGGGTGCGCTGGCGCGACGCGATCCCGGCCACGCCGCTGCGTCCGGGCAAGGGGCCGCAGGCGGCGCGGGTGGTGCTCGACGACGACTCCGGCTTCGACATCACCGAGGCCGGCACGCAGAAGCGGCTCGCGCTCTACGTCGTACGCGACGCCACCGAGGTGCCCGGCATCGCGCGGCTGGGTCCCGACCCGCTGTCGGAGGACTTCACCCTCGACGTGCTCGGCCGGATCCTCGCCGACGCCGGGCGCGGCCAGATCAAGGGGACGCTGCGCGACCAGTCGGTCATCGCCGGCATCGGCAACGCGTACTCCGACGAGGTGCTGCACGTCGCGAGGCTGTCGCCGTACAAGCCGAGCGCCAGTCTGAGCGCCGAGGAGGTGGGCGTGCTCTACGACGCGATCCAGACCACGCTGGGCGACGCCATCGCGCGCTCGCACGGCCTGGCGGCGTCCGCGCTGAAGGCGGAGAAGAAGACCGGGCTGCGGGTGCACGGGCGCGCCGGTGAGGCCTGCCCGGTGTGCGGCGACACGATCCGGGAGGTGTCGTTCGCCGACCGGTCGATGCAGTACTGCGCGACCTGTCAGACCGGCGGCAAGCCGCTGGCCGACCGGCGGATGTCGCGGCTGCTGAAGTAGGGCGTTGAGCCGCGCTGGTTCAATGGGCGGCATGTCTATCCAGGTCCCGACCGTCGAAGTGGACGGCGTCCCGGCCCCGCTGCCGCCTCACGTGCACGTGCTCGACGTCCGGGAGCAGCACGAGTGGGATGCCGGCCACATCGAGGGCGCCCAGCACATCCCGCTCGGTGACCTCGGCGCCCGGGTCGACGAGGTGCCGGCCGACCGGAAGGTGCTGTGTGTGTGCCACATCGGGGGGCGTTCGGCGCAGGCCACCGTGTTTCTCAACCGGCAGGGCCGCGATGTGGTCAACCTCGCCGGCGGGATGGACGCGTGGTCCGGCTCCGGCCGACCGATCGTCGGCGATTGATGTCGCTAGCGCTCTCTAGCCTATTTTCAAGACTGCTGTAGATCTTCCTCACTCCGGCCGCGGCCCCGTGCCGCCGTGCACGCCATGGGACCTTGGTTTCCTCGTGCCTACCTCGGCTTGCTTGCCTCGGTCGGCGGGAGAGGGCCTCGGGAACCTCGACTTCGGGTATGGCGCTACGCGGGGCCGGTGCAATGGTGGGGCCGGTGCAATGGTGGGTCGGGTGCAATGGTGGCCTTCAGCTCAGGCGAGCAGCGCGGCGATGCCGGGGCTCCGCCTCCGGCCGCGCTCGGCCGCCTGCTGGATGCGGCGGATGAGCAGCACCCGCCGGCCGCCGAACAGGTCCGCCCACACCACCCGCAGCACCTCGAACCCGAGGTCGCTCAGCCGATCCTCGCGCATCTTCTCGGCCCAGACGATGTCGGCGTCGTCGGTCGCGGGATCGGCCTTGTCCCGGGTACGCCGATATTTGAGCCGACCGTCGAACTCAAGGGCCAGGTTCCAGTCCGGCGCGACCACGTCGACGTAGGCGAGGAAGCACCCGTCGCGGACCTCGAACTGCGTTGTCAGGTTGTGCAGGCCCGCTTCCCGAGCGGCGATGCGGGTCAGTGTCTCTCCCGGCGAGTGGCCACCGCCGTCGGCGAAGCCCAGCACCGCCTGGACAGGCCGGGCATCCGCCCACTGCTTCATACCTGTTGCGATCGCGGCCATCATGGCCGGGTCCGCACCCTTGCGCAGCGCCGCATCGGCTGCCACCAGGCCCGGGGCGAAACCGAACTCGCGGCTGACGTCGAGCGGCGTGCGTTCGAGGCTGGTCGTCCGCACGCCGCGCAGCATCGTGGTCTCGTCGGCGCCGAGGTGTGCCTCGTGGTGGATGACGCCGGCCTCCCGGCGTCCGGCGTGGCGGCTGGGCCGGGTGAAATGACATTCGTCGGGACGCGTGCCCCAGCGCGGCAGCTCGAGCACCGACGAGGCCGAGCTGTGGCTGGCGAAGGCCGGCGGAGCGAGCACGAGCGCACACGCCTGCGTCCGCAGGAACGCCTCCAGATCGCCGTGGGTGTCGTTGGCGAGCAGCGCGCGCTCGCAGTAGGCGCCGCGTCGCAGTTTGTACCACTCCTGTCGGCGCACGAGCCGGCTGATCTCGTCGTCGGTGTAGCCGCAGCGGACCGCGTCGCGGCGGAGGAACACACCGTTGTGCGATGCGGCCACTGCCGCGAGGTCGGGATGCATGGCCCGATGCTGCACCGGGTGGCCGTGACCTGGGCCAGTCCGCCGCCGGGCTGTGGACGGACGGGCAGTGGCTCGGCCGTGTGGATGGGAACCGGGCCGTTGGACGCCGTACCCGGCAGTCAGTGCCTCCCGAGGTTTTCTCCCGCCGACCGAGGCAAGCAAGCCGAGGCAGCCACGAGGAACCCAGGGTCCCATGGCGTTCCGGGGAGGCGGGAAGGTGGGCAGACGGGGCGGCGCGACACGCCGATCGGGTGCGCTAGCTCAATCTACGCTCAGCGCTAGATCGGGCCATACAGTCGCATCGTGGATCCCGTGCGCAACCCCTACGCCCCCGGCGCCGGCCAGCGCCCGCCCGAGCTGGCCGGCCGCGACCGCGAGATGCGGCAGTTCGAGGTGGTGCTTGAGCGCACTGCCTCGGGCCGCCCCGAGCGCTCGATGGTGCTGTCCGGGCTGCGTGGCGTCGGCAAGACCGTGCTGCTCAACGCCCTGCGCGGAATGGCGGTGCAGCGGGCGTGGGGCACGGCGAAGCTGGAGGCCCGCCACGATCAGAGCATCCGGCTGCCGGTCGCGCAGGCCGTGCATGCCGCCGTCCGCGAGGTGGGCCACCGGCACCGTGACCCGGACCGGGTCGACGCCGTCACCGGGGTGCTGAAGTCGTTCGCGCTGCGCACGGAGCTGAAGGACCGCAAGGGACTGCGTTGGCAGCCGCCGACCGACGTACCCGCGACGAAGGGCCGGGCGGACTCCGGCGACCTCGAGCTCGACCTGATCGAGCTGTTCACCGACGTCGCGGACCTCGCCCGTGACCTCGGCGTCGGTATCGCGCTGTTCGTCGACGAGATGCAAGACATCGAGACCCACGAGCTGTCGGCACTGTGCGCGGCCTGCCACGAGCTGAGCCAGCAGGGGACACCGCTGATCATCGTCGGCGCGGGGCTGCCGCATCTGCCGGTCGCGCTCAGCGCCAGCCGCTCCTACGCCGAGCGGCTGTTCCGCTACGTCATCGTCGATCGGCTGCCTCGCGAGGCCGCCGACCGCGCGCTGATCGTCCCGGCGTCCAGCGAGCACGCGGAGTACGACGGGGAGGCGCTCGACGAGCTCTACCGGCTGACCGACGGTTATCCGTACTTCGTCCAGGCCTACGGCAAGGTCGCCTGGGACGCGGCCCCGGAGTCGCCGATCCGGGTCGACGACGTCCTGCACGCCGCCCCGGAGGCGGAGGCCGAGCTGGCCGTCGGGTTTTTCGGGGCACGGTACGAGCGGGCCACCCCGGCCGAGCGTGACTACATGCGGGCGATGGCCGACCTGGGCGCAGACAACCGCGACGGCCCGGTGCTCACCGCCGACGTCGCGACCGAGATCGGGCGCAAGCCGCAGAGCTTGTCTCCCGCGCGCGACGGGCTGATCAAGAAGGGCCTGGTGTTCGCGGCCGAGCGCGGCGCCGTCGCCTTCACCGTGCCGCACTTCGGCAAGTACCTCCGCGCCCAGCGGGACTGACGTCGACAGGACCGTCAGAACGCGGCGGATCGCAGTTCGGCGAACCGCTCCGCCAGCTCGGGAGGCTGGTAGTGGGCGTTCAGACCGCTCGGATTGGGCAGCACCCACACCCGCGACCGGCCCAGCCGCCGCTGCTGCAGTCCGAGCATCGCCTTCGGCTCGTCGAAGGCGGCCCGATATGCGGTCACGCCGAGGATGGCGACGTACGCCGGCTGGTAACGGCTCGCGGTCTGCTCCAGCTGCCTCCCGCCCTCTCGCAGCTCTGCCGCGCTCAGCTCGGCGGCCGTGGCGGTCGCCCGCTCCACCACGTTCGTCACCCCAAGGCCGAGGGTCAGCAGCTCGCGCTGCTCCGCCGGCACGAGCAGACGGGGCGTGAAGCCGGACCGGTGCAGCACCGGCCAGAACCGATTGCCCGGCCGTGCGAAGTGGTGCCCGGCCCACGCGGTGTAGAGGCCGGGGTTGATCCCGCAGAACAGCACGCTCAGCCGCGGCGCGATGATGGGCGCGACCGTGCGGCCGGCGTACCCGCGCAGCTCCGCTCGGCTCGGTCCCCTCATGGCGGGAGTATCGCAGCCCACGGCGAGGCGTTCGCTACGCTGCCCCGGCGAGGCAGACAGACTTCAGAGGTGTGGCCGCATGCATAGGTACGGCAGTGTCTGTCGGGTGTTGGCAGCGATCACGTTGCCCATCGCGGCGCTGGCCTGCATCGCGTACGGCGGGTGGACCGTGACCGCGCGGCGGGCGATCTTCGCCGAGCTCGCCGACGGCCAGGCGGTGTCGCTCGACGCCGCGCAGGAGTCGGACCGGCTGCACGGCGTGCTGTTGTGGACTGCCCTGGCAGCGCTCGCGGTCTCCGCCGTGCTGTGGTTGCTCGCGCACCTGCTACGGCGCAAGCCGTTGGGCATCGTCGGCTTCACCGCGATGGCGCTGTGGGTGATCGGTCTGCTCACCGCTCTCGGCGGCGCCTACGTGACCTCGCTGGTCGACGGTGATGTCGCCGCGGCCGGCACCGGCGCCGTCGGGTTCGTGATCATGGGCATCGGGATCCTGCTCGTGGCGGTCGGAGCGATCGCTGCCGTGATCGCACTGTTCGCCAGGCCGGCCCGGCCGGAAACGCCGGTCGCGGGCTTCGCGGGATGGCGTCCCTCCTAGCCACGACGTGCCACGATAGCGACTGTGCCGCCACGGACACCTCCGCCGAAGATCGTCGCCCACCGGGGCGCGAGCGAGATGTCGGCAGAGCACACGCTGGGTGCCTACCGCCGTGCGCTGGCCGACGGCGCCGACGGGCTGGAGTGCGACGTGCGGCTGACCCGCGACGGGCACCTGGTCTGTGTGCACGACCGGCGGCTGGACCGGACCTCCACCGGCCACGGTGTGGTCTCGACCAAGCGGCTCGCCGAGCTCGACGCGCTGGACTGGGGAAGCTGGAAGCACCCGTGGAGCGACCTCGACGACGAGCTCGAGGAGACCGACCCCGACGACCGGCGGCTGGTCACGCTGCGCCAGCTGCTGGAGCTGGTGCGCGAGTGGGACCGACCGGTCGAGCTGGCGATCGAGACCAAGCACCCGACCCGCTACTCCGGTCTGGTCGAGCACTATCTCGTCGACCTGCTGCACCGGTTCGGCTGGACCCGCCTGGCGCGGGACGGGACCGGCCGGCTGCCGGTCCGGGTGATGAGCTTCTCGCGGATGAGTGTCCGGCGGG
The DNA here is from genome assembly GCA_035690425.1 of Nocardioidaceae bacterium. Lineage (GTDB taxonomy): Bacteria > Actinomycetota > Actinomycetes > Propionibacteriales > Nocardioidaceae > DASSKO01. The sequence continues at coordinate 6,687 of DASSKO010000082.1, forward strand.
TGCAGAAGCTCGCTCCGAAGGTCCCGGTCGTGACGCTGGTCGACGAGCGCATTCCGTTGGCTATGCGGGGCGGGGAGCTGCCCCGCGGCGTCCGCATCGTCGGGCCGTCGATCGACCTGGTGCGCAGTCACCCCGACTGGGTCGCGGCGGTGCGCCGACGGGGCAGCGCGGTGCACGTGTGGACCGTCAACAGTCCCGCGGACGTCGAGCTGTGTGCCGATCTCGGGGTCGATGCCATCATCACCGACCGGCCGAGGGCGGCGCGGGATCAGTTGCACGCGCGCTGAGCAGCGGCAGCGGGGGAGCTGTCGTCCGGCACCTGGTTTTGGGTCAAGTCACGCGGGCATCCTGCCGAGAAGAAGGTGTATCCGAGGAGAGCGGGAAAGGCTCGTGCCTGCTGTGCAGCACCGCGACAACTCTGTCGTCGTGACGCTGCCGTTTCGTGCCTCCAGCGTGCGAAGCGTGCGTACACGACTCACCGGCGACCTGAGCCGTGCCCGGGTGCCCGAGCAGTCGCTCGAGGACGCCCGGATGGTGCTGTCCGAGCTGGTGGGCAACGCAGTGCGCCATGCCCAGCCGCTGGACTCCGGGCGGCTGCTGGTGACCTGGTCGGTCGAGCGCGACGCGGTCGTCGTCTCGGTGACCGATGGCGGGTCGGCCTCAGCGCCGCGGGTGGCGCACTCCGCCGACGATGCGGTCGGAGGGCGTGGCATGGCCATCGTCGAGTCGCTGGCCCGCCGCTGGTTCGTGCGCAGAGGCGCCGAGTCCTCGACGGTGACAGCCGAGATTTCGCTGCGCTGATCGCTCACCGCGTGGGGCGCTCGGGTCCGCAGTAGGGTTCCACGGCACAACGCCGAACTCGGCAAGCCTCCGACTCCACGAAGGGACCACGCGGAATGGGAAAGCGCGCGCGCACGAAGACCAGGGCAACGGCCGCCGAGGCACCGCCCGCAGGGGCGGTCGGCCCACGCCAGCCCTGCCCGTGCGGGTCGGGTCGGCGTTACAAGGCCTGCCACGGCGGGGAGGGCACGGTGCCGTTCGTGGCCCGCACCTTCGCGGGCCTGCCCGGGGAGTGTGACTGGGTTGCGCTGCGCGAGTTCGTGCCCGCCGCCACCGCCCCGCTGACCGTCTCCGGGACCGAGCGCGACGTGCTGCTGTGCAGCCTGCTGCCGATGGCCTACCCGGCGATGGTGCGTCCCGACGGCTCGGTCCGGATCGGTCTGCAGGTGCAGCACAGCTCCGGCGACGTCAGCCGCGACATCGCCTACGCGCTGGAGCAGGCGCTGCGGTCCGAGCCCGGTGACACGGTTTCGGTGGGTTCGCTGCCCAGGCCCGGCAACCGGCTGCAGGACCTCGTCGACCAGGGTTCGCTCGAGGTCACCGTGCACGACGGCTTCCACTTCTGGGTCGACGACGTCGACGACCCCAACGGCCAGGTGGCGGCGTCGCTGGAGCAGGCTGACGCGGCCGCCGACCCGACGCGCCGGTTGACCTCGGTCGACGCGGCGTACTGGTGCGATGTCGGCACCAAGGAGCACCTGCGGTGGGTGATGCCGCATCCCGAGGACCAGCTGCTGTCGGCCCTGGCGCGACTGCACGTGCGGGGTGCCGACTCGCTGGGTGCCGGCACCCGCCTGGTCGGGTCCTTCCGGGCCCACGGATTGCTGGTGCCCGTGTGGGACCTCCCGGTCGGCACCGGGGCCGAGGCCCTCGAGGAGCCGGCGGCGGCGTTCGGTGTGCGGCTCGACGCCGCGCTGGCCGACGACGCGGCGCTGACCACGGAGGAGCGGGCGGCCCGCGCCGGGCTCGCCAACCGGCAGCTCACGATCCGCTGAGGCGATCCTTTACGCAGTGACCCTGGTCATATTGACCGGGGCCAGGTTGTTGACATGTCTACGGCGGCGCTAGCATGTCAGACACGAGCTCGGTCGCTGGCGTATCCCCCGTCGCCAGCGATCGAGCTTCTCCAATTCTGCGGCTCAGCTGCGGCTCGGCAGCGGCTCGCGGGCGACCGGGCAGGACATGCAGCGCGGCCCACCTCGACCGGACCCGAGCTCGGATCCCGCGATCGCCACGACCTCGATGCCGTTGTCCTCGAGCCGGGCGTTGGTCTCCTGGTTGCGCTCATAGGCGACGGCGACCCGCGGCGCGATGGCCAGCGTGTTGTTGCCGTCGTCCCACTGCTCGCGCTCGGCCGTCACCGGGTCGAGCCCGGTGTCGATCTGGCGCAGGGTGTCGATGCCCATCGCCTTGGCCGCGGCCACCAGAAACGGCTCGGAGCCGGCCACGCGCAGCCGCAGGCCCGCGGCGGTGCCGTCGCCGGTGTCGGCCATCGTCACCGCGTGCGCGGACAGCGTGTCGGCGACGTTGGGATACATCACGATCGCGTCGACGTCGACCATCGTGCACACCGTGTCCAGGTGCATGGTGGCGCGCTCCTGCGTGATCGGCACCGCCAGCACGGTGTGCGCCAGGCCCTCCGCGAAGGCCTTGCGGGCCAGCCGCTCGACACCGGCGGGCGTGGTGCGCTCGCCGACACCTACCGCGAGCACGCCCGGCGCCATCAGCAGCACGTCGCCGCCCTCGACGTGCTCGAGCTGCCAGCTGTAGGCACGTCGTGTCCCTGCGAAGCGCGGGTGGTGGGTATAGATCAGGTCGGTGAGCTGGGACTCCCGCTCCCGGGCGGGCATGGCCAGGCTGGTGACGGCCACGTGGTCGCCGATCCACACGCTGGAGTCGCGGGTGAAGAGCAGGTTGGGCAGCGGGTTGATCAAGAAGTCGTCGTGCGCCAGCAGGCTGGTGACCAGGCCGTGCCCGCCGCGCACCTCGTCGTTGCGCAGGCCGGCGGTGAGCAGCTCCGCCAGCCGGGCCGGCTCCAGCTCGGCCAGGGCCTGCTGCAGGTAGCCGCGCAGGGTGTCGCCGAGATGCAGCCCCTGGGTCACCTCGGCGATCGCGGTGGCACGCGCCTCGGCGTGCTCGAGGGTCTGCTCGAGCAGCTCGACCACGTAGAGCACCTCCACGCTGCGGTCGCGCAGGGCCTGGGCGAAGGCGTCGTGCTCCTGCTGCGCCCGGCCGATCCAGGGGATGCCGTCGAACAGCAAGGTGTCGTTGTTGCGCGGGGTGAGCCGCTTCAGCTCCGGGCCGGGCCGATGCAGCAGGACGGTGCGCAGGCGCCCGACCTCGCTGTCGGCGCCCATCCGGCCGGCCGGCGAGAAGCTTGCAGCAGCGCTCTCGGCCGGGCTACCCACGACCGAGCCGCCCTCCGCCGTCGTGCCGTCCGTCGTCATACCCGCAGCGTAGTCAGAGCCGGATCAGCTCGACCAGCGAGAGCACGGCGAACAGCGCGCACACCGACGCGCCGATGTAGTGCAGCACCGACAGCCTGAGGTAGCGCAGCAGCACCCGGCCGACGAACACCGCCAGCCCGGAGATCACCAGCAGGGCTGCCCAGGCGCCGATGAACACCGAGACGGTCTCTCCGGTGCGGGCCACCTGGCTGATCGTCAGCAGCTGGGACAGGTCGCCCCACTCCGCGGCGAACAGCACCAGGAACGACGCACCCGCGGCCCGCCACCCGGTGCGGGCGACGTCGGCCCTGCCGGCGTACTCGGTCTCCTGCTCGCGCTCCTCCTCGGCCGCGCCGGACGCGGTGCGCACCAGCACGATCGCGCCGATCGAGAAGATCGCCATCGTGATCGTGAGCAGCGCCCACTGCGGCAGCAGGGTGGCGAAGTGGCCGGCGGTCACGGCGACCACCGTCTGCACGAAGAACGCCGCACCCACCCCGAGCCACACCGGCCACGGCCGGTAGCGCGCGGCGAGCACCAGCGCCGCCACGAACGTCTTGTCGGGCAGCTCGACGGGCAGAATCAGGCCGAAGGTCTGGGCCACCACGGCCGGGTCGAGATCGATCGCGATCACCATAGCGCCCGTGCCTGCGCGATCGCGCGTGCCAGCGTCGACTTGACGGACTCGCCGGATGCGGCGGCCGCGAGAGCCACGTCCTCATACTCGGGCTGCGCGTTGACGACGGTGTCGCCGAGGACGGCGAGCTTGACCCGGACGGTCCTGCCCATGACCTCCACGGTCGTCTCCCGCCGCTGCAGGGCGTGCTTGCCGACGGCCTGTTCCCGCAGCCCGATCGTGGAGGTCTCGCGGAAGATCAGCTCGCGTACGGCGCTCGCGTGGTCGGCGCCGACCAGCACCGACAGCGTGTGCGCCGGTCGGCCCTTCTTCATCAGGATGGGGGTCAGCCAGGCGTCGCTCGCCCCGGCCGCCAGCAGCGCCGCGAGCACCGAGGGCCACAGTCGCGGGTCGAGGTCGTCGACGTTGGACTCCAGCAGCAGCGTCGCCACCGGGGTGTCGGTGCTCTCGCCGATGATCAGGCGTACGACGTTGGGGTGACCGGCGGGGTTGCGGCCGCCCGCACCGACCCCGACGGTGGTGACGGCCATGGCCGGCTGTGGGCCGAAGGCCTCGACCCACTCCGCCAGCAGCGCGGCGCCGGTCGGGGTGCACAGCTCCGCCTCGACCGGGCCGCCGTAGGACGGCACGCCCCGCAGCAGCGCGACGACGGCAGGAGGTGGCACCGGGAGGGATCCGTGCACGGTCTGCACCCGCCCGCCCCCGACCGCCACCGGCGAGGCGTGCACCGCACCGAGGCCGAGGTGTGCCAGCCCGGCGCAGACCCCGACGACGTCGGCGATCGCGTCGAGCGCGCCCACCTCGTGGAAATGCACCTCGTCCGGGGCGCCGCCGTGCACCGCGGCCTCCGCGTCGGCGAGCCGGGCGAACGTGCCGATTGCACGGTCGCGGACCGCTGGGTCCAGGCGCGCTCCGTGCAGCAACGCCCGCACGTCACGCCAGGTGCGATGCGTGGTCGAGTCATCGACCACGACGTGCGCCCGGGTGGCGACGAAGCCCGCGCGGCTGACCCGCTCGGGTTGCAGCCGCACCGGCTCGGGCGCGACCGCGTCGACGGCGGCACTGAGCACCTCGAGCGGCACGCCCGCGTCGAGCAGCGCGCCGAGCAGCATGTCGCCGGAGGCGCCGGAGCCGCAGTCCAGCCAGCCGATCACGGGGCGCTGCTACGAGGTGGCTGCTGGGCCGCGGACCGGTGCGCCGCGCGGGCAGACTGTCGGGCGACCCGGGCGGCGAACACGCCGGCGCCGTAGCCGTTGTCGATGTTGACCACGGTGACACCGGGCGCACAGGAGTTCAGCATCGCGAGCAGGGCGGCGACCCCGCCCAGCGAAGCGCCGTACCCGACGCTCGTCGGCACCGCCACCAACGGCACACCGGTGAGCCCGCCGACCACGCTGGCCAGCGCACCCTCCATGCCGGCGACGACGATGAGGCAGTCGGCGGCGGCCAGCCGGTCGCGCACGCCGAGCACGCGGTGCAGGCCCGCGACACCGACGTCGGGGATGACCTCGACCCCCGCGCCGTGCGCGGCGACCGTGACGGCGGACTCGGCGGCGACCGGAGCGTCGGAGGTCCCCGCCGAGACGATGGCCACCGTGCCGACCGGGCTCGGCAGCGGCCCGAGCGTCACGGTGGCCGCGACGTGGTCGACGTGCGCCTCCGGCAGCTCGATGCCGGTCAGGCTGCGGGCGTCGGCGTCCACCCTGGTGGCGAGCACGGCACGGTCGGGATGAGCCTCGTGCAGCGTGCGCAGCAGCGTGACCAGCTGCTCGGGTGTCTTGCCGGCGCCGTAGACCACCTCGGCGTCCCCCGTGCGCTGGGCGCGGTCGGTGTCGAGCCGAGCGAAGCCCAGGTCGTGGACACCCGGGTCGGGCGGGGTGGTGCTCATGACTCGTGAGCGTATCCGCGCCCGCCAGTCGAGATCGCATCCCCTCCTCCCCTCCCGCCGAGATCGCCTTCGACCCGGTGCGAGGACGGCGGCCGCGGTCCGGACGATCGGGGGAGCCCATAGTCTGGCCCAATGCCTGGAGTCCCACCCGCCCGCTATGCCTACCTCGGCCCTGAGGGAACCTTCACCGAGGCCGCGCTGCGCACCCTGCCGGCCGCGGCCCGGGCCGAGCTGCAGCCGTTTGCGACGGTGCCGGGTGCGCTCGACGCGGTTCGGGGCGGCGAGGCCGACGGTGCCGTCGTGCCGATGGAGAACTCCGTCGAAGGAGCGGTGCCGATCACCCTCGACGAACTCGCGCTCGGCGACCCGCTGGTGATTACCCGCGAGATGACGGTTCGCGTGCAGTTCGCGCTGCTCGGCCGGGCCGGGATCGACGCGTTCGCGGTGCGCACGGTGGTCACCCACCCGCACGCCGCCGCACAGTGCCGGCGCTGGCTCGCGCTGCACCTGCCCGAGGCCGAGGTCGTGCAGGCGCCGTCCACCGCCCGCGCCGCGGCGATGGTGGCCGAGCCCGGTTCGCCGTACGACGCGGCGATCGCGGCGCCGATCGCCTCCGAGCGGTATCGGCTGGCCGTGCTTGCGCACGGCATCGGCGACAACCCCGACGCCGTGACCCGGTTCGTGCTGGTGTCCCGGCAGGGTCCGCCGTCGCCTCCGACCGGAGCTGACAAGACCTCGGTGGTCGCCTTCATCCACGACGACCACCCCGGCGCGCTGCTCGAGGTGCTCGACCAGTTCGCGGCGCGGGGCGTCAACCTGACGCGCATCGAGTCCCGGCCGACCGGCGTGGGGCTGGGCCGTTACTGCTTCTGGGTCGACGCGGAGGGCCACATCGCGGACCAGCGGGTGGGTGAGGTGCTGATGGGCCTGCGCCGTACCTGTGCCGACGTCCGGTTCCTCGGGTCTTACCCGCGGGTCGACAAGGTGAGCCCGGAAGTGCGCGGCGGCACGACCGACGCCGACTTCCGCGATGCCGCGCTCTGGCTGTCGCGGCTGCGCGACGGTCGCTGAGTTGGGCCGGACCCGAACGGATAGGCTGCCGCAGGTGTCTGCAGAGGTATCGGGTTGGGTGGCGCTCGCCGCGCTCGCCGTCGCCGTACTCGCCCTGATGGTCGGCCTCGTCGCGCTCCGCCGCTCCAAGCGTGGGCGCAGCCGACGGCGTCGGCTGGCCCGGCTCCGAGGTGAGCAGCTGCCTGCCGACGTCACCGGGCTGCGGGGCGAGGTCGCGGCGCTGCGCACAGAGGTCAACGACGCGCTGCGGCACCTGGCGGTGGTGCGCTACGACGCATTCGGCGACATGGGTGGCCACCTGTCGTGGTCGGTGGCGTTCCTCGACGACAACGGCAACGGCCTGGTGCTGACGTCGATCCACGGCCGCAGCGACTCGCGCACCTACGCCAAGAACATCGCCGGCTGGACCTGTCACCAGCAGCTGTCGCCGGAGGAGAGCGAGGCCGTCGAGCTGGCCCACGCCGACGCCGACTGACGCCCCGACATCACCCTTGCGCGAGCGGGACACATGTGCCCGGCACAGATATGTCCGCTCCCGGGGGGCCCGCAGTGGGGAGGTCAGCGGGGCACGCGGACCAGCAGCACGCCGGGCTCGATGCTGGCGCGGACCTCGGTGCCGAGGCCGCAGGTGTCGCCGTCGAGCTGGCGCGGCACGGCGTGGTCGGCCTTGACCACGACCTCGCGGCCGGTGAGCCGGTTGAGCGTCTCGTCGACCCGCCGGTGCCGGGTCAGCACCCGCAGCACCACACCGAACCAGCCCAGCAGCCGTGGCGGCGCGACCACGACCACGTCGAGCTGGCCGTCGTCGGGCGCGGCGTCGGGCAGCAGCGGGATCCCGCCGGTCAGGGTGCCGACATTGCCGATGACGACCGTGCGAGCGCGGTGCTTGACCGGTGGCTTGTCGTCCACGCAGATCTCGACCCGCACCGCCGGGTCACGCAGGTGCCGCATCCCAGACACGAAGTACGCCGGCCAGCCCATCCGCTTCTTCAGGTCGTCCGGCGCCCCTTGCATGATCGCTGCATCGAGGCCCAGGCCGCCCATCACCGCGAACCGCTCCGGCTCCATGTGGTCGCCGGACATCAGTGCCAGATCGATCGCCCGGTCCTGACCCTGCAGCACCACCTCCAGGGCCGGCTCCATCTGCAGCGGCAGGCCGAGGTTGCGGGCCAGCAGGTTGCCGGTGCCGGCCGGCAGGATGCCGAGGGCCACACCGGTGCGGGCAAGCTCCGACGCCACGATCCGCACGGTGCCGTCGCCACCGGCGGCGACGACGACGTCGGCGCCGGCGGTCAGCGCGGCGTGCGCCATCTCCCGGCCCGCGTCGTCGACGGTCGTCTCGAACCACAGCGGCACGTCCCAGCCGGCCGCCTGCGCGCTCGCGTTGACCGTGCGCCGGAACGCGTGCGCGTCCGCAACCTTGATCGGGTTCAGCACGACCGCCAGCCGGGACATCCGCGGCTCGGTGACGCTGCGCAGAGCAGCCGGACGCGGCCGGCGGGCCGCCCCGTCGATCAGCGCGGCCAACCCGCACAGGATCGCGGTCACCAGCAGATAGCTCGCCACGACATCGCTCGGGTGGTGTACGCCGAGGATGATGCGGTCCAGCCCCAGCAGCAGGGCGAACGCGATCGCGAGCGTGTAGACCAGCATCCGGTGGCGCTGCCGACGCAGTGTCATCGAGGCCACCACCATCACGACTCCGGCCAGCAGCGCACCGCCGGAGGCGTGTCCGGATGGGAACGAGCCGCCGTCGGCCGTCCCGAGCGGGTCGGTCAGCTCCGGGCGCACCCGTCCGACGACGACCTTGGTCAGCGCGACGGTCGTCGCCTCGATGACGGTGGCCGTCAGCACCCACACGGCAGTCGGGCGGAGGCCACGGCGCCACAACACCAGCGCGACGAACAGCAGCAGCACCCGCAGGAAGGCCGGACGCCACCCCTGCGCTACGGCGGTGGCGGCGTCGACGACGGCCGGCCGGCTCGCGGCCCAGTCGTGGACCTCCCGCAGCGCCGCGTCGTCGAAGTCCGGCAACGGCGCCCACGGCATGGTGACCAGCACGGTCACCACGACCAGCAACGCGGCGGCGACGACCGAGATCAGCCCAGCGATCGGCTGAATCCGCAGCTGGATCCGCGATCGGCTGCGATGGTCGGTGGACACGGTCGCCAAGGGTAGCCGCGGCAGGCAGATAGGCTCGACTCGTGATCGACCTGCGCATCCTCCGCGAACACCCCGACCGTGTGCGTGCCGCCCAGACCAAGCGCGGCGCCTCGCCCGACCTCGTCGACACCCTGCTGGCAGCCGATGACCAGCGCCGGTCGTCGATCGCGGAGTTCGAGCGGCTGCGAGCGGAGCAGAAGAGCCTGGGCAAGCAGATCGCGCAGGCGAAGGGCGACGACAAGCAGCAGCTGCTCGCGCGCACCAAGGAGCTGTCGGCGGCGGTCAAGGGGGCCGAGTCGGCGCAGCACGAGGCGGAGGCGCAGTTTCGCGAGCTGTGGGCCGCGCTGCCCAACATCGCCGCCGACGAGGCGCCGGCCGGCGGCGAGGACGACTTCGCGGTGCTGGAGCACGTCGGCACACCGCGCGACTTCGCGAGCGAGGGGTTCGAGCCGAAGGACCACCTCGAGCTGGGGGAGCTGCTCGGGGCGATCGACGTCAAGCGAGGTGCGAAGGTCA
>DASSKO010000083.1:0-5697 GCA_035690425.1 Nocardioidaceae bacterium
GTCAGGCGCTCCTCCACGTCGTACGCGCGCGCCACCACGTTGTCGACGGTGATGTCGAGGTCCTCGTGCTCGGCCTCGGCGAGGAATCCCACATGACCGAGGTTGACCCCGAGCAGCGGCGTACGCGGCTCTCGAGCGAGCCCGGCCCCGCGCAGGAGGCTGCCGTCGCCCCCCAGGACCATCACCAGCTCGCAGCCGACGGCCGCCTCCGGCCCGGGCTCGACGACCTCGAGGCCGGCACATCCGGCGGACCCGGCACTGTCGACGACGCCGAGATCGGCGGCTTCATCGGCCAGCAGACGGACCCGGATGCCAGCCGCCCGGAGCTGGTCGATCGCCTTCCGAGCGACGTCCATGGCGTTCGCCCGGCCGGTGTGGGTGACCATCAAGATGGTGCGCGCGGTTGGCGGAGGCGCGAGAGGTGGGTTAGGTGTTGTCACCCGTACACTCTCTCACCGACGGACCCGCGTCGACGGCACGGCGCACGAGCGTCACGTCGGGACGCTCGGCGTCGCGCCGCAGCCACAGGAAGAACTCGAGATTGCCCGACGGGCCGGGCAGCGGGCTGGCGGTGACCGCGCGGGTGCCCCAGCCGAGGTCGCCCGCGTGCTCTGCGACGGCGACCACCGTTGCCGCCCGCAGATCCGGATCGCGCACGACGCCGCCCTTGCCGAGACGCTCGCGGCCCACCTCGAACTGCGGCTTGACCATCAGCACTAGATCCCCGTCTTCCACCGTCACGGCCGACAGTGCCGGCAGCACCAGCCGCAGCGAGATGAAGGAGAGATCGCCGACCACCAGATCGACAGCCGTGCCGAGGTGGTCGAGGCTGAGCTCACGCACATTGGTGCGATCCAGCACCGTGGTGCGGGGGTCCTGCCGAAGGGGCCAGGCCAACTGACCGTAGCCGACGTCGGCGCAGACGACATGCGCCGCGTCGGCGCGCAGCAGCACGTCGGTGAAGCCACCGGTGGAGGCGCCGGCGTCGAGACAGCGTCGGCCGGCGACTCCCAGCCCGAGGGGGGTGAAGACCGCGAGCGCGCCGGCGAGCTTGTGGCCACCCCGGGAGACGTAGTCGGGAGCGGCATCGTCGGAGCGCACCACGATGGCGGCGTCGGTGGTCACGCCGGTGGCCGGCTTGACCGCGACCACCCCGGCGAGCCTGACGCGCCCACTGGCGACCAGCTCCGCCGCATGCTCACGCGAGCGCGCCAGCCCCCGTCTCACCAGCTCGGCGTCGAGACGCAGCCGTCGAGCCACTCACGCACCGCTGCCGGGGTCGTCGAGGGCGTCTCGAAGGCTCCGGTGCACGTCGTCGAAGACGTCCACGTGCTCGCCGACCGGCCGCTGGTCGAGACCATCGGTGCGGGCCACGGCGGCATCGACACGAGGGTCACCGAACGACGCCGCGTCGGCCGCAGAGCCTCGGTGGTCCGGCTGGTCCGGACCCTCTCCTGGTTGCTGCTCGTCCTCGCTCAGCACAACCCCTCCGTCATCTTCTGGTCCTCGGCTAAGCCTCGTGAGCTCTTTGGTCAACCGTAGCGGCCGGCGCCGACAGCTCTGCCTGCCGCCACGCGGTGGCTATCGCCTCGGCACGCACAGCAGTTGCCGCCGCGTCGCGGTATGCCCAGCACGCCGAGACCAGTGCGCGTACGGCGTCGTCCTGGTCGCCGGACCCGGTCAGGGACACCTGCGCGTCGCCGGCCTGGGACGACTCGGTCGCCTGGCACGACCATCCAGCACACGACGCGGCGACCGCGGCGCGGCCAGGACCGCTCGGCCGCGCGGTGTCCACGCGCACATCGGGATGGGCGACGAGCAGGCCCCGGAGGTCGCGCGACACGTACGACGGGCGAGCCCCGGGCGTTGCCCTGCACAGCTCGACGACGCCGGTGACACCGGTCAGGACCAGCAGCGAGTCGAGCCCGCACGTCACGGCGCCCTCGATGTCGGTGTCGAGGCGGTCTCCGACCACGAGGGGATGCGCACCACCCACGCGCAGCAGCGTCTCGTCGAACAAGGCTCGTTCTGGCTTGCCCGCGACCCACGGACGCTGCCCGGTGGTGCGGGCGACTACGTCCACCAGCTGTCCGTTGCCGGGCGCCCTCCCGCGTGGTGTGGGCAGCGTGGCATCGAGGTTTGAGGCCACCCAGGGCAGCCCGGCGTCGACGGCGGCGACCGCCTCGGCCAGCGCGCGCCAGCCGACGTCTCGGCTGAAGCCTTGTACGACGGCGGCCGGCGCCTGGTCCATGCGTGTCACCGCGCGCAGACCGTGCTCGGCCAGCGCCTCGACGAGGCCGTCGCCACCGACCACGAGGACGGCCGCACCCTCCGGCACGAGCCGGCGAACGGTGCGGGCCGCCGCCTGCGCCGACGTCACCACGTCGCGGGCCTCGGCGCGGACTCCGAGCTCCCGCAGGCGCTCGGCGATCTGCGCGGGCGGACGCGAGGCGTTGTTGGTCACGAACGCCGGGCGCATCCCGGCGGTGCGCGCTGCATCGATCGCCTCCCGCGCGCCGGGGACGGCCTCGGAGCCCACGTAGACGACGCCGTCGAGATCGAACAGCACGGTGTCGTAGCGCTCGCACAGCGGGCGTGCGCACCCGGCCAGGCGGTGGCCGTGGTCCTCCTGCATGCGTCTCCTCGGCGTCATTGCGGGGTCATTGCGGGGTCATTACGGGTCACTACGGAGTCACTGCTGGTGTCACTGTGCCTGGTTCGATCGTTCCCGGCGCGAGACACGTCTAACGGCGCTGTCGGATACTCCGTACAGGCTTTAGCATGACGCGGTGCCCGCCTCATCGTCCGACCACGCAGCCGCACCGAGCGGGGCTTCCGAGGGCTCCCGGGACGGTGCCTCCGGTCTGGTGCTGGCGCCGTTTCGCGCGCTGAGGTACCACGCCGCCGCGCTGCGTGAGCTCGGTCTCGTCACCTCACCGCCGTACGACGTCATCAACGCGCAGGCCGTGGAGAGGTTGCGCGCGCGTCATCCACACAACATCGTGCGACTCATCCTGCCCCATGCAGACGAGGATGTGGCCGCCACGCTGCGCCAGTGGCTGTCCGAGCAGGTGCTGGTGCGCGACGACGCCGACGCGCTCTATGTCTACGAGTACACGGTCGGCGGGCGCCGGGTACGCGGGCTCGTGGGAGCCCTGGCCCTGCGTGCCCTCTCCCAGCGAGTGATCCTGCCGCACGAGCAGGTGCTGCCCGGCCCGGTGGCGGGTCGCACCGCACTGATGGCGTCCACCCGCGCGAACCTCGAGCCCATCCTGCTGGTGTACGACGGCGACGGCGCCGCCAGCGATGTGGTCGACGCGACGACCAGTACGCCACACGCCTTCAGCACGGTGACCTCGGACGGCTCCGAGCACACCGTCTGGCGGATCGGCGACCCGCAGGCGCTCGCCACGATCTCGGCCGACCTGGCACCTCGTCAGGCACTCATCGCCGACGGACATCACCGTTACGCGGCGTACCAGGAGTGTCAGCGCGAGCACGAGGGCGACGCCTGGGGCTTCGGGCTGGCGATGCTGGTCGACCAGGTGCGGCATCCGTTGCACCTGGGTGCGATCCACCGGGTCGCGCCCGGTCTGGGGCTCGAGGCGGCGCGAAGCCGTTCGCCCGGCATGTCCTGGACCGACTACGGCACCGACGCCGCTGCTGCGCGGTCGGGCCTGGACAGCTGGGACGATGGCCACGCGTTCCTCCTCACCGACGGCGATCGGTGGGCGCTGCTCACCGGTGCAGGTGAGGACATCGACACGGCGCTGTTGCATGACGACCTGCTGCCGCGTTGGGACGTGGCGGACGAAGACGTGCTGTACGTGCACGATCCCGAGAATGCCCGTGACCGCGCCCGCGACGTCGCGGGCGTGGCGGTCATCCTGCGACCGCCCGCGGTAGCGGCGGTGATCGCGGCCTCGTCGCAGGGCCAGATGCTGCCGCGGAAGACCACGTCGTTCGGTCCCAAGCCGCGGATGGGCCTGTTGTTGCGGCTCTTGGACGAGAACTAGCGCACGCGGCGGGCACGGAACACCTCGACCTCCACTCGGCTGGTCGGTCCAGCGGCGCCGCGGCGAAAGCGGCGGCGCAGGGCGCCGGTGACCTCGACCACGTCGCCTGGCTGCCAGGTTCGTGCCGACCGCTGGGTGTGGGGCGTCCACGCCGCGCAGTCGATGGTGTCGACGCGTTGTCGCGGCCGGTCGGCAGTGTCCCGCTCGACGATGACCCGAAAGGTCACCACGGTGTCGCCGCTCGGCAGCGCGCGGGACTCCGCCGGCGCCGACATCCGCCCGCGCAGTCGCACCTCGTTGCAGTACGCCGCCGTCACCGCCGGCTCGGCACCGACCGGCTGCGCTTCCACGGCGCTCACGTGCTCCACCTCACGAGACCAGCCTCGACCAGGCGCGGCCGCTCGCGCCAGAGCGCCGGCTGGCACTGTGGAGAAGTCGCAGCGATGCGGTGGGTGTGCACCGAACCAGGGCTCAGGCGGTGTCGGAACCCCGGCCGTCCCTGCCGTCGCCAGCGTCGGTGTCCTCTGTGTCTTCGCTGTCTTCTGTGTCTTCGCTGTCTTCGGCGTCTGGATCCTCGGCGTCTGTGATGCTCAGTCCCTCGAGCTCCAGCAGACGTTCGGTGGCGTCGGTGATCGAGGTGGAATCGGCTGCCGCGGCCCGGTGGAACCACTCCGTGGCGTCCTGAGCCCGCCCGGCGGCCAGCAGGGCAACCGCATACGCATACCGCAGCCGGGCCGCCCAAGGCGCGACCTGGGTGCCGCGCAGTGCCTTGCCCTCCAGCATCGCTGCAGCTACCTCGGGCTGCCCGAGGTCGATCCGGGCGCCAGAGGCGACGATCATCATCTCGACGCGGGTCTGCTGGTCCATCCCCGCGAGGACATCCTCCTTGGCGAGGTCCAACGCCCGCGCCGGTCGCCCGAGCGCGCGTTCGCAGTCGGCGATCAGGGGCAGGTAGTCGTTGCTGGCGTTCATCCGCTTAGCGGCACGCAACTCGGTCAGGGCCTCGGCGTAGTGGCCGGCGAGGTAGGCCGCCTCACCACACGCCTCCCGGACGATCGCCAGCCGTGCTGCCCGCGACCGGGCGGCGAGCGTGTGCTGATAAGCCGTCTCCGGGTCCACATCCAACAGCTGCCCGGCGGCGACGAGGTGCCTCGCCACACGCAACGCAAGCCTGTCGGGCAGCGACCGCAGTTGCTGACGCACGGCGCGGTCGAGCTCGCGTCCGGTGATCTCCTCGGGCAGCGGGGGGCCGTCATAACGCTGCTGCTCCGCGCTGCGGTCGGTACCCGCCCGACGCTCGCCAGACCGACCGCCGGCCTCGCCGGCCCTCCGGTCCCGCCCGGGCTGCCCGGACGACCGCTGCCCGCGTCCGGGCTTGCCGCTCGCACGTTGAGCACGTCCCGGGTCCCGCTCAGAGCCCTGTGCACGGTCGCGCCCACTCTGCGACGACCGTGGACGTCGAGGCTGGTCCTCTCGCGCCACCTGTCGGCTCCTGTCATTGGGTGTGGTGTGGTGGGCATGCGTGAGGGCCACCCGAGCAATCGGGTGGCCCTCACAGAAAAATGTTGTCCGGCGACGTCCTACTCTCCCACGAGGTCCCCCTCGCAGTACCATCGGCGCTGAAGAGCTTAACTTCCGGGTTCGGAATGGGACCGGGTGTTTCCCCTCCGCTATGGTCGCC
>DASSKO010000084.1:0-4752 GCA_035690425.1 Nocardioidaceae bacterium
GCCGCCAGTCCACGGGCGAAGTGGTAGATCGACGCGCCTTGCATCATCGTGTTGTCGACGTCGAAGAATGCTGCGGCGCTCGGATCGGGCGGGACGACCAGGCTGGCCTCGACCTCGGCCACCGCCGCCGATGCGGCACCCGCGAGCGCGGCGTTGTCGGTGTCCCTGCTTCGTCGTCGCATAGCAACCCGAGGGTAACCATCGGCACGAAGAACGAGGCCCCGGACGCCAGTGGCGTCCGGGGCCTCGTCGAGGTGGTACAGGGTCAGGCGACCCGGCGGCGCAGGATCGCCGCACCGGCGAGCAGCGCGATCGCGATGCCACCGATCAGCGGCAGGTTGGCACCCGTGTGGGGGAGCGCACCCTGCTGCGGGTTCTTCAGGAACTGGTGGATCGTCTTCGGAGCGGCGGCCATGGAGGCCGTCGTGCCGTGGCCCAGGCCGATCTCGGCGAGAGCACCGTCACCCGGGACCGGGCTGTCGACGACGATGTCGTACTCAGGGCCGGTCGCAGCGGCGTAGCGGCCGTTGCTGTCGACCTTGTCGACGTGACCCGGGACGTAGTTGAGGTGCACGCCCAGGGTGCCGAGCAGGGTGTTGAGTGCGTTCTGAACCTGCGACAGCGCGTCGGTGATCTGCGACGGCAGCCCGGCACCGGTGAGGTTGATGCCGGTCTCGTCGAGCGTCGCGGTCAGCACCGGGGTGCCCACAGCGACGATCGGCGCGTGACCCGAGAAGGACGCGTGCGCGCCACCCGGCTGGCCGTTGGCAACAGCGGTCGCCTGGCTCACGAAGCCCTTGACGGTCAGCAGACCGTTGAGGACGTTGAGGTCGGCGAGGTTGACACCGGCGACGGACTGAGCCGCACCGGCCGTCGGCGCGATGGACTGCGTCGCGTCGAGCGTGTCGACCGAGAGCACCGCGGTGGCGCCGACGTTGGCCAGGATGTTCTTCACCGTGGCCTGGATGGTCTCGAGCGTCGACTGAACCTGGCTGAGCGTCTGCGCGGTGGCGGAGCCGGCCGGGGTCTGGTTGAGGGCGTTCTGCACGGTCGACAGCGCGCTGTTGAGCTGGTCGTTGACGGTCGGCGTGATCTGGTCGACCTGGTTCTGCAGCTGGTTGATCAGCGTGGTCGCTGCGCCCGCCTGCTTGAGGTTGAGCAGCTGCCCGAGCTCCGCGACCTTGCCGCTGGCAAGAACGGAGTGCGAGGAGTTGACGCCGGTCAGAGCCTTGGCGGCGAGGTCACCCACGTGCAGGTTGACCAGCGGGTCGGCCTGGATCGCCGGCAGCGCCGAGTCGGTGAGGTTCTGACCGAGCTTCGCGGTGAGGACCTTGCCGAGGCCGAGGCTGGTCGGCAGCGCCTTGACCAGCGAGCCGCTCGCCACCGACGACACCGCGGTGGACGACGTCGGAGCGCCGGTGCCGAGGGTGTTGTGGGTCGCGTTGCCGGTGACGCCGACGAGGTTGACCGCGAGGTCCTTGGGGATGCCGGGCAGCGCGGGAAGGGCTGACGGCAGGTGCAGCGCGACACTCAGCACGTTGGCGGAGGTCACACCCTGGTAGTAAGCCGGCGCGTGGGTGCTCGATGCACCTGCGGGCGCGGCCGTGCCGAATGCTGCCAACGACGTGCCGCTGGCGAGTGCGAACGCGGTGACGGCTACGCCACGACGCCTCATGCTTGCTGCCATGTGCCCCCTACCTCCACAAAGACGGGCGAATCTGGGCGAACGCTACCGTATGTACTCGGTCCACAACAGAGGGTTGGGAGCGTTTCCTAGTAGGTTCGGGCTATCAACGAATAGTCCTGCGGAGAGTTACGGGTCCGTCACAATGTGAATTCGGACACCGAGAACGAAAAAGGCATCCGCGTCAGGCGGATGCCTCTTTTCTCGTGTACGGCGCCGTCGGCCGTCAGCTCCCGGAGAGCAGCGATCCGGCGTCGGGAAGCGGCGGCAGGGTCGTCGGAAGGTCGGTGGGAAGCGGCCCGACGGTCGGCACCGGCGGGATCGTGGGCACCTCGGTGCTCGGCGTCTGCTTGGTGCCGGTCGAGCTGCTGGGGCTGGACGTGATCGTCGACGGTGTCGGGGTCGGGGTCGATGAGCCGCCGCTTCCCGTCTTCGTCGGTCGGCTCTTGGGGTGCGTGCCGGAGCCTCCGCTGCTCGATGGGCGCGGTGCCAGCGCGCGAGTGTCCGTGGCGACGATCCGCAGCAGGGCAAGCGAGCGCTTCGCGGGGGGCTGGAGGTCGGTCGGCAGTGCGGGGAGAAGTGCCATCAGGGCGGCGTACTGCTTCACGGTGAAGTCGTTGAGCGCCTGCAGCGGCTCTCTCGAGCCGGACTGCTGGTAGGCGAGGAAGAGGTCGGTCGCGCCGGCGCGGGTCTGCTCGTCCATGTCGCGCAAGGTGGCCGTGATGCGGTCGTTGCCCGACTGCGGGAGGGCCGCTGCGGCCGGCTCGCCGGGGACGAGCGCCGGCAGTGCCTCGCCGCGAGCCGCGAGCGCCTGCACCTCGGACAGCCGGGTCCGGGCGAACTCCAGGTGCTTCTTCCCCTTGGCCTCGTCGCCCTGGGCGACGGCGAGCTGGACGCTTTCGCTGGCGCGCTTGAGCCCGTAGAACGCATCGCCCGGCAACGACCGGCTGGCGCCGAGACCGACGCCCGCGACTGCCGTCACCGCTGCAGCGCTGCCCGCGACGACGGCCAGGCGCCGTTGCACCCGCCACGCGCCGGCGGACTCCCGAACGCGGGAGCTGACCGACGCCGTCTCGCCGACGCCCTGCACGGTCGCGACGGCGACCAGGCGCTGGCGCAGTGCGGTGCGGAACTCCGGCGCCGGGCCCTCGACGGTCGGCGCGGACTGGAGTGCGCTGCTCAGGGCGACCAGCGGCGCGAGCGTCGGGTCGTCCGTGCGGTCGCTGTCGTCGAGCAGCTCGGCGAACTGCTCGGCACGTCGCTTGGTCGGCGAAAGACTCATCGACCACACCTCCCGGACATCTGGACATTTCCGTCCATGACGACCAACGAGCGAGCGTGGCGGGAGGTGACGGGCCATTCGGCAGAATGGCCCAGAAGGACTATTCCGGAGGTAGCAACGCCGGCGGTCATCACACGAGGTCCTGGGGGAGCAGGCGCGAGAGTGACTTCACCGCGCGGTACTGCAGGGCCTTGATGGCGCCCTCGTTCTTGCCCATGATCTGTGCGGTCTCGGCGACCGACATGCCTTGCAGGAAGCGCAACGCGATGCACTCCTGCTGCTCGGCGTTGAGCCGCTTGACCGCTTCCAGGAGCACGCCGTTGGTGATGCCGGTGAGGACCTCGTCCTCGGGCCCGTCCTCGCTGCGGTCGGCGCCGGCCTCGACGAGGTCGGAGGTGGCGAGCTCCAGGCGGTAGCGCCCGGACTTGTAGTGGTCGGCGATGAGGTTGCGCGCGATCGTCACCAGCCACGCGCCGAAGTCGCGGCCCTGCCAGGTGTAGGACGTGATCCGGCGGAGTGCCCGGAGGAACGTCTCGCTGGTGAGGTCCTCGGCAAGCGCCGAGTTGGCGACGCGGTACTGCACGTAGCGGTAGACCACGTCCACGTAGCGGTCGTAGAGCTGCCCGAACGCCTCCGCGTCGCCGCCCTGCGCCCGCGTGACGATCTCCATGACCGTTGCCAGCTCCCCGGTGGGCTCCGACGGAGGGGTCGGGCTGGGGATCGCCGGGGCGCCGCTTGCAGGAAAGCCGACGTCTGCGGTCGCGGCGACGGTCGTCGCGGAGCGCGCATTCGGCAGCGAGCGGAAGGCCATCGACTCCGAGAGCCGGCCGAGCACCGGGTCGCGGCTCAGGGCGACGGCGAGGCGCAGCGCGGCCAGACCGTCCGGCTCGACGAGCCGGCCGTGTCGGGCGTGGGCGCGCACGGTCATCGTCTCCTGATCGGCCTAGTCCGGCCCGGGGTTGAGTAGGCGGTGGCGAAGCGAGGGAGACTTCGCCCGCTCATATGACACACCGGGCAAACCGTCCCGCGGTATGGCGAATTCCGGCTATTTCCGAGTAGTCACCACATAGTCACCTGGGGCGCCACGCGCGCCATCCGCGCCTTACTCTCCCGTCATGACGCAGGTCGCTCCACCGCCCCTGCCGACCCGCGTGGTCGCCGCGGTGGTGGAGCGCCGGAGCCGCAGCGCGCGCCGCCGCCGGCGCCGTCGGCACGTCGTCCTCTGGATGCTGCTGGCGGTCGTCGTGGGGGCCGGCGCCTTCGCCGGCGGGTTGCTCGCGGCGCCGATCGACTACGGCTTCGAGCCGCTGCCGCCGCAGGCCGTGCTGCTGCTGGACAGCTCCGGCCGGCTGTTCGCGACGATCCGCGCGCCCCAGGACCAGGAGCCGGTGCCGTCGGCGGACATCCCGCAGGTGTTGAAGAACGCCGTGGTCGCGGCTGAGGACGAGCGGTTCTTCGAGCACCGCGGTGTCGACCCGCTGGCCGTCCTACGAGCTGTGTGGCGCGATGTCAGCGGAGCGCACCTGCAAGGCGGCTCCACCATCACGCAGCAGTATGTAAAGAACGTCTACACCGGTAGCGAGCGGACCGCGTTGCGCAAGCTGCGCGAGGCCAGCCTGGCCATCCGGCTCGAACAGCACCTCAGCAAGGACGCAATCCTCACGCGCTACCTGAACACGCTCTACCTCGGCAATGGCGCTGCGGGTGTGCAGGCAGCGAGCAAGTACTACTTCGGTGTCCCCGTGCAGAACCTCGACCTGGACCCGAAGACCGGCCTGCGTGACCC
>DASSKO010000085.1:0-50922 GCA_035690425.1 Nocardioidaceae bacterium
ACCTGCGGGTGGCGACTGAGCCGAGCCTCTATCGCGCACTGGTGAACACGTTGCTGATCGCCGTCGGTGCGAGCGCGATCAGCTTGGGCGCCGGCGTACCGATTGCCTGGTTCATCAGCCGCACGAATATCCCGGGCAAAGAGGCGCTGCGGACGATGACGTCGGTGTCGTTCATGATCCCTGGCTTCCTCAGTGCTATCGCGTACGCCGTGCTGATGGCGCCGAACTCGGGGTGGTTCAACCGTCTTGCTGAAAGGCTGTTCGGAGTAGAGGAGGGCCCGTTCAACATCTACAGCCTGTTCGGGATCACGATGGTCACCTCGTTCGGGTCGGTGGCCTTCGTGGTCTTCTTGACCACGGCGGCCCTCGACTCGGTTGACGCCGGTCTGGAGCAGTCCGCACGCATCCTCGGCGGGTCGCGGATGAAGATCCTGCTGGGCATCACCTGGCCGTTGGTGACTCCGGCGCTGCTGGCTTCGACGTTGCTGGTATTCGTGCACAGCCTGGCGTTGTTCGGCTCGCACGCGATCCTCGGTCTGCCGGTGCAGATCTACACGCTGCCGACGCGGATCTACTCCTTGTTCTCCTTCCCGCCCGACTACGGTGCGGCCACCGCACTGTCAATGGTGCTGGTGCTGCTGACCATCGGTTGTCTGTTCCTCCAGCGCTGGTTGCTGAAGCGGCGGTCGTACATCACCACCGGAGGCAAGGCCGGAGTCAAGGACCAGGTGAACCTTGGCCGGTACCGCTGGCCGGCATTCCTGGGCTGTCACGGCTTCTTCGCGTTCGCGGTGTACCTGCCGGTGCTGGTCCTTGTTCTCGCATCGGTCACCGAGGCGCGAGGCCGAGGGCTAGGGTGGGACAACCTGACCTGGGACCACTACCAGTACGTGCTTTTCGAGTACTCGCTGACCCAACGAGCAGCACTCAACACCTTGATCCTCGCAGTGTCCGCGGCCACGGTCGGCGTCCTCCTCGGCGGGCTGATCGCCTACATCAACCTCCGCCTCAAGGTGCGCGGCACGAAACTCCTGGACTACCTGTCGACCATCCCGCTCGGACTCCCGGGCGTCGTGCTGGCCGTCGGCCTGGTCCTCGCCTGGATCCGTGTGCCGATTCCGATCTACGCCACCTTGTGGATCCTGCTGATCGCCTACCTGACCCGCTACATCCCACTCGCGGTGCGGTCCGCCGACAGCGCACTACGGCAGATCGACCCCTCGCTCGAGGAAGCCTCGCGGATCAGTGGCGGGTCCTGGCTGCGCAGCATCACCGAGATCACCCTCCCGCTGATGAAGGGCGGGATGGTCGCCGGCTGGTCGTTGATCTTCGTCCAGGTGATCGGTGAGCTCGCTGCCACCATCCTGCTGTTCTCGGTCGGAACCGAAACCGTGGCGGTGGCGATATATCAGCGTTCGGAGGAGGGCCACTTCGAAGAGGTGGCCGCCCTCGCGGTCCTTGTCCTTCTCGCAACGGCCCTGGTACTGGGGCTGGCTCGCCGGGTGACCGGAGCATCAGTCACCCGGTGGTAGAGCGCCACCAACCTGGAGGAAACACATGGGCACGATCGAGATTTCGAATCTGACCAAGAAGTACGGCGACCAGACCGCTGTCGACAGCCTCGACCTGTCCATCGAAGACGGCCAGTTCGTCACCCTTCTGGGCCCCAGCGGATGCGGCAAGACGACGACCCTCCGGATGGTGGCGGGATTCATTGAGCCTGACGAGGGCACGATCACCGTGGACGGGCGCGTGGTGTCTTCACCGTCGGCGGTCGTGCCACCCGATCAGCGGGGGATGGGGATGGTCTTCCAGAACTACGCGCTGTGGCCACACAAGACGGTCTACCAGAACGTCGCATACGGGTTGCGCGTGCAACGGCCGAGGCTGGCGCGCAAGGACATTCGCGCCAAGGTCGGGGCGATCCTCGACGTCGTGAGCCTTCCCGGTTATGAGGACAGGTACCCGGGACAGCTCAGCGGCGGCCAGCAACAGCGGGTGGCGCTGGCTCGTTCGCTCGTCACCGAGCCCTCGATTCTGCTTCTCGACGAGCCACTGTCGAATCTCGATGCGAAGCTCCGGGACCGA
Organism: Nocardioidaceae bacterium; assembly: GCA_035690425.1. Classification (GTDB taxonomy): domain Bacteria; phylum Actinomycetota; class Actinomycetes; order Propionibacteriales; family Nocardioidaceae; genus DASSKO01. The sequence goes on from DASSKO010000085.1 coordinate 2,089, forward strand.
ATGCGTGACGAGGTCCAAGAGATCCAGCGTCGCACGGGGATCACCTTCGTCTATGTCACTCATGACCAAGGCGAGGCGATGAGCATGTCGGACCGGATTGCGGTCATGCGCAGTGGACACCTCGAGCAGTACGCGGCACCTCGCCAGGTCTACTTCCGGCCTACGAACGTCGCGGTCGCCGACTTCATGGGGCTGATCAACCTGGTGCCGGGTCGCGTCGAGGCCTTCGATACCTCCGAGTCCACCGTGGACGTAGACCTCGAGTTCGGTCTTCGGTTGCGTCTGGCGGCCGGTGACCAGCGGCTGTCGCCTGGTGATGACGTGACGGTGGCGATCCGGCCGGAGTCCATCGCGACGCGGGCGCCGATCGAGACCGGCGACATGTTCGTCGCTGACGTCACCCACGCCACCATGCTGGGGAACATGTGTCACTACGTCATCGACGTCGCGGGTACGAGCCTGCGGGTGCAGACCACCAACACCGTCGACCTCGAGCGTGGTGCGCGCGTCGCCCTGGACATCGACGCCGCCCGGGCGAGTGTCTTTCCCGCCGAGGCGAACGACCGCAGGGTCGAGTCTCATACTGAGAAGGAACGCGTGTCATGACACAGACCGACGACCTCGTCACCGCGGTTCGGCGGCTCCATAGCGACTCGCTCATCGTCGAAGGACACCGGGACTGCTATGAGCAGATCCACCGGCTCAACGAGGGGGAGCAGAACCCCGTCCGGGACCGCCTGATTCCGCGCCTGCGCGCAGGCGGTGTCGACGTGGTGTTCTACGCGATCGGCGGGGACACCATCGCCCACTCCAACGGAACTGATCGGCCGCTGGCGGCGACCCTCCAGAACATCGACGCCTTGGTGGATGCGCTGGACCAGGACACCGGTGTCGAGGTGCTGACCGAGGGCTCGCAGCTACCGACGGCCCCCGATGGCCGAATCCGCATCATCTTGCACCTCGAGGGCGGCAAACCCCTGGAGGGCGACTTGTCGTCGCTACGGACGCTGTACCGACTCGGCGTCCGGTCGGCGCAGCTCACCTGGAACGTGCGTAACGAGCTGGCCGATGGCGTGCTCGACCGGCGGACGGGGGGAGGACTCAGCCGGTTCGGCGCCGACGTCGTGACTGAGATGAACCGGCTGGGGATGCTCGTCGATCTTGCCCACATCGCCGAGACGGGTTTCTGGCACGCCGTGGAGATCACCCAGGCGCCTCTCGTCGTGACGCACGCAAACACCAGAGCGGTATTCGACCACCCTCGCAACCTCACGGACGCACAGGTGCGCGCGATCGCCGACGTACGCGGTGTCGTGGGGGTGCACTGCCTGCCCGCCTATGTCGATCCCGAGTGCCCCACGCTCGATCGCCTGGTCGACCACGTCGTGCACATCGCGGAGCTCGTCGGTATCGAACACGTCGGCCTCGGTGCAGACTTTCCCACCAGCGACGGGCCGAGGCCGGCTCGTGAGCAGCGCTTCCCTCGCAAGCACGAGCAACTCACCGGACTCAACGAGATCGATGAGCTGCCCGCCCTGACCGAGGTCCTGTTGCGCCGGGGCTTCCACGAAACTGAAGTCGCGGCCATTCTTGGCGGGAACTTCGTCCGGGTGCTTCGCGACGTCGTCGGCACAGCACCGACCAGCCCCACGAATCATATTTGATATGTTACGCGGGTATACGGAAGGAGCATCGGCTGTGTCTGACTTGAAGTCGCAGACGATCTATCGGGCGCTGCGCGAGCGGATCCTGTCCAACGATATCGAGCCCGGCGCCCGGTTGGTGCTCCGCGAGATCGCCCAAACCTACAAGGCCAGCGACATCCCGGCGCGCGAGGCACTGCGGATGCTCGAGCGGGACGGCCTGGTGGAGACCGCTCCCTACCGCGGCGCCCGGGTCACGACACTGACCACGCGCGAGATCGAGGAAACCTACTTCATCCGGTCCCACCTGGAGAGCATCGCCACCGGGCTGGCCGCCGAACGCATCTCCGAGGCCGAGTTGGATCGGCTCGACGTGTTGATGGAAAGGATGCGGGAGGCGGTCGAGGCCCAGGACGGCCCTGGGTTCTCCGACCTCAACCGGGAGTTCCACCAGACCATCGTCACCGCCTGCGGCAACGAGATGCTGTGTGAGCTGACGATGGACATCTGGCAACGCCACTCGGGCTTTCAACGGGTCTTCCGGATGGTCCCGAAGCGGCTCGCGACCTCACAGGCCGAGCACGAGGGGATCATGGCCGCGTTGCGAGCGCGCGACACCGAACGTGCGTCGAAGCTGGCGCTGTGGCACAAGCGCTCGGTCGGTGACACCGTCGGTCAGCTGGTCGGTGACACCAAGGAGGAGCGTGGCGAAGGGGTCACCGCGTGAGGCCGGCAAACGCCAACCCGGTAAGAAAAAGCACCACGCGCAGTCCGCGGCGTGCCCACCGTCTTCGAGGTTCCTCGTCGGCGAGGCCGCCTGGTCAGAGCCGTGTCCGCCTCACTTCCATCGCCTTGGAAGCCGTCCCATACTTCGAGCGTAAGGTGCCCTGCTATGCGACATGCCGTTGACCAGCCGACTACGAACGGGTACGCGATCGCGACACCGGTCGTCACGACCGTGGCCGTGGACGGCACGGACGCGACGTTCCCCGTGGCCCGCGTCTTCTGCGTCGGCCGCAACTATGCAGAGCACGCCATCGAGATGGGCCACGACCCGGACCGCGAGCCGCCCTTCTTCTTCATGAAGCCGGCCGACGCCGTCGTGCCGACCGGCAGCAGGCTGCCCTTCCCGACGCAGACCGAGGAGCTGCACCACGAGGTCGAGCTCGTGGTCGCTCTCGGTGAGGGCGGTCAGGACATCGAGGTGGAGAAGGCCCTCGACCACGTCTTCGGTTACGCCGTCGGTCTCGACATGACCCGCCGCGACATGCAGGCGACGGCCAAACAGATGGGCCGCCCATGGGATATGGCCAAAGGGTTCGACCGGTCGGCCCCGACCGGGCCGATCCGGGCGGCTGCGGACATCGGGCACCCGAGCGAGGGCGCCATCTGGTTGCACATCAACGGGGAAGTGCGCCAGGAGGGCGACCTCGCGCAGCAGATCTGGAAGGTGCCCGAGACGATCAGCTACCTCAGCACGCTGGTCGCGCTGCGTCCCGGGGACTTCATCCTCACCGGCACCCCCAAGGGCGTCGGCCGGGTCGAGCGCGGCGACCGCCTGGAAGGCCACATCGACGGCGTAGGGGATCTGGCCGTCAGCTACGAGTACTGAGGTTCGTAGCGGGAACTCCCCACACCGCCTCCGCGGCGACCTGCGCGCCGGCATGGGGTCAGCCGAGCTGCTTCTCGAACAGGTCGAGGGACTGCTGCGCGGCCTGGATGCCGATGCCGCTGAGCAGGTCGTCGTTGATCGGGTGCACGTCGCCCTGCTGGACCGCGTCGAGGGTCTTCCACAGCGGGCCGCCGATGACCTCCGCCTTGTCGGTGTCCTGGTCCGGGCCGTAGGTGCTGACGTAGATCACGTCCGCGTCGGCCTTGGTGACCTGCTCCGGCGAGAGCTCGAGGAAGGTGTCCTCGCCCCGGGCGGCAGCCGGCACCTGGACCCCCATGTCGGACAGGATCGTGCCGTGGAACGACTGGTCGGAGTAGAGCCGGATCTGCCCCGGCAGGAAGCGGACGAGACCCAGCGTCATGTCCTCGGGCAGCGTCTTGCCCAGCTCGGCGGCACGCTCCTCGAAGTCGGTGATCATCCGCTCGGCCTGCTGCTTCTTGTTCAGCGCCTCGGCGTACAGGCGGAAGTTGTCCTTCCAGGTGTCGCCGAGGTCGGGTGCGAGCACAGTGGGCGCGATCGCCTTGAGCTGATCGTAGATGGCCTCGTGCCGGACGGTGCTGGACAGGATCAGGTCTGGGTCGAGGGCGGCGATGGCCTCCAGGTTCGGCTCGCTGATGGTGCCGACCATCTCGATGCCCGCTGTCTGGTCGCCGAGGTAGCTGAGGAAATCGGTCGAGGCGTCCACGCGGACCGCACCCACCGGCTTGACGCCCAGCGCCAGCGTGTCGTCGAGCTCACCGGTGTCGAGCACCACCACCCGCTCGGGGTGGACCGGCACCTCGGCGGTGCCCATGGCGTGCTGGACGGTGCGCGTCTCGGTGTTCGATGCGTCGGAACTGTCATCCGCGGCGCTGCTGCTGCAGGCGGCCAACAGCACGGCGCTCAGGAGGAGCACGCCGATCCGCGTCCAGGTCTTGATCACGGTTGTTCCCTTCGTTGCAGAGTGGTCGAGCGTTGCAGGGTGGGTGAGCCGGCGACTGCTAGCTCGGTACGGGGATGACCAGCGGGCTGCCGGTCACGGGACACTCGATGACCTTGCTGTACAGGCCGAAGACCGCCGAGACCATCGCGGCGTCGACGACTTCGTGCGGGGAGCCCTCGGCCACCACCTGACCGTCCTTCATCGCGACCAGGTGGTCTGCGTAGCGCGTCGCCTGGTTGAGGTCGTGCAGGACGGCCACGACCGTGCGCTCGCCCTCGCGGACCAGCCGGGTGAGCAGGTCGAGAACCTCGACCTGGTGGGCGACGTCGAGGTACGTCGTCGGCTCGTCGAGCAGCAGTAGGTCGGTGCGCTGGGCAAGTGCCATCGCGACCCACACCCGCTGTCGCTGGCCGCCGGACAGCGACTCGACCTCACGGTCCACCAGGTCGGCCACGCCCGCCTGCTCGATCGCGGTCGCGACGGCTTCCTCGTCCTGCTCCGACCACGGGCTCCACCAGTGCTGGTGCGGCTGCCGGCCCCGAGCGACCAGGTCGGCCACGACGATGCCGTCGGGCGCGCTCGGTGACTGCGGCAGCAGCCCTAGGGTCTGGGCCACCTCGCGGGTCGGCTGCTGGTGGAGCGCGCGTCCGTCGAGCAGGACTGCACCTGCTCGCGGACGCAGCAGCCGGGACATGCCGCGCAGCAGGGTGGACTTGCCGCAGGCGTTGGGGCCTACCAGCACGGTGAGCCGCCGGTCGGGGACCGCGAGGTCGAGGTCGGCGACGACGTCGCGTGCGTCGTAGCCGAACGAGCTCTCGTGTGCCTCCAGGCGGCTCACCGCACACCTCCGGAGCGGGTCAGCAGCCAGAGCAGGTACGGCGCTCCGATGGCGGCAGTGAACACGCCGACCGGCAGCTCGACCGGGGCGAACAGGCGGCGAGCAACGATGTCGGCGGCGGTGACCACGAGCGCGCCTACGAGCGCCGAGGCGACCAGCGGTTCCACGTGGGATCGGGTGAGGCGGCGGGCGATCTGCGGCGCCCCGAGCGCGACGAAGTTGACAGCGCCCACGGCCGCGGTCGCCGTGGCGGCCAGGCAGATGCCGAGTACGAACAGGCCCAGGCGGCTGGGGCCCAGGCGGGTGCCGAGACCGGCGGCGACGTCGTCGCCGAGACTGAGCGAGCGCAGCGTTCGCGCGGCTGCGGGCAGGAACGGCAGCGCCACGCCGAGCGCGATCAGCGGGCCGGCGGCCATCTCCATGTCGCGGCCGTGCAGGCTGCCGGTCAGCCACACCGTCGCCTCCTGCGCGTCCGTGATCTCCGCGTTCGCGACCAGCAGCGACGTCAGGCTGTTGAGCGCCCCCGCGGCGAAGCCGGTACCACCGAGCGCGACGCCGATCACCACCAGCCGCGACACGTGCAGTCCCCGGCGCCAGGCGAGGACGTACACGAGCGCGGCCGTCAGGCCGCCTCCGGCGAGCGCCAGCACTGGCACCCACGCCGCGCTGACACCGACGAGCGTGATCGCCGCGACGGCACCGACTCCGGCGCCGGCCGTCACGCCGATCAGGTCGGGACTGGCCAGGGGGTTGCGCACCATCGCCTGGAAGATCGCGCCCGCCAGACCGAACGCAGCGCCGGCGGCAACGCCGGTGAGCACTCGTGGCAGCCGCAGCTCCTGCACGATGAGGTCAGCCCACGACGGAAGAACAAGCGCGTGCAGTACCTCGGTGAACGGCACCGGGTAGTCCCCGACGCTCAGCGACACCGTCACGGTCACCAGCAGCAGCACCGCGAGTACGCCGCAGACGGCCACGTTGCGGCGTCCCGGGCGACGCCGGCCGGACACCCTGTTCCGGGCCGGCCGGAGGGAGTCGATGACGGCCATCAGCCGACCGCCCGCTCGCGTCGGTCCGCCGAGGACTGCACCGTCCGGACGCCGTCGGCGGGAGGTGGCTGCGCCACGGCAGCCGGCCGATGCTCGCGGCGGACAAGCCAGATGAGGAACGGTGCGCCCAGCAGTGCGGTCACCACACCGGCGGGCACCTCGCCGGGGCGGACCAGCAGCCGGCCCAGCACGTCTGCACAGACCAGCAGGGCAGGCGCGTACACCGCCGAAGCCACCAGCAGCCAGCCGTGCGACGACCCCACCATCGGCCGGACCAGGTGAGGGATGACCAGGCCGATGAATGCGATGGGGCCGGCCGCCGCGACCGCTGCCCCCGTCAGCAGCACGATCGCGATGCCGGCCAGCACCCGCGTCGCGGCGAGGTTGCGGCCCAGGGCACGCGCGACGTCATCACCGAGCGCGAGCGCGTCGAGCCCGCGCACGCACAACGCAGCCGCCAGCAGACCCGCACCGACGAACGGCAGGATCGCGGCGGCCACGCCGATGTCGCGGTTGACGAGGGAACCAACCGCCCAGAACCTGTACTGGTCGAGCACCTCCTGGTCGACGACGAGCACCGCGCTGGTGATCGAGCCCAGCGTCGCGCTCACCGCGGCGCCGCCGAGCACGAGGCTCGTGATGGGCGACCGACGGCTGCGGTTGGCCACGGCGTAGACGGTCACCGCGGCGACCAGCGCGCCTGCGAAGGCGAACCAGATATGGCCCGCCACCGCGGTGACGCCGCCTAGAGTGACCGCCACGACCAGACCGAGCGCCGCGCCCGCGCTGACACCGAGCAGTCCCGGGTCGGCCACGGGGTTGCGGGTGAGTCCCTGCATCACCGCACCGGCCACACCCAACGCAAGGCCGACAACGAGCCCGACGACGGTGCGGGGAAGGCGCAAGGATCGTACGGCGATCTGGTCCGGCGACCCGTCGAAGTCGGTCAGCGCTCCGACCACGTCGGGCAACGACACCGGGCGGGCGCCCAGGGCGAGGCTGGCGAGTACGGCGGTCGCGACCAACGCGACGCCGAGCGCCAGCGCCGTGCCCCGTCGCCCCGCCTGTCTCATCGCGCCCTCTCCAGAGGTAAGCCTTGCCTAACTTTGCCTACTTTGCCGCATGCCGCGCACAGTGGGCAAACCGCAGACTGGGGTCTGCAAGACCGGCAAGCACGAGGATCGCCGGCGTGACCAGCCCGCCGTACCACGGGAACCGCCCGGCTATCCCTGCTCCTCGTCCATATCGCGGTGCCCACCGCGGTTTGTGCATTCCTCGCGGTGGTTCTACGGGAGCAGGGTCACCGAACGGGCCGCGCACACGACGCGGGCAGTGCTCGAAGGCGAGCGGCGTGGCGGCTGTGTACTCTCCGCCCGCCCGAACACCAGCGCGCCGATCGGACGCCCTAGCCGTCCGCTCCACATGGGTGTTAGGTGGGAGTAGCACTCATTGTGTCGATCGCCGAGCCGTGCTTTCCGCTGCAAAGGAGGAGCCCCGTGACGATGCAGGCGCCGGTCGCCCCAGCCACTGAGGGAAGACCAAGGTTCGTTGATACCGCCTTGAACAAGATCGTCGATGCCTACGAGATCTCGCTAGAGGATGACGTGCGACGCTTCATACTCGACGAGGTGCTGGAGTCCGATGATGTGTGGGACGCAGCAATAGCCAAGCACGAGCTGGACGCTCGGCGAACGGAGAGGATCTTGGACGAGTCACTCGCCGAGGCGGCGAGGTCGGCGCGTTCGAAGGGGCACCATGCAGTAGTCCAGCTTGACGATGCGCGGATGGCCTTCCGCGCCGTGGCTCACGATCGACACGACTGTCCCTTCCCCTTCATCTGCTGACGACAGAGCCGCAGGGCGGGCCCGATCTTTGCGATCGTGACCACGGTATGGGTGGCGCCTCACCGCCCGGACCGGTGAGGCGCGCCTGGACGCGGTGCCCAGGGCCAGCCTGACGAGTACGGCGGTCGCGACCAGCGCGCTGCGGGCGGCTGTGCCGCGCCCCTTGGCAGGTAGATGTCGACCATGTCGACGAGGCAGCCGACCCGGCCAAGCTTGGTCACCCGATCGGGGAAGTCGGGCGCCGCACGGAGCATGACGTAGCGGCCGCGGCCATGACCGACTGCTGCGAACCGCCGGTGGCCCAGTGCCTGCATGAGCCGAACCAGGTCTGGAACTGCCCGTAGCCCGCGCATGTCGGGCGGACGCCGGCGGTACGCATCCGCGTTTCCCCACCTCGTCCAACGGGAACGCCCCATGGTGAGCCAACCCGAAACCGCGACACAGCCACGACGAAAACGGGAGGTCGGGCCCTTTGCGCTCGGCAGACGCCGGACCTGAGCCCGCCCGATAGCATCCGACCCGCGGGACGGATTCGCGATGACCAGCCGACTCAACGGCTGACAGCAGGAGAGGACGAATGGTGACCGAGAACGTCTTCGTGTTGGGGCTCGACGACCACAACCGCGAGATCCTCGCAGCCTTGCCGGACGCCGACCAATACCGCTTCCACCCGCTGCTCACCATCGAAGAGCTGCAGTACGGCGACGAGATCCCGCTCGCCGACCTGCTGGAGAAGGCCAAGCAGCAGCTGGACGACTTCGAGGGCAAGGTCGACGCGGTCATCGGGTTCTGGGACTTCCCGGTGAGCACGATGGTCCCGCTGCTGTCCGCGCACACGGGCACGTACGGCGCGACGCTGGAGTCGGTCGTGAAGTGCGAGCACAAGTACTGGAGCCGGCTGGAGCAGCAGAAGGTGATCGACGAGCACCCCGCGTTCGGCCTGGTCGACCCAGACCACGACCAAGAACCGCCGAGCGGCGTCGACTCCCCGATGTGGGTCAAGCCGGTGAAGTCGTTCTCCTCCGCGCTCGCGTTCGGGGTCCAGGATCGGCAGGAGTTCCGCGCCGCGCTGACAGAGATCCGTGAGGGCATCGGCCGGATCGGCGAGCCCTTCGAGGTCATCCTGGACAAACTCGACCTACCCGCCGAGCTCGCCGAGATCGGCGGGCGTGCCTGCCTCGCCGAGGAGACCATCAGCGGGCAGCAGGTGACTCTCGAGGGATACGTGCACCACGACGAGGTTCGCATCTTCGGTGTCGTGGACACCATCAACCTCTCCGAGGTGCAGAGCCAGGAGAGGTTCCAGTACCCCTCGTCGGTACCCGACGCGGTCGCCGAGCGGATGGCCGACATCGCCGGACGCATCGTCCGCCAGGTGGGGCTCGACCACACTACCTTCAACATCGAGTTCTTCTGGAACCCCGACACCGACGCGGTGAACGTGCTGGAGGTCAACCCGCGACACTCCCAGTCGCACGCCGAGCTCTTCCAGGATGTCGATGGCGTGGCCAACCACCGCGCGATGCTGCAGCTCGCGTTGGGCCGTGACCCGCAGTTGCCGCGGGGTGAAGGACCCCACGCGATCGCGGCGAAGTGGTTCTTGCGCCACTTCACCGACGGTGTGGTCCGCCGTACGCCGACCGCGGAGGAGGTGGCCGCGGTGGAGCGTGACCTCACCGGTGTCACGATCGACGTCATCGTCGCGGACGGGGACCGACTCTCCGAGCTGCCCGACCAGGACAGCTACAGCTACAAGATCGCCAACATCTACCTCGGTGGCGTCGACGAGGCGGACCTGAAGGACAAGTTCGAGCGGGTCGCGCAGGCGCTGCCGTTCGAGTTCGACGAGAGCGCCTGACCGTGGGCCGGTCGTGGCCGGGGCCCTCATCATCCGGACGCGGCGATCCCTGGTGGATGGGGTGCCCGGCCGTGCGGTGCTGGACGCAAGCGTGCCTGTCCGACGACGGAGCCGGCCATCACCATCGCCGCTGCTGCCCCGACGGTGAGGTGCGGTTGCAGCCCCTGGTCGGCAATCATCTCCCACACGGAGCGTAGGACGATGAACATGGTGAGCGCCACCACGCCGGCGAGCGCTGCCCGGCGCTGATCTGCGTTGAACCCGAGCCACGCGACCGGCAGGCATACGACCAGGATGAGCATCCACTGGGTCGCCACCATCTCCGGGTCGCCGGGCCCCTGATAGGCGAGCGCGATGATCGGTTGCAGCACGCCCGCCACCGTCAGCAGGACACCCACCGCTGACCAGCTCCCTGGCTGCAAGGACACGCGCGCACGCAACCGTGGAGTGGCCTTGATGGTGGACACGACCGCGATGCCGAGCACGACGGCCGCGACCAGCCGGGCCCAGTGGGCGGCGAAGGCCGCAGGATCGCCGGGAAGAATAGCGATCTTGTCGCTGGTCATGTCGTAGACCGTGTTCCTGGCCCAGAAGATCACCGACCATGCCGCGACGCCGGCCACCGTCCCCACCGCCACCGCATGCAACCTGTGCCGCGCCAGGCAGACGGCTGCGGCCAAGCAAGCTATGGCCGGCACCACCAGGGGAAGTGTGGCGGCACGCCACGGGTCTCCCTCCTTCAGCCACCACGCGGCGGCGACCGCCGCCGCCCCCAGCAGCACGAGCGGGACCACCGCGGCTGCCTTCGGCTCCTCGGTGGGTGCCGGGGCGGTGGCCTCGCCGACGATGTCGACGCGGGCGTCACCGGCTGCCCCGACCAGCGTCACCGCGGCGTCCACCGGGCCTGTGCGCCGCGGGACGACCTGCACGTGCAGCCACCCGGCGTCCAACCGCGCCTCCACCCCCGGCCCCGACGTCTGCACGGCCGAGGCCAGCGCGAGCGGGCTTCCCTCCACCCACACCCGGGCATGTGCCGGCTGCCCACACAGCACGGGCCCGAGGTCCACGCGGCTGGTCTCGGGCCGGGGACTGATCGCGTCCAGCGCCGCCTGCGCCACCTGGGACACCTGGTGGTCGTCGTCGTGGACCAGCGGTCTGAGCGCCACGGCTGCGCCGGCGGCGACGTCCAGGTCGGTGCCGCGTGCCATCTCAGCGAGCTCCTCGACCGTCCGCAGCGGGACGACCGGGGTCCTGTCGGCGGACACGGGCTCGTCCGCGGGTACGTCGAAGATACGGCCGTCCGGGGATCGCAGGTACAGCACCGGCGTTCCCCATTCGACCGGGTTCGGCTGGTGCCGTACGGCCTTGCGGGCGTCGGCCATCGCCGCATCGAGCGGGTAGCCGTCGGCCACCGCCTCGTAGAGGCTCTGTGCGAAGGTGATCGCGGCCTGGTCGGTGATGTCGAACTGCATGGCCACCACCGCAGGCACACCCTGCCGGACGAGACTCTGCGCCGTACCCGAGTAGGGGTCGCTGCGCCCGCCACGGGCGCCTTCGCAGGAGTTGAGCAGGACCAGCCGCAGCGTGCGATAGTCGTGCAGCAGGTCACCCAGGTCCGCACCGCTGACCTGCTGACCGCGTCCCTGCGGCCCCTCCAGCGCGAGTACGCCGTCCTCGGCGTGTGCGTCGTAACGGCCGTGACCGATGTAGTGGAAGACGTGGTAGTCACCTCGGCGCAGTTGGTCGTGCAGGTCCGCCAGCGTCCCGGTGGGCACCCGGTCGACCTGGACCCGACCGGCTCGTTCCAACCCACGGAGCGCCGCCCGCAGCCTGGCCCACTCCGCCTCCACATCCAGCGCGGGAAAGTCGGTCGGGCTGGCGACCAGCACCAGGATCCGCAGCGGGGGGTGCACCGGAAGGGGGCGGATCCGTCCGGGCAGGTCGAGATAGCGGACCAGGGGTGTCCACTCTGACAAGGCCAGGAAGCGGTGGGCGCCGCGGTCGTACAGGTACTCCCAGGGCAGGTCGGCCAGCTCCGGGGACTCGGCCAGCCGGAGGCGCACGCGCAGCCCGGCGTCTTGGCCCTCCGCCTGCTCGACGCTGGTGGCCAGCGCGACTCTCAGCTCGTCGTGGAAGACGGCGTCGAACAGACGGCCACCGAACTCCCGGACTGCGACCGCCTCTGGCGAGTCCCCGCCGCGCGACAGCTGCTGACGCGGCCGCCCGATCCGCAGCAGGAAGTTCTCCACTTCGAGGTCTGAGAACGGCATCGTCACCGGCACCGGCGGTGTCTCACCTGCTGGTGCGGCAAGCACTCGCGCGCGGTAGGCGCCCGGGCCGGTGGGCTCGATCATCAGGTCGAAGTTCAGATACGTTCGCTCACGCATCGCACTACCCTGCGGCGAGTCCCGGCGGGGCGCCGCCCATCGGATCTTGCTGGGCGCGCCAGGTCATCGACACCCGGAAGTTGGCGGTGGCGCTGGCCGCCGCCACGAACGCTCCCGCCTCAGCGCTGAGCTGGACGCCGAACTCCACCTGGATCTCCTCCGGGGTGTCGGCGAGCGCGCGCAGCCGCGCCAGCAAGGCGCGAACGGCCGGCTGCACCCGGTCCACCGCCTCGTCGAAGCTCTGCTGCGCCTGCTCCACCACGCGGCGCTCGCCCCAGCCGCGGGTGAGCTCACCACCGCCGGCGCCGTCCTCCGCAACCTGGACAAGCACACTTCCGCCGTCCTGCAGCGGGAACTCCACCAGCCGTCGCATCCCCCGACTTCCCTCCGCCCCTCGAGGCAGTTGCTGGGCTATCTCAACCGAACGACTCCTTGCGTCTGCGCGGTCGTGTGCTCACCGAGTGTCGATACCACGATCATGCTCGCGGGCAGGCGGGGGGTCAACCAGGCCGGTGAAGGCGCGCACGCGCCGTCGCGGACGCGGTGAGAGCGCAGCAGATGTGCGCACAACACGGCAGCACCGCCGAGGTCGTGACCGGCAACGCACGGCGCGTCCAGCTCCCGGTAGGCAGGAGATCGGTGAGCAACCGTGCTCGCGCTGAGGTCGCGACAATCGGCTCGCTCTCACCACAGCGATCAACCGTGGCAACCGCGTCTGCCTAGTGTGCTGGCGTCGCCTGATGGCCGAGCTTCGGTGCGTGTAGTGGTGTGCCGTGGTTCGGCGAGGCGACCGCACGTACCACCAGCGCCAGCACGGCGGCGAGCGCCGTGTTGATCGTGCCGAGCTGGACCTCGGTCAGTGTCCAAACGTTGAGAGCGACCAGCACATTGAGGATCGCCATGACCGCGCCTGCTACCAGCGCAGGCTCTCCGATGACGCCCTGCCCGAACTTCTTCACTGCCATCCCCCTCTTTCGTGTGGCGAAGCCGTCACCTCCGGTATAGACCTGTTGCGGGGCATTGAACAGAGACCGCACCGCTGACTTGGACTGCGGCCCGGGTATCGCGTGCGACAAGACAGCCGGCGGGTAGCCCGCACCGTTAACCACCACCACATGAGCACAAGACTCGGAGCAGCCTCCGGAGTTCCGTGCAACCACGGGCCTCCGAACGCCGCCCCGGGTTCTTCGCGTGTCGGCAGTCGTCCGCCCGGTCAGCATGGTGGTCGCCGAGGTCGGGGCGGCCTACGCTGGGCCGAAGGGTCGGCGGGTAGCCGGGCGGAGCTCGTTTGCAGGCGTTGTCGCGGGAGGGCATAGTGCCGGAGCTGTTCATGCAGGGTCGCTGGCGCAGCGCCCAGGACGGTGGCCGCAGACGGATTCGCTGCCCTGCCGACGGGTCGGAGGTCGCAGAGGTCGACGAGGCGTCGTCTGCCGACGCGTACGACGCCATTGCGAGCGCTCGCGAGGCCTTTGACGAGGGCACCTGGCCGTCGACCCCCGCGGTGGAACGCGCACGGGTCATTGCCCGGGCAGCCGATCTGCTGGAGGCCGACAAGGTGGCCGTCGCCCGGGCGGAGTCACTCGACACCGGCAAGCGGCTGGTGGAGAGCGAGTACGACGTCGACGACGTGGTTGCGGTGTTCCGCCACTACGCCCGCATCGCGAACGCTGACTCCGGGCGAGTCGTCGACACGGGGATCCCCGACGTCCGCAGCCGCATCGTGCACGAGCCGGTCGGCGTGTGTGGCCTGATCACCCCGTGGAACTATCCGCTGCTGCAGACATCGTGGAAGGTGGCGCCGGCTCTGGCCGCCGGCAACACCTTTGTCCTGAAGCCCAGCGAGCTCACGCCCTCCACCTCGATCCTGTTGATGCAGTACCTCACCGAGGCCGGTGTGCCGGCCGGCGTGGCGAATCTGGTGCTGGGCCAGGGTGCCGAGGTCGGCGCTCCGCTGTCGGAGGACCCGCGGGTGGACCTGGTCTCGTTCACCGGCGGCGTGCAGACCGGACGCACGATCATGGCCGCCGCCGCAGGCACGGTGAAGAAGATCGCCCTCGAGCTCGGTGGCAAGAACCCCAACGTCGTCTTCGCCGACGCCGACCGTGAGGCCGCCGTGGACTTCGCGCTGACGGCGGTGTTCCTGGACTCCGGTCAGGTCTGCTCGGCCGGCGCCCGGTTGGTCATCGAGGAGTCGATCCACGACGAGTTCGTCGACGAGATCGTCCGCCGTGCCCGCCTGATCCGGATGGGCGGACCGTTCGACCCCGACGCGGAGACTGGCCCGCTGATCTCGGCCGAGCACCGGGAGAAGGTCGAGGCATACGTCGCCGAGGGACTCGCGGACGGCGCGGTCCTGCGGTGCGGCGGCGAGCGTCCCACCGACCCCGCATTGAAGGCGGGCTTCTACTATCCAGCCACCCTGCTGGATCGCTGTGACTCCACGATGAGCGTGGTGCACGAGGAGTCGTTCGGCCCGGTCCTCACCGTCGAGACCTTCCGCACAGAGGACGAAGCGGTGGCGATCGCCAACGACAGCCGCTACGGCCTGGCAGGTGCGGTGTGGACCGACAATGCCGGTCGGGCGGAACGGGTCGCGGCACGCCTGCGGATGGGCACGGTGTGGATCAACGACTACCACCCCTACGTGCCGCAGGCGGAGTGGGGCGGCTACAAGCAGTCTGGCCTCGGCCGCGAGCTTGGCAATGCCGGTCTCGACGAGTACCGCGAGACCAAGCACATCTGGCACAACGTGCGTCCCGCGCCACAGGGCTGGTTCGGCGGCTGAGGCGCCGTACTCCCGCCTGCCGCGGGCGGCGGCTCTCCGTGTCCGCAGGACACGTCATAGGGTCCACGATGACCGGCGGTGACGAGGTCGGTATACCCCTGCCGACCCGGCGCCGCCATCGCGTCCGACGAGAGGGCCATCGTGAGCGAACCCCGGAGCCGCCTGCAGGCGTTCGGCATGCTCGACTGGGCGCTGCTCGGTGTCGTGGCTGCGATGTGGGGCTCGTCGTTCCTGCTGATCGAGATCGGTCTGGAACACCTGGAGCCCACGGCGGTGGCGTGCCTGCGGCTGTTGTTCGGAGCAGCCGCCGTGGCGGTTGTCCCCGCCGCACGCCGGCCGATACCTCGCCGGGACTGGCCACTGGTCGCGGTCCTCGGGCTGGTCTGGATGGCAATCCCCTTCCTGCTCTTCCCGCTGGCTCAGCAGTCGATCAGCTCCTCCCTTGCCGGCATGGTCAACGGCGCTGCCCCGCTGTTCACCGTGGTGATTGCGTCGCTGTGGTCGCGGTCGCCGCCGACCGGACGACAGTTGATCGGCCTGCTGGTCGGGTTCGGGGGAGTGCTCGTCGTCAACTGGCCGGCTGCGCAGGGCACCGGCGCTACCGTGCTTGGCGCCGGGCTGGTGGTCATCGCGACCCTGCTGTACGGCGTGGCGTTCAACCTCGCCGTGCCCCTGGAGGAGCGCAACGGCGCTCTCCCGGTGATCTGGCGGGCCCAGTTGGTGGCGCTGCTGCTGGTGACGCCTGCAGGCGCTTTCGGGCTCGCCGACTCGACGCTGGCGTGGTCCAGCATGCTCGCGATGGTGGTCCTCGGCGCGCTGAGCACCGGCGTCGCCTTCGTTGCCTTCACCACCCTGGTGGGGCGGGTCGGTGCGCCGCGTGGGTCGGTCACCGTCTACTTCATCCCGATCGTCGCGATCGTGCTCGGGATCGTGGTGCGCGACGAGGCGGTCGCTGCCGTCGCCTTCCTCGGTACCGCGCTGATTCTGGTCGGTGCCTACCTCACCAGTCGCACCGATGCCGCCGAGCGACCGTAGCGCCTCCAGCACCACAGTGATCTCCAAGCCGGTGTCGCTGGCGACTTCGGCGTGGGTCAGCGGAAGAGTCGTCGTCCCGGTGCTGCGCGAGCAGCCGCCGCGCAGACTCGAAGACCTGCCGGCGGACATGCTCGAAGTCTGCGGTGTACGGCACCGATCGCCTCCACGGATGCAGGTCTGTAACGGGTCGCGCCCCGACACCGCGACGACATCCGGGGGGATGGCCGACGGGTTGGTTACGCGCCCGCGGCCGCGGGTACGGCGTCGACGTCTATGCGGGAGGGGTTGGTTGTGACCGTGCCGGGTGAGGTCGAACCGAGGACAGACCGCCGCCGCGCCCCCAGTGCTCCGCATGGTCACGCGCCGGACGGCATCGATGCCGTGCTGGCTCGAGCGAGAAAGGGGATGCGGCGGCTCAGTCCCCGGCAGGCATGGGACGCCATACACTCCGGTGCTCTGCTGGTCGACACCCGCACGGAGATGCAGCGCATGGTGCAGGGCGAGCTCCCCGCGGGCCTGGTCATCGACCGGACGGTCCTCGAGTGGAGACTCGACCCGGCGAGCAGCTCGCGGATCCCGGAGGCGGTGCACTACGACCTCGAGATCATCGTCGCCTGTCGGCAGGGTTACAGCTCGAGCCTGGCAGCCGCCAGTCTCCGGTCGTTGGGGATGTGGCAGGCCACGGACATCGTCGGCGGCGTGGAAGCATGGCGCGAGCAGGGGCTCCCGATCGGCAACGGCCCGGTCGACATTCGCTACTGACCGTCCGCCTGCACACAGAGCGGCTCGTTGTGTGTGCATGGTGCATCTGGCGCAGGCGTGCTCCGATGCCGGAGCCTGAACCGACAGATCCATCGACCGCTGGAGAAGAGGCATCGTGTGAGTGCGGCGGATCGAGATGGACGGCACGCATGGCTCGCCCTCACTCCCCTGCTTGTCGGCACTTTCACCGGCACCGTCAACAACAGCATCGTCAATGTGCCGATGGCAGAGATCCTCGATGACCTGGATGTTCCGCTCAGCAACGGGGCCCTGATCGTCGTCGCGTTCAATCTGGCCTTCGCCGTGCTCATGCCGCTCTCCGGGTGGCTCGGAGACCGGCTCGGTCGCCGCCGCACGTTCTGTGCCGCGATGGTGCTTCTCGCGGCGGGTGCCGCGGGGTCCGCACTGGCCCCAAACTTGTCGGTGCTGGTCGGTTTCCGCGTCCTGCAAGGCGTAGCGACCGCGGCCGTGCTGCCGGGGGTGATGTCGCTCATCGCGTCGATGTTCGGCAACGACCGACGCGGGCGCGCGCTGGGGTTCTGGGCGGCGGTCAACGGCGCGGGTCAGGCGGCAGGCCCCGCCCTCGGTGGCCTGCTTGCCGGCTGGGTCGGCTGGCGCGCGATCTTCTGGCCGACGGTCCCGCTGGCCTTCCTGGCGCTCGCGCTGACTCTGTGGCTGGTGCCGCGCGACCCGGCCCGGCCGGTGCCGTTGGAGTGGCGTGGCGCGGGGCTGCTCACGCTGAGCGCCGCAGAACTGCTCTTCGCTGCCAGCGCGGTGGCGCCGCTCGGCGTCTCCTCACCGTGGGTCTGGGGTGTCGCATGCTTCGGCGTGGTGACTGCGGTCGGCTATCTGCTGGTCGAGCGCGGACGTGCCGACGCATTCCTTCCGCCCGGCCTGCTCCGCGAGTCCCGATACCTGCGCTCCTCCCTCGCCGTACTGGCTCAGATGTTCTGTCTCGGGGCGACCTTGCTGGGCGTCCCGTTGTATCTGGTGCAACGGCACGGCGTGAGTACGGCGGCGGCCGGACTGCTCGTGCTCGCGCTGCCGGTGGCCATGATGGTCTTCGCGCCGCTTGCAGGACTGGCGACCGAGCGGCTGACCCCGCGCATTGCCTTGCGCAGCGGACTGGCGGTGCTCGTGGCCGGTGAGCTGCTCCTCGCGGTGCAGCTTGGCGCGGGCCGCGCCCCCGACAGCTGGCTCGTCATCACCTTGGCGTTGGCAGGCGCCGGCGTCGCGTTCGTCCAGACACCGGCGGCGGCCGGCGCCACGCGTTCGCGAGCGGGCCAACGGGGAGCGGGTCTGGGATTGTTCAACTCGCTGCGCTTCGGAGGGTCGGCGCTCGGCGCCTCGTGGGTTGCCGCAGCCGGCGGCACCGAGGGTGCCTACGGCCTGGTGTTCGGAGTCTGCGTCGGTGTGGCGGTGCTCGGGCTCCTCGGTTCCTTCGCGGGCGAGGACCCCGCTACGCCAGCGGAGACGGCGGCAGATCCGGCTGCGGCGCCCGCAGCGGACCCGTCCGACGGCGTGGAGCCGTCCGGTGACACAGCCGACGTGGCCGCCGAGCGTTGAGCTGGGCCCCTCAGGTGGGCGGTGACAGCTCGTTGTCGAGCGCCGCCTCGACGGAGCCGAGAGTGTCGATGTGGTGTGCCAGCCACACCATGAACTGAGTCTCCGATATCCGCACATCCATCTGCAGCGCTCGTGACGCACGCTCGAGCTTGTAGAGCATCGTGTTGCGGTGCAGGTGCAGCCTGCGGGCGGCCGCGTTGAGGTTGCCCGACTCGGCGATGTAGGCGAGCACGATCTCCTCCAGGTTGCCGGTCTGGCCGTCGGCCCGCCGTAGCGGCTCGAGCACCTCGGCCGCGAACGACCGTCCGGGTGCGCTGGAGGCGACCTCCTGGATCGCGGCGAAGACCCGTAGGTCGTCGTATCCGCACACCTTCGAGCCGCCGACCTGCTGGGTCAGCGTCGCGGCGCTGCGTGCCTCGCGGTAGCTCTCCGCGACTCCGGAGGCGCCCTTCCCGCCGCGGCCGTGCGCGACCCGGACATCGTCGCCGAGGCGGTCCCGCAACGTCCGGCGAATGTGCTTGCCGAAGCTGGTCCTCGACTCCCGCTCCGCGAGCGTCGTCCCCTGCTCCGATGACGGCGTGGGCAGCTGCCGCACCACCACGATCATCGGCCCGATGAGTGCTGTCAGCGTGAGCAGGTCATCGCTGCGGGCCATCCGCAGCGACCGGAGTGCGTCGTTGGCGCGGTGGTTGTCAGGAGTCCGGCCCGACCGCAGGCCTGCAGACGTCGCCACGAAGACCGCAAACCGGGCCTGCGGATCGAAGCGGTAGTGCCGAGCCCTGGCGGCGAGCTCGTGCTGGTCGGTGAACCGCCCGTGCAGCAGCGTGTCGACGAAATCGTCGCGGGCTCTCTCCTCGGCTTCGTGCACGGAGTGCTGCCGCAGCAGCTCGCTGCCCGCCAGGGTCGCGCCGTGCTCCGCGATCACGGTGTGTTGAGCCAGGTCGTGCCGCTCGGGCGGCCAGACGCGCTCGAGCAGCAGCACCGCCCCGTAGGCGTCGCCTGCGACCGTCACCGGCGCCACCACCGCGCGCATCGGCCCCTCGGCCAGCTCGACGTCCATGGTGCGGGCGTGGGAGTGGGTTCCGCTGCCGTACCCGGAGGCCGCCCCCTCGGCGCGCTCGTGTTGGTGGGCGGCAAGCGCCTCCGTGACCACGCGGCCGAGGCCCTGCTGATCGGGCAGGCCGCCACGGGGGCGCGTCACGTCGGCCTGGGCGAGGATCTCGCCGGTGAGCCCCAGCACCATGACCGGTGTCCTGGACAGCTGCGACATGGTGCGGGCCATCGCGCTCAGCCCGGAGCCGTGTGCGAACACCTCACCGAGAATGCGGTGCACCCGAGCGCCGTACTCCAGCACGTGCGTCGTCTGCGCCAACACCTTGGTGGCGACGAGCTGGCTGGTACGCCGGAAGTCGGCCTCGCAGGACACGGCGACCACCGGCAGCGATGCGGCGTCGGCAGCGCGGGCGGCGGTCTCCAGGCCGACAGTGCGTCCACCTTCCCGGGTCGCCTCTCGTCCGCGCGCCGGCCACGCGATCACGGCCGCGGCGCCGCGCTTGGCAAGGTCGGTGACCAGAGCGTGGGCGCCCTCGCCGACGGCGAGCCGGCCGGCGCCCACGTGTACGGCGATTCCGGCGAGGTCATCGGGTAGTCGCCCGGCGGCCGGCGCCGCCGCGGCGTCGACCTCGGACAGCGGAAGGCACCAGACGACGGTGTTGCCGAGGCCGGACTCACCGCCCACGACGGTCCCGTGCAGCAGGGGCTCGGCCAGCAACGTCTGCACGCTGACGCCATCCTCGGCGCCGAAGACGCCGTGTGCCATCTGCCCACATCCTTCCGCCATGGACGTGCAGATCGTACGGTGCTGCGGATGGGCTGTCCATGATGCACTCGTACCTTGATCTGCCATCCGATCACGAAAGGAGAGCCATGAGCCAGGTGACCGCGGAGAAGATCGTGGCCAACCGGTCGGTCAACCCGGCCGCGCCCGGTCAGGTCGTGCACGAGTTCACGCCCGCGAGCGCGGAGGATGCGACCGCCGCGGTGGAGGCCGCCGCTGCTGCGGCCGGCGACTGGGCTGCGCTCCCCGCCAACAAGCGGTCGGCGGTGCTCTTGGGCGTCGCCGACGAGCTGGCCGCCATGACGCCGGATCTCGCGCGGGTCATCACCCGGGAGGAGGGCAAGCCGCTGGCAGCCGCCACCGGCGAGGTCGGCAAGACCGTCGAGCAGTTCCGCTTCGCTGCCCAACTGGCTTTCCAGGTCGAGGGCAGCACCTACCCGCAGGAGACGCCCGGCACGTTTGCCTACACGTTGCGGGCACCGATCGGCGTCGTGGTCGCGATCACCCCGTGGAACTTCCCGGTCTCGCTGGCGGCGCGCAAGATCGCGCCCGCGCTCGCGGCCGGCAACGCCGTGCTGTTCAAGCCGTCACCGGTGACGGCCGGAGCGGGGGCGATGTTCGTGCAGGCCTGCCACGCGGCGGGGGTTCCGGCAGAGGTGCTCGCGCTGATCCAGGGCGACGACTCCGAGGCCATGCGGGCGCTCGTCGGTTCGCCGCTGGTGGGTGGCGTGTCCTTCACCGGGTCGGATGCGACCGGCGAGCTGCTGCGGCAGACGACGAACTCGCGGGCCAGGCTGCAGTTCGAGCTCGGCGGTCACAACGCCGCGGTCGTCTGCGCTGACGCGAACCTGCAACAGGCTGCGGCCGCGGTGGCCGGCGGAGCCTTCGGCCTCACCGGGCAGGCGTGCACGGCCACGGACCGGGTGCTCGTGCAGCGGGAGGTGTACGACGAGTTCGTCGAGCTGCTGGTCGAGCGGGTGCAGGCGCTGCGCGTAGGGCCGGGAGAGCAGGACGGCACCACGGTCGGCCCGGTGGCGACCGCAGGCCAGCACCAGCGTCTGACCGCCCTGCTTGCATCGGCCGCCGACGCGGGCACCGTGGCCGGGCAGACTGCCCTCGATGCATCTCTGGACCCCGACGGGTTCTGGGTGCCGCCGACCGTGCTGACCGACGTACCCGCGGAGCACCCACTGAACACCACCGAGGTGTTCGGGCCGCTGCTCTCGGTGTTGCCGATCGACTCGGCCGAGCACGGCACCGACGTGATCAACGCCTCGGCGCACGGGCTGTCCACGGCGATCCACACGCGGAACCTGCACCATGCGCAGCGGTTCGCGCAGCGGGTGACGTGCGGCGTGGTGAAGATCAACCAGAGCACCACCGGCAACGGCGTGGCTCCTCCGTTCGGTGGGTGGAAGGCGTCCAGCTCGGGGGCGTTCCCCGAAGGTGGACGCGGCGCACTGGACTTCGTGACAGATACCAAGACCGTCTACTTCGGCTACCAGGAGGCATAGCTTGCTGACCACTCACCGTCTGACTCTCGAGGAAGCTACCAAGGTTCTGCAGGCAGCAGAGCAAGAAGCCGAGCGGATCGGGGTCAAGCAGACGATCTGCGTCTGCGACAACGGAGGCCACCCGATCGCCCTGCACCGGATGACCGGTGCACGGCTGACGGGTGTCGAGATCGCGATCGCCAAGGCCTTCACCGCCGCGGGCCACGAACGAGCCACCCACCTGTTCAACGAGCCACCGAAGGGACCAGCCCTTCCGGGCAACGAGGCCTTCGGTATCAACCAGATACACCCGGGCAAGTTCGCCATCTTCGTGGGTGGCTTCCCGATGGTCCACCAGGACGAGGTGGTCGGCGGGATCGGCATCAGCGGCGGCAACGGGGAGCAGGACAAGGCCGTGGGCGCGGCTGCGCTCAAGGCCTTCGAGGAGATCGCCGCCGCAGGCTGAGGGCTCGGCGGGGGCGGACGTTCACTGCTCCGCGATCGCCACCGTCAGCTCCACCTCTACCGGCGCGCCGGACGGGAGCGCACGAACGCCGATGGCGCTGCGGACCGGCAGCGTCTCGGGTCCGACCTGCTCGGCGATCGCGGCGGTAGCCCCGTCGGCGACAGCGGACAGGTCCTCGAAGCCGTCAGCGCAGGCGATGAACACGCTCAACCGCAGGCACCGCCGGATGCGGGAGAGGCCTCCCGCGGCCTCGGCGACGGCCGACAGTGCATTGCGTGCGGCAATGCCTGCGGCAGAGCGGGCGTCGGGCAGGTCCAGGTCCCGGCCGACGATGCCGCGTACGGCGAGTTGTCCGTCGACTCTCGGGGTCATGCCGGCGCTCATCGCGACGCCGCCATGGGCCACCGCGGGGATGTAACTGCCCTGCGGGGCCGGTGCCGGCGGCAGCGGCGTGCGCAACGGCTCGGACTGGGACTGCGGCTGGGGGTCAGGCACCGAGCGCCACCCCCTCCTGGCGCGAGTCGGCTCCGCCGAGCAGGCAACCCTGCTCGGCGTCCACCGACACCACCAGCGCGCCACCCCCGGCTCCCCACGGCGGTTGCACGCGGACGTCGTGGCCGCGTCCGCGAAGCGCCTCGAGCACCTGCGCACCCAGCCGGGACTCACAGCGCAGCTCCTCGGCGCTACCGACGACGTCTGCGTCGCTGCCCGGAAAGACGGTGAAGCGGGGCGCGTCCACGGCCTGCTGGGGGTCGCAGCCGTGGTCGACCAGGTGCGAGAGCAGCTGCATGTTCCACTGCACCTGGCCGTCGCCGCCGGGCGTGTTGCCCACGTGGCGCAGCCGGCCATCGGCATCCGTGGCGATCCACGCGTTCAGGGTGTGCAACGGCCGCCGGCGCGGCCGCACCTCGTTGGGGTGGCCCGGTGTCAGGTAGGCACCCCGCCCCAGCCTGTTGTTCAGCAGCACACCCGTGCCGGGCACCGACACGCGAGCACCGAAGGCGAATGCCAACGAGTGGATCAGGCTCACGGCGCGGCCTTCGTGGTCCACTGCGACCATCGACGTCGTGTCGCCGTCAGGCGTGCCGACGTGCCCGGTCGGCGCATGGCCGGCTGCGATGCGGTCGCGGGCGGCCGCGACCTCAGGCGCCTGCAAGCAGGCTTGCCAGGCGTCGGTGTCAGTTCCGCAGCTGTGCACCCGATGGGAGAACGCGACCCGGGCGGCGCCCGCCATCACATCGACCGCCTCCGCATCCAGCCAGGGCAGCCCGCGCAGCCAGTCGTCGCAGATGGCCGCCTGATGCAGCATCATCCAGCCCGGTGTGGGCAGCGGCGTCTGGTACACGGTGTGGTCGCGGTAGGCATGCCGGATCGCGGGCTCGACCGGTACCTGGCCACCCGCGGCCCACTCGTCACCGCTGAACGGCGCCCCCGCGTTGCGCAGCGCGTCGACGGCCTGCTCGGCGAGGAGCCCCGTGTAGAGGTCGGCCGGGTCGTTGGCCAGTCGGCGCAGCGTGGCGGCCAGCTCCGGGTAGGTGAGTCGCTGTCCCACCTGGGGCACCCGGCCGCCCGCGAGCAGCGTGCGCGCCGCCCCGGCGTCCTGCGCGAGCGCGCTCGCGTGCTCGGCGATGTCGTCACGGGTCTTGGCGGTGCACGGGACACCGTTCTCGGCCGCCCGGATCGCGCCGGCCCACAGCTCGGGCAGCCCCCGGGTCGCTCCCCGCTCGCACAGCTGCGACATGGCCGCGATCGCCCCGGGCACGGCGACCGCCATCGCCCCTTGGAGTGGGAGCGCGGTGAGGCCCTGCGAGGTGTAGAAGGAGGGATCACCACCGTCGGGTCCGTAGCCGCTGCCGTTAAGGGTCCAGACCGAACCATCGGGCTCACGCACCAACGCGAACAAGTCCCCACCGACACCGCACTGACCGGGCAGCACCAGCCACGACATGGCTGCCATGGCGATCGCCGCGTCGACGGCGTTACCACCGCTGGCAATGATGTGGGCACCGGTCGAGCTCACAGCGGCGTGGTTGGAGGTGACCATCCCTCCGCCCGCGAGGGCCGGTACGCGGTGCGGACCGCTCGCTTCGCCTGACAGTTCGCCTGGCAGAGTCGTCGTCATGCGTCCCAGTGTGGACGTAGCTGCACTCCCGGCGCCACGGGCCCCGCCTCGCCGGGTCACTCGGACGTACACGGACAGCCGATCACCGAACGTCATCACACGAGATGCCGCCGCGTCAGTGTGCACAATCTCACATCATTCGATTGTGCATGGGCGTCGTTGACCGGTCGCGCCGGTTGGACGAACGTTACGGGCCACCGTCAAACGAAGCAGCGCCGAGGCGGCCGGCCACGGTGCGAGAACGGAGGCCACGACGTGGACATCACAGCTGCACATTGGGTGTATCTGGCGGGAGTGGTGATCATCATCGCGGTGATGATCTGGCGCAAGAACGTCGTGGTCCCCGCGGTCGCGGCGACGTTCTTCACCGCTTGGGTCTTCACCGGGAACCTCGCCGACGCACTGACCTCGGTCTTCAACGCGAGCCTGAGCGCGGCGTCGGCGCTGTTCAGCATCTTCTTGATCATCGCCCTGGTCACAGCGCTGCTCGGCTCGCTGCGCGCTCTGGACGCGGACAAGCGGATGATCATGCCGTTCCAGCGGGTGATGCGGAACGGCACGTCGGCGTTCGTCGTCATCTTCGCCGTGACCTACGGGATCAGCCTGTTCTTCTGGCCGACACCGGCCGTGCCGCTGATCGGTGCCATCCTGCTGCCCGCGGCGATCCGTGCCGGGCTCCCGGCGATGGCGGGAGCGATGGCGATCGCGATCGCCGGGCAGGGCATGGCGCTGTCCAGCGACTACATCATCCAGGTCGCGCCCGGCCTGTCGGCGACCTCGGCGGGTGTGAGCACGAGCGTGGTCGCCGACCGCGCGATGGTGCTGTCCCTGATCACCGGCGGCGTGGCGGTCGCGATCGCGTTCCTGAGCGTGCGCAAGACCTTCCGGTCCCCGGATCCCGCGCTGCTCGAGCGCTGGGAGCACACCGAGGAGGAGCAGACCGTGCTGGTCCAGTCCGGCGGCCGTGAGGTCGAGGCCGAGGGCCCCGTCGCCGCCGACGTGCCGGCGGCTGCCCCCGCAGTGGGAGGCGGCACGGGCATGGGCCACGGGCCCGCCGACGGCGACGACTCGGTCCCGGCGACCGGCCGTCGCGGTGCGCCCCCGATGGAACGGCTGCCGTCCAGCGGTGGCTCGGCGATCACCTCCGAGGCGATCAAGCGGTCCAAGACCTTCGCGGTGCTCGTGCCGATCGCCTTCGGCTGCCTGGTCGCCTACATGCTGCTGGGCAAGTTCACCGACCTGGTGCCCGAGTCCAGCGGCGGCGAGGCCGCCGGGCTGGTCGGGGGCACCGCTGCGGTGCTGTTGCTCGCCGCCTCGATCACGCTCGATGGCAAGGAGGCGCTGGAGACCTGCGCGACCCACGTGGTCGACGGCCTGGTGTTCGCCTTCAAGGCGATGGGAATCGTGCTCCCGATCGCGGGCTTCTTCTTCATCGGCAGCGCCGACTTCTCCGGCGCGATCATGTCGCTCGGCGAGGACGCCGAGGCGCCGGCGTTCCTGTTCGACCTGGTCTCCACTGCTGAGGCGGCGATCCCCAACTCCCCGATCATCATGGGCATCGGGATCCTGCTGGTCGGGATGGCGACGGGCCTCGACGGCTCCGGGTTCTCCGGTCTCCCGCTCACCGGCTCGCTGTCCGGCGCGCTGGGCCCGGCCTCGGGCGTCGATCCGGAGACGCTGGCCGCGATCGGTCAGATGGGCGCGATCTGGGCCGGCGGTGGCACGTTGGTCGCCTGGTCGTCGCTGTTGGCCGTCGCCGGTTTCGCGCGGGTGCCGGTCATCGAGCTGGCGCGCCGGCTCTTCATCCCCGTGGTCAGTGGGCTGATCGTCTCCACGATCGTCGGCGTCCTGATCTTCTGACCCCGCCGTCGACTTCCTGCAGGTTGGCGACCTTGCTGCAGCCCGGAAGCCCGGAATTGCCGGATTTGTCGGATTCCTCGGGTGCGCCCGGTGCAGGAGGATCACTCCGCCGCAGGAAGGCCGTGCCGGCACGCGGCGGTTTGACACTGTGCACACAAACCGGCCCGATCTCTGTGCCGTATGAACGTTAAGAAACTGCCATTCACCCGCCTACCGTCGTTGCTATACACGTCGCCAGGGTGCAAGGAAGGGGAAAGACCATGACCGAAATGCTGACGAGGGCAGAGCAGCAGTCCCACGAGGGCGAGCTGCTGTCCAAGGAGGACTTCCGCGCAGCACTGGAGGAGGCCATCAAGGGCCGCGAGGCCAAGGACGCGTCGTTCAGCAAGGCGTGGGCGGACGGTCAGCTCACCCGCGAGCACTTCGCCCGCTGGGCGGAGAACCATTACCACTACGTGGGCCCGTTCGCGGACTACCTGGCCTACATCTACGCGAACACCCCGGACCACTGCACGTTCGCCAAGGACTTCACGCTGCAGAACATGTACGAGGAGGAGCTGGCCGACGTCCGGCACACCGACCTGCTGATCAAGTTCGCCGAGGCGTGCGGCACCACCCGGGAGCGGGTCGAGGACCCGATGAACATGAACGCGGTGACCCGCGGGCTCCAGTCGTGGTGCTACGCCGTGGCCATGCGCGAGCACTTCGTGGTCGCCACCGCGGCCCTGGTGGTCGGCCTGGAGTCGCAGGTTCCGAGCATCTACAAGAAGCAGATCATCCCGCTGCGGGAGAACTACGGCTTCACCGAGGACGAGATCGAGTTCTTCGACCTGCACATCACCTCCGACGTCGTACACGGCGAGCGCGGTTACCAGATCGTGCTCGACAACGCCGACACCCCGCAGCTGCAGCAGCGGTGCCTGCAGTTCGTCCGCTGGGGCGCGGAGATGCGCTTCTCCTACACCAAGGCCCTCTACGACACCTACGTCGCTGCGGACCTGGAGCCCAGCAAGTAGCAACGACCTGACGGCGGGAGGGGCAAGTCCCTTCCCGCCGTCGGCGTACCCGAGCAGTCCCCACAGGTCAGGAGAGAGCATGTCTGAGTGGGTCAAGGTGGCGGACATGAAAGAGCTCGCCCGCCGCCGCAAGAAGGTGGTGAACGTCGACGGCGAGGACGTCGTGCTGTTCGCGGCCGGTGAGAAGGTGTACGCGCTGCGGGACACCTGCATCCACGAGCAGCGGTCACTCGCCAAGGGGACGCTGTTCAACGGCCGGGTGATCTGCCCCGGCCACCAGTGGCAGTTCGACCTGGCGTCCGGTTGGGAGGAGACTCAGGAGAGGTGCCAGCCCACCTACGAGGTGAAGGTGGAGGGTGACGAGGTCCACCTCAACACCCAGCAGCGCGTGCTTGCCGAGAACGACTGAGCCCCATCGACCGAAAGCGATCCCATGTCGAACACGATCGTCACCATCGGCGCCGGCCAGACCGCCGCCGTTGCCGCCCGCACACTGCGTCGCCGCAAGCACGACGGGCCGATCATCCTCATCGGCGACGAGAAGTACAGCCCGTACCAGCGCCCGCCGCTGTCGAAGGAGTTTCTCGCCGGCGAGCAGGAAGAGGCCGACACCTATGTGCTCGACAAGGGCTGGTGCGCCGACCACCAGGTCGAGCTGCGGCTGGGCACCCGCGCGACGCGTATCGACGCCGCCGACGGGTATGTGGAGCTGGAGGACGGCAGCCGGGTGGCGGGGGACAAGTTCCTGGTGGCGACCGGGTCGCGCGCCCGCCGGATCCCCGGCCTGGAGGGTGAGCGGGTGATCTACCTGCGTGGCCTCGACGATGCGACCCGGCTGCGCAACACGCTTCGTCCCGGTGCCCGCGTCATCGCCGTCGGCGGTGGGTTCATCGGGTCGGAGGTTGCCTCCGTGGCTCGTGCCGCCGGGGCGGACGTCGTCACGCTGGAGGCGCTCGACACTCCGCTCGAGCGGGTCCTGGGCGCGTCCATGGGGCAGGTGTGCGCCAGGATCCAACGCGACAACGGCGTCGACCTGCGCACGGGCGAGGCGGTGGAGTCGGTGACCGAGACCGAGGGCGGCGTGCGCGTGCGAACTCAGCGCGGCACGGTCGTCGACGGTGACGTCGTCGTGGTGGGCGTCGGCACCGTACCGAACACCGAGGTGGCCGAGGCATCCGGAATTGCGGTCGACAACGGGGTTCTGGTCGACGAGTACTGCCGGACGAACGTGCCCGACGTCTTCGCCGCGGGGGACATCACGAACCACTGGCACCCGCTGTTCGAGCGTCGTCTTCGCGTCGAGCACTTCGACAACGCCACCAAGCAGGCGATGGCGGCAGCCAAGAACATCCTCGGCCGGGCGACGGTATTCGACGACCCGCACTGGTTCTGGTCTGACCAGTTCGGCCTCAACCTGCAGCACGCAGGGCACGCCGAGGCGTGGGACGACATCGTCGTGCGAGGATCGGTCGACGACCTCGACTTCATCGCTTTCTACCTCGACCAGGGTGTTGTCAGGGCGGCGTTCTCGGTGGAGCGTGGCGGTGACATGTTCATGGCCAAGGAACTGATCGCGGCACAGACGACGCCGGACCCCGCCAGTCTTGTGGACGAGGACGTCGAGCTCGCCGAGCTCATGGCCAGCTGATCGACCCAGGGTCGGTAAGTCCAGGGTCGATCGGTTCAGGGTCGATCAGTTCAGGGTTGGTCGGCTCGTCGACACCAGTGCACCGATGTGAGGAGTTGTTCGTGGAGTACGTTCGGGTTTGCCGTTCCGGCCAGGTGTCTGACGACATGGTGCGACGCTTCTTCGCCGACGGTGTAGAGGTCGCCGTCTCGCGCTGGGAAGGGGATGTCTACATCACGTCCAACTACTGCACGCACCTGGACTGCATGCTCTCCAGCGGCAAGGTGACAGAGGACGGCCTGCTCTGCTCCTGCCACGGCAGCGTCTTCGACTTCGAGACCGGCGAGCCGATCTCCCCGCCGGCCACCAAGCCGATCCGGATGTATCCCTCGAAGGAGGAGAACGGCGAGATCTTCGTCGGGCTCGAGGTCGACGCGGCAGCGAACGAGGGCCCACGGCGCAGGAAGCAGTTCGAGGCGGAGCAGCGCTAGCCGATGGATCTCGGTCTGCGGGGCATGCGGGCGCTGGTTCTCGGATCGTCGTCGGGACTCGGCTACGCGGTGGCCGCCACGCTGGTTGCGGAACAGGCCGACGTCGCGGTGGTCAGCCGTGACGTCGACCGTGCCGAGGCGGCTGCTGCGGCGGCCGGCGCCCGGCTGGCGCTCGCGGGTGACCTCGCGGTGCCCGGCGAAGGCGCCCGCCTCGTCACCGAGGCGGTCGAGGGGCTCGGCGGCCTCGACATCTGTGTGGTCAACACCGGTGGAGGCGCTCCGGGCGGCATCATGGCGACCGACTCCGCGGACGACGCGGCGTACCAGGCGATGCTGCGCCCGGCTCTCGAGGTGGGCCGGGCGGCGGCAGGTCACCTGGGCAAGGAGGGTCGTGGGCGGCTGCTGTTCCTGACCGCGAGGTCGACCGTGGAGGCGACTCCCGAGCTGGCCCTGTCGGGGGTGATGCGCAGCGGTGTGGTCGCGGCGGCGAGGTCGTTGGCTATCGAGCTGGCGCCGCGGA
The DNA here is from genome assembly GCA_035690425.1 of Nocardioidaceae bacterium. Lineage (GTDB taxonomy): Bacteria > Actinomycetota > Actinomycetes > Propionibacteriales > Nocardioidaceae > DASSKO01. Next base: position 31,882 of record DASSKO010000085.1, read on the forward strand.
CGCTGGTCAACGCCGTCATCACGGGCCAGTTCGACACCCCCGCCCTCGAACGCTTCGAACGCGCCCGCTGCGAACGCGAGGGGAGGTCACGAGCGGAGATCCGGCGCGAACACCTCGACCACATCCCGCTCGGACGCCTCGGCACCGCGCAGGAGTTCGCCGACGTGGTGACCTTCCTGTGCTCGGCACGGGCGTCCTTCGTCACCGGCTCCACCGTCCGCATCGACGGCGGAGCCGTCCGCGGCTTCTAGCCGGACCTCGCCGGCCTTCTAGCTGGGCAGCGTCACCGCGATCGGCTGGACGCCTGCCGCCTGCAGCTTGGACGGCAGCCGACGTGCCCAGGGGTGCTGGTCGCTGCTGAGTCCCCGAGGGTTGCGCAGCAGGAACGTCACCTTGCCCGCCGAGCGTTGCTCCACCCAACTGGCGCCGAGGTCACGCAACGCCGCGGTGGTCTCCTCGGCAGAGCCAGGCCGAACCGACACCCGGATGGGCTCCCGCAGGTCGGGAAGCATTCGGGCAGCGTCTCGTGCCATGTTCTCGGCATCCGCGCGCTGGGCGGCGCCGGCGGCTGCTGAGCCGGCTGCTTGCCCCGGCTGCAGGATCGCGTTGCGCAGCAAGGTCGCGGTGCCGTCGGTGTAGGCACGGAAGTTCGGGTCGCTGGCGAAGACCACCGCGCGGCCGTCGCCGACCGGCTCGGAGATCGCCGCCGCGGTGCCGCCGAGCTCCTCGGCGCCGCGCGCGAAGCCGGAGACGAACCAGTCGTTCGACTCGGGCTGGGGGTAGCTCACCACCACGTCGTCGGGGTCCGATGCGCGCATCACGTTGTCGTACGCGTAGAACTGCCACGCGTAGGCACCGACGCCGGCGGCCATCGGCGCGTCCTCGTCGACCTGCACCCGGAACAGGCTGCCGGGCACGTCGGAGGTCGGCGCGTCCAGCACGGCCGTCGTGACGCCCGTCATCGCCGCGAGCTCCGCCCCGCCGCTCCATCCGATGTAGCGGCCGCCCTCGTTCACCCATGCCCGCAGGGCGTCGCGGCCGCCTTCGCCGAGCGCCTCATAGCCGTCCTCGGACGGCCCGTCGGGCACGAGCAGCACGTCGAGCCCGTCGAGCCCGCCGTCCGCCACGCCCTGTGGGGTGACGGTGCGATGGTCGATGCCCCACTCCTGGTCGAGCCGGTAGCGCAGCCATCCGATGGACTGCACCCAGTCATCGGACAGCTCCAGGACGCCGACGGTCGGCACCTGCGCGGGCAGTTCGGGGGCGGCGGGCTCTGCCATCAGCGGCACCCGCGTCGCTTCGGGACTCAGCGTGGCGCCGGCCGACCCGCCTTGTACGTCGCCCAGCAGCGGCAGGCTCCACGCGGTCACGTCGTAGAAGAACGGGAACGGCGTGTAGGTGTCCTCGTTGAGCATCGCCTGGATCCAGTGCTTCTGCGCCTGCGCCATCGGCACCCAGTAGGTGCCGGCCGGCAGGGTGGTCGCGCGGACCGTGCGGCCGTAGGGCTTGTAGTCCGGCACTCGCAGCGGCTCGGTGAGCCGGTGCACGGTGACGTTCATCCGCTGCAGGTGACGCACGATCTCTTGCACCTGCGCCTGCTTCGCCGGGCCGCCGGCGCGCAGGAAGTAGTGCCGCACCAACCGGTCAGGCACCTCGTTGATGACCTCGTTCTCGGGGTTGATCACCTCGTTGGGCGCCAGCCTGCCCTGTGCGCCCTGTTCGTAGGACTCGACGTACGACGCATGCCAGCCACGCATGATCTTGTCGGCCCGATCAGCCGCGGCGGACAGCGTGATCCACTGCGTGACGAACTGCTCGTAGGTGCGCACGCCGATCGGGCTGTCCCCGCCCTTCTCGAAGGTCATGCCGGCACCGAGAAAGCCCGTGGTCGGCACCGTGTCGCCGTACCCCTGGTAGAAGAGGTCGTAGACCTCGCGCTGGAAGAAGTCGAAGCCCTGCCGCCGGAACTCCGCGGCCATCGCCGAGCCGTAGATCTCCATCCAGCCGAGCGAGGTGTCGGTGATCTCGTGGTAGATCGGGTCGGCGTTCGGCGGGAAGAAGAAGCCCGTGCCGCCCATCTCGTGCGCGTCGATGAACACGGCCGGCGGGTACTTCTGCAGCAGCGCCACCTTGCCGTCGGTCTCCGGCTGGGTGCGCGCGAACCAGTCACGGTTGAGGTCGAAGCCGTACATGTTCTGCCGCCGGTCAGCCGCTCGGCCGTCGGGGTTCTGGATCGGGAGCACCACGACCAGCGCGTTGTCCATGATCCGTCTGGCGGCACAATCCGTGCGTGCCGCCAGGTTGTACAGCGTCTTCAGGGCGGAGTCGGCACCGCTCTCCTCGTTGCCGTGGACGTTGCCGGCGACCCACAGGATCGGCGGTGTCCGGTACGCCAGCCGCATGGCCTCCCTGCGGGAGGTATCGGGGTCGCGGAGCCTCGCGGTGGCCGCCCGGATCCTGGCCAGCCCCCGCGGGGTGACATGGCCCGCCCTGCCGACGATCGCGTACTTCAGCTCGCGGCCCTCCCAGGAGGTCGCCAGCGTGCCGGAGACGACTCGGGGGCTTTGCTTCGCCCACATCGTCAGGAGCCGGTTCGACTCGCGGACCGTGACGGCCTGCTCACCCAGCTCGAAGCCCAGCACGTCCACGGGGTCGGAGAGCCCACCCCGGAAACGGGCGTCGGTCTTGATCGGGTGACAGTCCCGCCCAGCGGCCGCACCGGCTGGGTTCGCAGGTGCTGGTTCCACGGGGGCGGCAGTGGCTCCGGTGCTGCCGATCAGTGTCGCGGCCGACAGGGCGGCGAGCAGGACGGAGGGTCGTCGACCGAACATGGGCTTCTCCTCTGCGTCGGACCCTCAGAGTTTGCGCCTACATTCCGTGCTTACGCAATCACTGGCTCGAACTCTGTGGAGCCACGCCCGAGCAGCGCTCGGCCAGCCCGCGGAGCCGGGGGTCGAGAGTCTCGAGCTGGTTGAGGACGTCGACCAGCTTCTCCGGCTGGAAGTCCCGGGTGGCAGCCGCCGCTTCGCGCATCAGCCGCACGGCTTCCTCGACCGCGTCCGCCGCGTCGAGACATGCCGCGGGCGGGCTCTGCGTCGGTTCCGCGCTCGGCGGCGTACTCGCCGCCGTCGGCGTGGGGGCCGGCTCGGAGCCGTTGAACTCCAGCGGGTCGGAGCTTCCGGCCCAGGTGACCAGGGCCCCGAGCACCAGCCCCACGACGAACGTCGCGGCGGGCACCAGGCGAAAGATCCAGGGCGATGTCCGCTGCACTTCAGGGTCGGGCATCGGGGCACCTCGGCTCTTGCGCGGACTGCAACGTGGGCGATTGGTAGGCCACCCTACGACGCGCCGCTGGTGCTGAGACGGCATCGGCGGGTAGGAAGTCCTCATGCGTGCCTCGATACGAACCGCCGACGAGGCCACCGTGCGCCTGCTCGACGGGCTGATCATCTTCTGGCTGGCGCTCTGGATCGTGGTGGGTGCCTGGTCTGGTTACACCATCTGGCAGCTATCCGACCTCGGCGACACGGTCACCAACTCCGGCCTGGCACTCCACTCGACCGGGGAGGCCTTGCAGACCCTCGGTGAGCTGCCCGTCGTGGGGGCGGAGCCCAGCGATCTCGGCGACGAGGTGGTATCGACCGCCGAGGACATCGCGGGACGTGGGCAGGACGTCCAGGCGCAGCTGCGTCAGCTGTCCCTGACGCTCGGTCTGTCGATCATGCTGATGCCGACGACGCCGGTGCTGGGTCTGTACCTGCCGCTGCGCCTGGCGCGCCGCCGCGAGCTCCTCGACGTACGCCGCGGGCTGGCCGAGGACGGGTGGGACCCGCTGCTGGAGCGGTACCTGGCCGAACGGGCTCTGGACCACCTGCCCTACGCCGCCGTGCGCGACATCAGCGACGACCCGTGGCGCGACATCGCGGATGGGCGTGGGCATGCCCTGGCCCGTGCCGAGATCGCCCGCATGGGGCTGCGCCCACCGAAGGAGACTTGAGCCTGTGGCTCCGCCGGCTCCGGTGGCTGCTGCGGGCCGGCGACGGCTCCCGGCGGCCTACGCCACCTGGATCGTGCGGCTGCGGTGGTGGGTGATCGCGTTCTGGGCACTCGCCACGTTCGCGTCGGTAGCCGTGCTGCCGACGCTGTCCGAGACCGGCGGCAGCGGCGACCTGCGGGGCCTGTTGCCGGACGACACCCAGGCGGTGCAGACCGAGATCAGGTCGGTGGAGATCTTTGGCTTCCCGCTGCTGGGCCGCACCACGCTCGTGCAACGCGATCCGGACGGGCTCTCGGTCTACGCGCAGGCACGCACCGCGGTGCACGCGGCCGCGGTGAGCCGCGGCGAGTACGACGACGTCGAGCCGATCCTCGGTGCCCTCCCGCTGAGCAACGTGTTCGGCTTGTTTCCCGCCTCCCGGGAGCGAAACACGACCGCGCTGACCTACCTGTTCTTCGCGCCGGGGGAGTCGTTCACGAGCCAGGCGGAGGCAGCGCGCGAGTACGCCGACCGCTTCTTCACCGAGCGCGACCACGTCGTCGGTGTGACCGGGTCGGTGCCCGCGCGCGCCCAGCAGTACCGCATCATCCAGGATGCCCTGCCGGCGCTGGAGCTCACCACGCTCGCCGCGATCGTCTTGATCGTGGGGCTGAACTTCCGTTCGGTGGTCGCGCCCGCGGTCACGCTGGTCACCGTCGGCGTCGGTTACGTGCTCACGCTGCGGCTGTCCGGGCTCGTCGCCGAGCTCTTCGACGTCACGAGCCCCAGTGAGCTGGAGCCGGTGGTCGTGGCGCTGCTGCTCGGCGTGGTGACCGACTATGTGGTCTTCTTCTGCTCCGCACTACGGCACGAGTTGGTCGCCGGCGCGGGCCGGCTGCAGGCGGCCCGCGGCGCGACCGCGCAGTTCGCGCCGATCATCGGGGTGGCCGGTCTGGCGGTCGCCGGCGGCACCGCCTCGCTGGCGGTGGCGGAGTCGACGTTCTTCCGGGCACTGGGGCCGGCGCTGGTCTTCACCGTGCTGATCGCCCTGGTGGTGGCGATCACGCTGGTGCCGGCGGTGATGGCGGTGCTGGGGCGGTTCGTCTTCTGGCCGGTGCGGCCGCGCCGGGCGGGTCGCCACGTGGCCGTCGAGGGGTCGGCGGCCGTGCGGCGATTCTCCGTGGTCTCCCGGATCGCGCACAGCCGCAAGACGGCCGGTTTGGTGGTGGCCGGCTGCTCCACGGGACTGCTGCTGGCCGCGGTGCCACTGCTCAGGCTCGACCTCGGGGTCTCGTTCGTCGGGTCGTTGCCGCCCGGCGGCTCGGTGCGCGAGGCGGCGTCCGCGGCCAAGGCGGGATTCGCCGACGGCATCTTGTCGCCCAGCGTGGTGCTCGTGGAGGGCGAGAACATCGCCTCGGAACGTGAGGAGCTGCGGCGGTTGGGCGAGCTGCTGGAGGACCAGCCCGGCGTGGCCGGCGTACTCGGCCCTGGTGACCAGCCGTTGCGGATCGAGAACGGCATCCTGCTGGCCACGGACGACAGCGCCGCCCGCTACCTCGTCGTGCTCGAGGACGAACCCCTCGGTGCTGCCGCGATCGACACCGTCGACCGGCTGGACTCCCGACTGTCCGAGCTGGTCGCACGCAGCGGGCTGACCGATGTCACCGCCGGGCTGGCCGGTGACAGCGCGACCGCGGCGTTCATCGTCGAGCAGACCGAGCAGGACCTGGTGCGCATCGCTGTTGCCGCGTTCGCGGTCAACCTGGTCATGCTGGTGCTGTTCCTGCGGGCGGTCGTAGCGGCGCTCTACCTGCTCGTCGCCTCGGTCTTGTCCCTCGGTGCGTCCTTGGGACTCACCACCTTGGTGTTCAACCAGCTCAACCCTGGAGAGGGCCTGACCTTCTACGTGCCGTTCGCGGCAGCGGTGCTGCTGCTGGCATTCGGCTCCGACTACAACATCTTCGGTGTCGGGCATGTGTGGGACGAGGCGCGACATCGGCGGCTGTCGGACGCCGTCTCCATCGCGATGCCACGGACGACCCGCGCCATCACCGCGGCCGGCCTCGCGCTCGCGGCCAGCTTCGGCCTACTGGCACTGGTGCCTTTGCAGCCGTTCCGGCAGCTCGCCTTCGCGATGGGTCTGGGCATCCTGCTCGACGTCGTCGTCGTCCGTTCCCTGCTGATGCCGGCGCTGCTCACGGTGTTCGGTTCCGTGAGTGCCTGGCCGAGCAAGCTGCTGCGTCGGCCGGAGCCGGCCTCGGAAGCCGCAACGCCCGACGCCTGACATCGCCAGGCCTGAACTGGGTACGACGACGCGGAGCAGACCTTCGTACCGGTTGACGAGAGGACACGCCATGACGAAGGCACGAGACATCATGACCGGCGGGACCGAGTGCATCGGTGCCGACGAGAGCGTCCAGGCCGCCGCGGAGAAGATGGCGTCGCTCGACGTCGGGGCGCTGCCGATCTGTGGCACCGACGACAAGCTCAAGGGAATGCTGACCGATCGCGACATCGTGACCAAGGTGCTGGCGGCCGGAAGGTCGACGGACACACCGGCCGGCGAGCTCGCGCAGGGGGAAGCGGTCACGATCGGCGCCGACGACGACGCCGAGGACATCCTGGCGACGATGACCGAGCACAAGGCCCGGCGGCTCCCGGTCATCGACGGGCATCGCCTCGTCGGCATGGTGGCGCAGGCGGACGTCGCGCGTGCACTGCCGGATCCACAGGCCGGCGAGCTGCTCGAAGCGCTGTCGTTCGACCGACCTGCCGTAGGCCGGGACCGGGCCGGCGTCCTCGCCTGACGAGGCAGCATCGGGCAGGTCCGACACCCATCCGATGAGCAGGCGGCACCGAACACCCGGTATGAGATCCGTCTACGTATGCGTCGCCGCGGTGTCGCTCATGCTGCTCGGCTCCGCCTGCTCTGCCCAGGAGACCGACAACCCGGCCAGCGCCGCGCGAACTGCGAGCTCACACCCGAGCACGAACGCCCCAGATGCACACGGAGGCGAACATGACGAGCACGGCGGAGACGCCGAGGGTCATGGCGGGCATCAGGGCAGCGCTGCGCTGAGCGCCGTACTCGTCGACGCGGCTGACCTACCGGACGGATACCGCGAGGGCCACGCCCACGCAGCACCCACCGCGGACGCGGCCCCCGACGTCGACGCGGCCTGCGCGCCGATCGCCGAGCTGATCGGACAGCACCCTGACGTGCGTCAGGACGTGCACCCGCAGGCGAGGACGTCGTTCAGCAAGAGCCATTTCGGCCCAGAGATCTCCGAGACGGTGATCGACTACGGCTCCGAGTCCGCGGCGACGGAGGCACTCGACGCGCTGCGGCAGGCCGGCGAGGAGTGTGATCGCTACGTCCAGTCCCTCGCCCCGGTCGGCATCAACAGCTACGCGGTCGAGCCCGGCAACGTCCCGCCCGGGGACGGTGAGGCTGTGTCGTTGCGCCTGGACGCGGTCGGCGGCGACTTCGACGGCTTGTATATGGACCTGTGGGCGACCCGTGTCGACGACCGGGTGGTGGCCGTGGGATTCCTCAATGCACGAAACGGCACCAACGACGACCTGCACGCGGCCATCCCGGCCGTGATGTCGGCTCTCGACGCGCAGTAGACCTCGTGCGGTGACTGCCGTCTCTGCACGATGCGAGGCCCGAGACCCGCAAGGCCGGCGCTCAGGTCGTGATCGCGGTCGGCGACGCGTCCGGTGCCGACGCCGCCGCCTCGGTCGTCCACACCGCACTCCTCGACGCTGCCCGCGACCTGCTGGGCCATCGCGACCCGCCGATCACCGCCCGGCACTGCATCGCTGAGACCGCCCCGGCCACCGGCATGGGCGTATTGCCTCGGTGTTAATATCGCCAAATGGCGATAACAGAGGTGATCGGAGATACCGACGCGGACGGCGAGACGGCCGCACTGAGTGCGGCAGCGTGTCTGTTCCACGGCTTCAGCGACCGGTCGCGGCTGGCGATCCTGCAGCACCTGCTGCTCGGCGAGCACCGCGTCGTCGACCTCACCGAGCACCTCGGACTGGCACAGTCGACGGTCTCCAAGCACTTGGCCTGCCTCCGCGACTGCGGACTGGTCACTTCCCGGCCGCGCGGGCGTGCGTCGGTGTTCCGTCTCACTCATCCCGAGGCCGTGGCCGGACTGCTTGCTGCCTCCGAGCGTGTGCTCGCACTCACCGGCGACGCGGTGCGGCTGTGCCCCGTCTACGGCACGGAAGCCAGCACATGACCGACGCGAGAATCTCGCTTCGGCAGGTGGTCCCGCTCGTGCTCGCCGGAGTCGCCGTCAAGGACGGTGCCGAGGCCTGGCGGGGCAGAGGTTGTTGCTGCACATGACCGGTCACAGCCACACCGCGGCCACCGGACCCGGCAGCGCCGGAAGTCGCAACCTGCCTCGGTTGCGGGCCGCGTTCGGTCTCACCATGACGTTCCTGCTGCTGGAGCTCGTCACGGCCGTGGCCATCGGCTCCCTCGCGCTGCTGTCGGACGCGGGCCATATGGCGACCGACGTTGCCGGGCTCGGTATGGCGCTCGCCGCGATCACCGTAGCCAACCGGGCCAGGTCAGCGGCGCACCACACCTTCGGCTGGTACCGGCTGGAGATTCTCGCTGCGCTCGCCAACGCGGCCCTGCTCGTCGCCGTGGCGGTCTATGTGCTGGTCGAGGCCGTCGGCCGGTTCAGCGATCCGGTCGACGTGCCCGCGATACCCCTCCTCGGTGTGGCAGCGGCCGGCCTGGTCGCGAACCTGGTTGCGTTCTGGCTGTTGCGCGGCGGAGCCGAAGAGAGCCTGAACGTGCGAGGTGCCTACCTCGAGGTGCTCGCCGACTTGGTGAGCTCGGTCGGGGTGATCATCGGTGCGGTGGTGATGCTGGCCACCGGCTGGCGCTGGGTCGACCCGGCAATCGGTGTGGCGGTCGGGCTGTTCGTCGTGCCACGTGCGCTGCGACTCGGAGGTCAGGCGCTGCGCATCCTGCTGCAGGCCGCGCCGCCGGATGTCGACGTCGACGCTTTGACCACCGACCTCGGCACGCTCGACGGTGTGGTCGAGGTCCACGATGTGCACGTCTGGACGTTGACGTCCCAGATGGACGTCGCGTCGGCCCACCTCAGCGTGGCCAACGGCACGAACCAGCATGGCGTTCTCGACCGTGCGCGGGTGTTGCTGACCGAGCGTTACGGAATCGACCACGCCACCCTCCAGGTGGAGCCCGAGGACCACACCGGTTGCGCCGAGCTCGGGTGGTGAGCCCGGCGCACCCGGCCCGCATCTCGTGGAACACCGATGGCGGCGTTACCCTGGGGGGGTAGGGTTGACAACGACAAGCCATCGCCGTAGGTTGATAACCCCTAGGGGGTATGAGAAGTGCTGAGATCCCCCCGCACTGAGCCAGGAGGCGAGTCATGGGCAGCGACCGCGAGCTGACGACCGACGCGGTGCGCGGCGCGGTCGAGGAGGCCGGCTACGAGCTGGCGAAGAGCTCATGAGCACCGCGGTCAAGCTCACCGCGTTCATCGGCGGACTCGCCGTGGCGTTCGCCGCCGCGGCGGGACTCGGGTACGCCGCAGGGCCCGACGCCGAGCGCATCGACGCGGTCGACGAACACGGAAGTGACCACGACATGACCACCACCAGCAACACCGCGGCGACTGGTGCCGAAGACCCACCCGGGCTGGCGATGTCGCGCGACGGCTACTCGCTCCAGTTGGCGGACGGCATCGTGCCGGCGGCGCCGGATGCCTCGATCTCCTTCACGATCCGCGACGAGGACGGCCGGCCGGTCACCGGCTACGAGACGACCCATGACAAGGACCTGCACCTGATCGCCGTACGCCGTGACACGGCCGGCTTCCAGCATGTGCACCCGAGCCTCGACGCAGACGGCACCTGGAGCGTGCCGCTGGACCTGTCCCTGGCGGGGGGGTGGCGAGTGTTCGCCGACTTCGCGCCGGCGGGCCACGACGCGCTCACGTTGGGCGCGGACCTGTCGGTGGCAGGTGAGTACGACCCCCTGCCGCTGCCCGAGCCCAGGACGACAGCTTCCGTCGACGGCTACGACGTCACGCTCGACGGCGGCCTGGTGCCGGGCACGTCCTCCAAGCTGACGCTGACGGTCAGCCGCGACGGCAGGCCCGTCACCGACCTCGAGCCCTACCTGGCGGCCTACGGTCACCTGGTCGCGCTGCGCGACGGAGACCTGGCCTACCTGCACGTGCATCCCGACGGTGAGCCCGGTGACGGCCGCACCGAGCCGGGCCCGGAGATCACCTTCTACGCGACGACCCCGACCGCCGGGAGCTACCGGCTGTTCCTGGACTTCAAGCACAATGGAAGGGTCCGCACGGCCGCCTTCACGGTGGAGGCCGGGACGGCGCGGCCCGGCCACGCCACCGGGCCGCAGGGCGGGTCAGCACACGACCACGAGGAGGAGTGATGACCGCCATCACCGGCAACACCGCCGCCTCGTCGGGCGGCGGGCAGGTCGAGCTCACGATCGGCGGCATGACCTGTGCCTCCTGCGCGGCCCGGATCGAGAAGAAGCTCAACCGGCTCGACGGTGTGACGGCCACGGTCAACTACGCCACCGAGAAGGCGAAGGTCACCTTCGCCGAAGCCGTCGACACCTCGGAGCTGGTGGCCACGGTGGAGAAGGCGGGCTACACCGCCGCGCTTCCCCAGCCGGCATCGAAGCCAGCGGCCGACGGTGCCGACCAGGGTGCCAGTGACGACCCGACTCGATCGCTGCGCGAGCGGCTGCTGGTCTGCACCGTCCTGACCGTGCCGGTCATCGCGATGGCGATGGTCCCGGCGCTGCAGTTCACCTATTGGCAGTGGCTGTCGCTGACCCTGGCGGCTCCGGTCGTCGTGTGGGGCGCGTTCCCGTTCCACCGGGCGGCCTGGACCAACCTGCGGCACGCCAGCTCGACGATGGACACGCTCGTCTCCCTCGGCACGCTGGCGGCCTTCGGATGGTCGCTGTACGCGCTGTTCTGGGGTACGGCGGGACAGCCGGGCATGACGCACCCGTTCGAGCTCACGATCTCCCGGACCGACGGGGCGGCCAACATCTACCTCGAGGCCGCGGCCGGTGTGACCACCTTCATCCTGGCCGGCAGGTACTTCGAGGCACGCTCGAAGCGCCGCGCGGGCTCGGCTCTGCGCGCGTTGCTCGAGCTCGGCGCCAAGGAGGTCTCCGTGCTGCGGGATGGCCCAGCCGGGCGAGTCGAGCAGCGGATCGGCATCGACGAGCTGGTCATCGGCGACCTGTTCGCGGTGCGGCCCGGGGAGAAGATCGCAACCGACGGCACGGTCGAGGAGGGGTCGTCGGCCGTCGACGCCTCGATGCTCACCGGGGAAGCGATGCCGGTCGAGGTGCGGCCTGGCGACGCCGTGGTCGGGGCGACGGTCAACGCGGGCGGCCGGCTCCTGGTCCGTGCGACGCGGGTCGGGTCCGGCACCCAGCTGGCGCAGATGGCGCGCCTCGTCGAGGACGCGCAGAACGGCAAGGCCGAGGTGCAACGCCTCGCAGACCGGGTATCGGGAGTGTTCGTCCCGATCGTGATCGCGCTCGCCGTGGCCACGCTCGGCTTCTGGATCGGCAGCGGCGCAGGCTTGACGGTGGCCTTCACCGCCGCGGTCGCTGTGCTGATCATCGCCTGCCCGTGCGCGCTCGGGCTGGCCACGCCCACCGCGCTGATGGTCGGCACCGGCCGCGGCGCACAGCTCGGTATCTTGATCAAGGGTCCGGAGGTGCTGGAGAGCACCCGTCGCATCGACACGGTGGTGCTGGACAAGACCGGCACCGTGACCACCGGCACGATGGCGCTGTCGAGTGTCGTCGCCGCGACCGGCGAGGACGAGACCGATCTGCTGCGGCTCGCCGGGGCACTGGAGAGTGCCTCGGAGCACCCCATCGCGCGAGCCATCGCCGGTGGTGCGGCCGACCGGGTGGGCACGCTGCCCGAGGTCGAGCACTTCGCAAACATCGAGGGTCTGGGTGTGCGGGGCATCGTCACGGATGGTGAGGGTGGCCACGCCGTACTCGTCGGTCGTGCGCAGCTGCTCGCGGAGTGGGCGCAGCACCTTCCGGCGGAGCTCGCACAGGCCCAGGCGGACGCCGAGGCCGCAGGTGGGACGGCGGTGGCGGTCGGATGGGACGGCCGGGCCCGCGGCGTCCTCGTCGTCGCGGACACCGTCAAGGAGACCTCGCGCGAGGCCATCACGCGGCTGCGGGAGCTGGGGCTGACGCCGGTGCTGCTCACCGGCGACAACGCCACCGTTGCGCGCACCGTCGCCGAGCACGTCGGCATCGAGCCCGGCGCGGCGACGGTGATCGCCGAGGTGCTGCCCGCCGACAAGGTCGACGTGATCAAGCGGCTGCAGGCCGACGGCAGTGCGGTCGCCATGGTTGGCGACGGCATCAACGACGCCGCCGCACTTGCGCAGGCCGACCTCGGGCTTGCGATGGGCACCGGCACCGACGTGGCGATCGAGGCCAGCGACCTGACGCTGGTGGGGGGTGACCTGCGTGCTGCCGCAGACGCGATCCGGCTGTCCCGCCGCACGCTCGGCACTATCCGGGGCAACCTGTTCTGGGCTTTCGCCTACAACGTGGCCGCGTTGCCGCTGGCCGCGGCCGGGTTGCTCAACCCGATGCTCGCCGGAGCCGCGATGGCGTTCTCGTCGGTGTTCGTGGTGTCCAACAGCCTGCGGCTGCGCAGGTTCAAGCCGTTGACGTCCGACCGTGCGTCGACGGCATGAGTCAGGTGGGCGGTGACGGTACGGGGGTACCGCTCGGCGGCCGCGCCCGCGACTGCGGTTATTCCTAGGCCCAGCGGGCACCACAGGCAGTAGCCACCGCGACGCGCGAGGAGGACGGTTGTCTGCGTACCTGGGCGCTGCGAGCATGCTCCTGGCCGGCCTCGTCGGCATCGGCGGCGTCTACCTCGTGCACCGCGCCACTACCGTCGCGCGCGGCCTGCTGACCTCGCTGCCGTTCCTGTCCGGCTGGGCGCCGCAGGAGCATGCGCTGTCTCGTTACCACGCGCGCTGGTACCCCACCACGCTGCTGTTCCTGGCGTTCGACGTGGAGATGCTGTTCATGTACCCGTGGGCGGTCGTCGTGGTGCAGGAGGGCATCACCGCGGTCATCGAGATGTTTTTGTTCCTCGGTGTCCTCCTCGTCGCAGTCGTGTGGGCATGGCGCGAGGGGGCGCTGCGATGGGTGTGAAGGGCTGGCTGGCGCGGCAGGCCGTGGTGGGCGCCCACGCGCTGGTGGTCGAGTCGCCGGGGGCGTGGCTGACCCGGGTCGCCGTGGAGCAGGCGCTGGTACGGCGAGGCTGGCGGGCGGCGGCATCGGCGGCCGATGCCGACGTGCTGGTGGTGTGCGGGCAGCCAGGTGCGCGGCTGGCCGGGGCGATCGACCACGTGTGGGACCAGTTGCCCGGCCCCCGGGCGCGAACGGGTGTGGCTGCCGCCGCCGACGCCGACGCCGCGCTGGACCAGGTGCGGTCGGTGCTGCTCGACGACCGCGGGCAACGCGGCGACGCCGCGGCACGTGCAGTCGCTCCTGCCGGTGCCGAGTCGGCTCCCGAGCGCGACGACGGAGACGACGGCGGACACCATGGTGGAGACCACGGCGAGATGGGCATGTCCGGCCCGGGCGGTATCCCGCTGGCGAGCGGTGCGTCGGCCCGCGACGGCCTCGGGATGGATGTCGTCCACCTGCCGCTCGGGCCGGTGCTGCCGTACTGGCCCCCCGGTCTGGTCTTGTGGACAACGATGCAGGGTGACGTGGCCGCCGAGGTCGAGGTCGAGCTGCTCGACGCGGAGGACGCCCCGTTGCCCGATCGAGAGCGCCGGTCGCTCCGGTCGGCTCGACGATGTGACGCCGCTGCCGCGATGCTGATGCTGGCTGGTTGGGACAGTGCTGCAGTCGCCGCACGCCGCGCGCGTGATGGCTTGCTGACCGGAGCCTCGGCCTCCGAGTCGGTGTCCGCCGTCGCCCGGCTGCACGCACGGGTCGCGCGTTCTCGGGTGCTGCGCTGGTCGCTGCGCGACCTCGGACGGCTCGACGACGAGCAGGTCGCCGAGCACCTGTTGCCGCAGCACCTGCGAGGTGATGCGCACGACCGGCTGCTCCGCCTGTTGACCGCTTGCCTTGACCAGCAGCACGACGAGGCACCCACAGAACGCGACCTCGACCCGTCGGCTGTCGCCGCCGCGCTGCCGCCGCTGCTGACCGGACTCGATCTCGCCGCCGTGCGGCTCGTAGTGGCGAGCCTGGTGCCGTTCGCGGCCGCGCGTGCTGCGCCGGTGGGAGGCGGCCCGGATGCCTGAGCTGGCACAAGTGACGCAGGTGGCGCCGGTCTGGGCGGTCGTCGCCGTGCTGCTGCTCGGCGGTGTCGCGGTCGTTGCGGCCGGCCTCGACGGTGCGCTCGCCGCGCGGGCGGCTGGGCAGGCACCGCTGTCCGGCGCGCGGATGCCGCTGGTGGAAACGGCTCGGCTGCTGCGGCAGCGTCGCCGCACGCTGGTCGCCGCCGACTCGCTGCTGTGGCGCAGCGGTGGAGCCGGCCTCGTCCTCGTCGCACTCCTGATGGTCGCCGTCGTGCCGCTGGGGCAGTGGACGCTGGCCGACCTCGCCGTCGGCGTCGTGTGGTTCAACGCGATGGACGTCGTGGTCTGGGCGCTGGTGTGGCTGGCCGGATGGGGGCCCAACGCGGCGTACCCGCTGGTCGGTGGCTACCGGTTCCTGGCGCAGGCGCTGGCCTACGAGCTGCCGCTGATGTTCGCGCTGACCGCACCGGCCGTGGCGGCGGGGAGCCTCCGCGTCGCGGATGTGGCCGCAGCCCAGCAAGGCGTGTGGTTCGTGGTGTGGATGCCGGTCGCGTTCGCTGTCTACTGCCTGTCGGTCGTCGGCTTCTCGGTGTGGGGCCCGCTGGCGCCGGCGGTCGGCGCCGACATCGCCGGTGGAGTGCTCGCGGAGGTGTCCGGCCCCGACCGGCTGCTGCTGCAGGCCGGACGATACGCGTTGCTCGCCGCCGGCGCGGCGTTCGCGGTGCCGCTGTTCCTCGGTGGCGGATCGGGCCCGGGCCTGCCCGGCTGGTGCTGGGTGCTGGTGAAGACGGTCCTGCTGCTTGCCGCGCTCGTCGCGGTCCGCCGGCGGATACCCACGCTCCGGCCCGACCGCTTCGTCGAGGTCGGGTGGATGGCGCTGCTGCCGGTCGTGCTGCTGCAGGTGCTCGTCGTGTCCGTCGTCGCAGTCATAGGGGGTTGAGTCGTGACGGAGACCTCACTCGTGACGGCGCTGGTGTTCTGGGCTCTCGCGGTCGTCGCGGTCGCCGCCGGGGTCGCCGTGTTCCGCGTCGACTCCATGGCCCGCGCGACCTACGCGCTCGCGACGTCGTTCGTGGCGGTCGGGCTTGCGCTGCTGCTGGTCGACCTCGACTACATCGGCCTGGTCACCGTGCTGATGATGGTGATGGAGATGGCGATCATGGCGGTCTACATGATCATGTTCATGGGCATGAACCCCGCACTGATGCCGATGAGCATGGTGCATGGTCAGCGCACCGCGGTGGGGGCCGCGACCGCCACCTTCGTTCTGCTCGCCGCCGGAGCGGTGCTGGTGCCGTGGCCCGAGCGTCGCGGCGTACCCGCGGCCGACCACACCGCCGCACTCGGGGAGGCGCTGATGGGCGCCAAGATGCTCGTGATGATGACCGTCAGCCCGGTGATGCTGGCGACGATCGTCGCGGGCATCGTGCTCGCTTCGCACCGCACCCGCTACGACCGGCTCGGTGACGACCTCAAGCAGCGCCCCGCCG
Source organism: Nocardioidaceae bacterium (assembly GCA_035690425.1). GTDB lineage: Bacteria > Actinomycetota > Actinomycetes > Propionibacteriales > Nocardioidaceae > DASSKO01. The sequence goes on from DASSKO010000085.1 coordinate 47,710, forward strand.
ACGACCCGCAGCCAGGGGGTGTCGGCCGATGACATTGGAGACGGTCCTGATCGTGGCGGCGGCGCTGTTCAGCGTCGGCCTCTACGGCGCGCTGTCGCAGCAGGTCGTGGTGATGGTGATGATGGGCCTGGAGCTGATGCTCAACGGGGTCATCCTGGCCGGGGCGGCGTTCTGGTGGTTCCTCGCGCCGGCGCCGGAGGGACAGGTCCTGCTGCTGGTCGTCATCGCCGCGATGACCGTCGAGATGGCGATGGGCTTCGCCGTGGCGATCGCCCTGCACCGGCACCGCGGCACCGACATGACCGACATGGCCGCGGACCTCTCCCGATGACGGGCGATGCCGCGCTGTGGTCACTCGTCGGGTTGCCCGCACTCGTCGGTGCCGGCTTGGGCCTCGGCGGGCGGCAGACCGAGCGGTTCGCCGTACCCGTGTCCCTCGCCACCGCCGTCATCTGGGTGGCCCTGGCGGTCGGGGTGGCGATCGGCAGGCCGGCCGTCGACGCGCCGTTCATGGTCGGCACACCGGTCGGTCTCGCGGTGGACACGCTGTCGGCGCTGGTGGTCGTCACGGTCGCCGTTATCACGCTGCTCGTGCTCATGTTCGCCGCCGCGGACGTCACCGGCTCACGCGGCCGGTTCCACGGACTGATGCTGCTGTTCGCCGCCGCCGTGGCCATGACCGCGACCGCCACGACGCTGCCCGCGCTGTTGGTGGCGTGGGAGGTGATGGGCGCGACCTCCTACGCGCTGATCGGCTTCGGCTGGCAGCAGGACGGCAAGGTCCAGGCGGGCGCCACCGCGTTCCTCACCACCCGCGCCGCCGACCTCGGCCTCTACACCGCGGCCGGTGCCGCGCTTGCGGGCGGCGCCGGGCTGGCGCTGGCGGACCTGCCCGAGGCGGGCGAAGGCTGGCGACACGTGGTCGCCGCCGGCGTGCTCGTCGCCGCGCTGGGCAAAGCGGCCCAGCTGCCGTTCTCGTTCTGGCTGTCGCGGGCGATGGAGGGCCCCAGCCCGGTCAGCGCGCTGTTGCACTCGGCCGCGATGGTCGCCATGGGGGGTTACCTGCTGCTGCGCACGCACGACCTGCTCGCCGCGACCGGGTGGGCTTCGGTGGCCGCCGCCTGGGCGGGTGCACTGACCGCACTGCTGCTCGGCGCCGTCGCGGTCGCGCAGCGCGACCTCAAGCAACTGCTGGCCGCGTCCACCTCCGCGCAGCTCGGCTTCGTCGTACTCGCAGCGGGTCTGGGCGCCGTCGCAGGCGGCACCGCACACCTCGTCGCACATGCGGCGACCAAGGCGTTGCTGTTCCTGGTGGCCGGTGCCTGGCTGTCGGCGTTGGGCACCAAGCGACTGTCGGCGCTGCGAGGCGCCGCACGCAGGTGGCCGCTCGTCGGCGCGACCGCCGGCATCGGTGCGCTCTCCCTTGCCGGCGTTGCGCCTCTGTCGTTGTGGGCAACGAAGGACGAGGTCCTGGCGGCGGCGCTCGTCGAGTCGCCGGCGTTGTACGTCGTAGGGCTCGCGGCCGCAGCGCTGTCCGCGGCCTACGCAGGCAAGGTCCTGGTCACCGTGTGCCGCCGGCTGCCCGCCGACGCCGAGGCCAGGTACGACGACGAGGTGCGAGGCACACGCCATGTCGGTGTGCTCGAGCGGGCCCCGCTGATCGTGCTCGCGGCAGCCGCAGCGCTCCTGGTGGTGCTCGCCCTTCCCCCGGTCAGTCACAGCCTGCGCCGCGCCCTCGGCGATACCTCGGCCCCGACGGCCGGGGTGCTGGAGCTGCTGGGGTCGGCAGTGCTCGCCCTGGTCGTGCTCGCCGCGGTGGTCCGTTGGCGGCCGCCGGAGCCGGGCTGGGCGGCCGGCTGGCTCGGACTCGAGTCCGCGACACACGTCCTCGTCGTCGGGCCGACGCTGAAGCTGGCCGGCGCGCTGGCCCGTTTCGACGACCGGGTGCTCGACCGTGCGGTGGACGAGAGCGCGAGGCTGACGGCCGTGACCGCATGCCGACTCGCCCGGGCGGATGTGCGTGGCGTCGACGGCCTCGTCGAGGTCGTCGCCAGGTCCACCCGCCGGCTCGGCGACCTCGCCCGGCTGCCGCAGACGGGGCAGCTGCACGAGTACTACCTCCAAGCCGCTGCGGTGCTCGCGGTCGGCGTCGTCCTGCTGATCATGCTGGGGTGAGCCGGTGCTGAGCCTGCTCATCTTCTGGCCGTTAGCGGTGGCGTTGGCGCTCGTGGCGGTGCCACGGCTGCCGGACGTGGCAGCGCGCTGGGTATGGGTCAGCGCCACGGTGCTCGACCTGGCCCTGGTGCTCGCCGTCTGGCTCGACTACGACACCCCGGCGGCGGGAGGGCTGGCGTTCGAGCAGCAGGTGGCGTGGATCCCCGGTGTCAACAGCAGCTACCACGTGGGCATCGACGGGCTGTCGCTGCCGCTGCTGGCGCTGACCGCCGTGGTCTTCGTCGCCTGCGCGGTCTATGCGCTGCGCGAGGTGGAGCGGCCCCGGGTGCAGGCGGCTCTGTTCTTGTTCCTGCAGACCACCTGCCTAGGAGTCTTCGCGGCGCAGGACCTGATCGTGTTCTTCGTCTTCTTCGACCTGTCCATCGTCGGCATGTACTTCGTCATCGCCGGCTGGGGCCACGGCGACGCGGCGCGTTCCGCGCTGAAGTTCTTCCTCTACACCTTCCTCGGTTCACTGGCCCTGCTGCTGGGCTTCATCGGCCTCTACGTCGCCGCCGACCCGCACACGTTCGACATGGTGGCGCTTGCCGAGGCGAGGCCGCTGGCCGGCAGCCCGGTCGCCGGTGGCCTGGTGCTGGCGGCGATCCTGCTGGGACTCGCGATCAAGACCCCGACCGTGCCGTTCCACACCTGGCTGCCGCCGGCACACACCGACGCGCCGGCGGTCGGATCCGCCGTACTCGCCGCCGTGCTGCTGAAGCTGGGCGCCTACGGGTTCGTACGGATCGCGATGCCGATGCTGCCCGACGCGTGGCGCGCTTGGGCGTGGGTGATCGTCGCGGTGGGTCTGCTCTCGGTGCTGTACGGCGCTCTGGTGGCGCTGGCGCAGACCAACGCCAAGCGGATGATCGCCTACACCTCGGTCAACCACATGGGCTACGTCGTCGTGGCGGTGGGCGCCGCCGGCCTGGTGTCGGGCAGCGACGAGCAGGCGCGTGCGGTGGCGGTCACCGGGGCGGTCACGCAGATGGTCAGCCA